>JACPVB010000059.1 GCA_016191985.1 Chloroflexota bacterium | reverse complement strand
GAGGCCGCGACCGAGTCTGTTGAAGAATTGGGCGTGCGCCGCGTTGTGATTCGCTCGGCGCCTGTGCTTGCCAAAGCGGGCGGCTTATTCTCGCTGATGGCGCTTCCCGTCAAATTATTTGTTGGCGGTCCGCTTGGCTCCGGTAAACATGCCGTACCGTGGATCCACATCAACGACTGGGTTGGGGGAGTGCGGCATTTGATCGCAAACGAAAATGCGCGTGATGTGTATAATCTGGTTGCGCCCACGCCCACATCCAACACGGAATTTAACCGCATTCTTGCAAAAGTGATGCACCGCCCCTATTGGTTCCCAACTCCAGCCTTCTTGTTGCGGACCCTTTTAGGGGAAATGAGCGTCTTGATTTTGGAAGGTCGGTTTTCCCAGCCCAAACGGCTGACCGAGTCTGGGTACCGGTTCCAGTTTCCAGGTCCGCGCGAAGCGCTGGCCGATCTGTTAGGTTAATATTTAAGGAGAAAAAAATCCATGAAGAAGTTAATCCCATTGTTGCTGGTATTTATCACTGCCTGTGCGCCCGCCGCGCAGGAACCGGCCGTTGTGCTGCCACAAATTCTTGCAAGCGCCACACCCTACATTGACCCTGCCTCGTATCCGAGTGCGCAGGCGGAGTTGGCCGCTCCGAATCAAACGGCAAACGGATTTGAAGTCCGCATGGAACGCGCATCGGTGGAGGGAAAAAATGTGAACGCAGATGTTTGTTTTACCCTGCCCGATACTTCCGACTGGTCGATCTGGTCGGCGAGTTTAAATTACGGCGGAACAGTTTTGCAGGAATACGGCACAACGCTGGTGAGTTTGCAGGAACCCGTTGGAGGCCAGGCGGGTTTTCGCTGCGACACATTGACCTTTGTTGTCCCGCCCGATGCCGATCTGACGAATGCCACCATCGTGATCGATTCGATTGCGGCCACTCCGCGCGAAGGCGAATATTGTTCTGTGTATATGCCAAAAATTCAGCAAGCCATGCTTGAACGCGGCATCGGCATTGTGTTGGATTGCGTGGATGTGAATGGCCTGCTCACCATGCAGATCCTCAGCATTCCGCCGGAGATGACGCAGGAACAAGCCGAGCAGATTGTATACAGCGATGAGTTCTATGCGGTGAAAGGCCCGTGGAGTTTTTCGTTTAATTTGTCGCAATAAAAATCCTGTTGTATAATAGCGGCATGTCTGGCAAAACTTTCACCAACAAAAGCTATTATTACACTGCCCCTTAATTTCCTGCGGTAGTGTGCTATCAACGCGCCCTAACTATCGCGGGCGCGTTTTTGTTTGCCAATTCATCATGCAACCCTAACGGTTTTTTAAACCGTTGGGGTTTAGGAGACGGTTATGAACATCGAAGAACAAGTTGAATTATTGATGCAAGGCACGGAATATGGCGATGAAGATTTGAAGAAAGCCATGACCGCTGAACTTCGCGAACGTCTGCTCCTTGCCGAAAAAGAGGGGCGGCCTTTGCGCGTCTACTGCGGGTACGACCCCACCTCCACAGATCTGCATTTGGGGCATACCATTTCCATGCGCAAACTTCGTCAGTTTCAGGATTTGGGACATGACGTGACTTTCCTCATTGGAAGTTACACCGCATTGGTGGGTGATCCCTCGGATAAAAATAAAGCGCGTCCGATCCTGACCGAGGAGAAGGTGGCCGAAAACGCATTGACCTACGCTGAACAAGCCTTCCGCGTGTTGGATCGTAATAAGACGAAAGTTCGCTACAACGGGGAGTGGTTGTCCAAGCTCAACCTGGTGGATTTGATTCGCCTGGGGCAGAACTTCACGGTGCAGCAATTTTTAGCGCGCGATAATTTTGCAAACCGGCTGGAAAAAGGCGAACCAATCTACCTGCATGAGACGTTTTACGCTCTGATGCAAGGCTACGATGCTGTTGCCATGCAGACGGATATTCAAGTCGGCGGCTCGGATCAGTTGTTTAATATCATCGTGGCCGGGCGCAAATTGCAGGAAGCGTTGGGACAAAAACCCTTGGTGGGCATTATCACGGGCATTTTGCCTGGCACGGATGGTGCGCAGAGAATGTCCAAATCTACGGGCAACATTGTGCCGATCAATACCGGCGCGAACGATATGTTCGGCAAGTTAATGTCCGTGCCAGATTCGGCGATGGGCGTGTACATGCGGCTTGTCACACGCTGGAGTCCGCAGGAGATCGAGAAGATCGAAAAGGACGTAGCTTCGGGTGCGCTGCATCCGCGCGATGCAAAGATGAAAATGGCAAGCGAGATCACCGGCATTTTCTACAGCGACGATGAGGCAAAAGCTGCCCAGGATAACTTTGTCAAGACTTTTCAGCAGAAGGAAATTCCCGATGAAATGCCGGAGTTTGACTTGCAGCCCGGCCAGACCGTGGTGGATGTTATTTTGGCGGCAAAACTGTCAGAGAGCAAAAGCAAGGCCCGCGCTTTGATCGACCAGAAGGGCGTGCGCCTGGATGGGGAAGTGCTGGAGCGCGGCGATGCTGTCTTTCCACACCCCGGTGTTTTGCAGGTTGGCAAACGGCGATTTTTACGCGTGAAATAAATTATCAGTAGATCACGATTCTGGACTCCATCAGCTCACTTGCCCTGTGGGTGCTGATGGGAATTTTGGGCAGCAAGCTGCCCGATTCCAGGGTTTTTCGTGATCTACTGATTATGAAAAAGAAGCGGTGATCAAATCACCGCTTCTTTTTTGTTTTGATGGTTGTTTTCTTTTTTGGAACTTTTCCTGCTTGGTTCGGCAAATTCGCAGGAGCGGCATTTGATTTCGATGCGATCATTTTTTGAAATTCGACCACAATTTGCGGGTCAAATTGTTTGCCGGAAAGGTTGTGAATATAGTTCATTACATCCACCTCAGACCAGGCATTACGATAAGGGCGGTCTGAGAGCAGGGCATCCCACACGTCCACAATGGCGAAGATGCGCGCAGAGAGTGGAATCTCTTCGCCTTTTAATTTACGTGGGTATCCGCTTCCATCCCACCATTCGTGATGGCAGTAGGCAATGTCCAGTGTGGGGCGCAGATAAGTGATGGGGGAGAGCAGATCATACGCATATTGCGGATGTTTTCTCATCTCGGCCATTTCTTGATTAGTAAGTTTGCCCGGCTTGTGAAGGATGTTGTCGGGTACGCCCATTTTGCCAATGTCGTGCAGCAATGCGCCGCGGCGGATGTGAGTGATTTCAGACTCGGGAATGCCCATTTGCCGAGCCAGTTCCAGGGTCAGGTTGGTGACGCGCTGGGTATGTCCCTGAGTCTCTTTATCGCGCAGTTCAAGAGCTTTGCCCCAGCCCTCCAGCGTGGTGTCGTATGCGAGGGAAAGTTCCTGGTTTGTGCGCTGGAGGTTTTCAAACAATTGCGCATTGTCAATCGCGATGGTGGCCTGCCCGGCGAGGGTTTTTATGAAATCCTTCCAGTCTGTTGTGGGTGTAAAGATGTCTTTGAAGTATGTTTCAACAACACCTCGTGTGGCACCTTTGCTGAAAAGCGGGAGGGCGTAATAACTCCTAAAGCCTTCATTGGATAAATGCTCTGAAATCAGCAGTTCAGTTTCTTCCTTGATATTTTTGATGAACAATTCCCTGCGGCTCAGGAGGATTTGGCTGGTTAATCCATCGCCGATGCTGATCGGCTGGCGTGATGCGGCTGGGTTATTGAACCCGGCAGCGGTGAAGATATCCAGCATCTGGCTGTTTGGATTGTAGACAAGGATGCGGGCCGCGCTTACGCCCATTTTGGCTGTAAGGTGTTCTGTCAAAATATCCAACGTGATGCGTAAGTCGAGACTGGAGGTGATGGCGGTATCTATTTCCCGCAGCGTGGTGAGGCGGCGGATCTGCCTCTCACTTTGTTGGAAAAGACTGGAGCGATAGATGGCGTTGCCCGCAATGTCCGCCAGCGTAGTGAGCAAGCGTGCCTGGTGAAATTCAATTTGTCTTGGTTTTTGAATGGCCACAATAATGACGCCAATCGTTTCACTGGCTGTGCGGATCGGGACGGCAAGCCCGCCCCAGCCTTCTCCAAAGAAATCCGCATTTTCGGGATGTGCCATCGGGTCACTGATGAATTCAGGGCTGAAGTGAATGGTTCCACTGGAATAAACTTTTCCGATGATGCCTTCACCCGGCTTAAAGGTGGTTTTTGGCAGGTTTGCCAGCCAGCCGCTTGTTGCATGTGGGGTGAGCGCATCGATTTCGGGATCATAGAGTAATATGGTGGCCGCATCGGTTTGGATGCTCGCCTTAATCTCGTTCAAGAGAATGGGAAGCATTTCCTGGGTGTCTTTTGCGGCGCGAAGAGCGAATGAAACGCGGTTCACCATTTCAAGCTCTTCGAGCCTTTGCCGTGTTTCGATATAAAGCCGTGTATTTTCAAGGGATGTGGCGGCCTGGTGTGCAAAGGTCTGCGCGGCAACCGCATCATCCTGACTGAAGGCGTTGGGGGTGCGGCTGTCAACCGTCAGGTAGCCGATCACCTGTCCGCGGGAAATGAGCGGGACGCCCATCCAACCGCGCACGTGTTGCGAGTCTCCCCAGTTTTCAAAACGCACGTCCTCTTTGCAATCATTAATTATCAAAGCCTGGCCGGTTTCATTAATGAGTCTGCAAAGGATGTTATCCGCCGGGAATAATTGATTCAATACATTCTCTTTATTGGGTAATCCCTGTGCGGCTGTAATGCGAACATGATGGCCCTCTATTTCCAGGATGGATGCGCTGTCATACGGAGCGATCTTGTATAGCCATTCGAGAATGGCTGTGTGTAGAGAAGGAAGGTCGAGTAAATTGGTAAGTTCGGTTGTAGCGCGCATGAGCGTTTCGGCGGTCCCGCGTCGTTTCTTTTCCAGGTTGAAAAGTCTTGATTTTTCGATGGCGGTTGCGGCCTGATTTGCGAAGGTCCGTACCAGGTTGGCGTGTTCGCTTGTGAATGCGCCACGGGTTTTGCTATCGAGATTGATAAAGCCAATGAGCGAATCCTGTATAAACATTGGGACAGACATCCACCCGTGGATGTATTCCGTGCCCTCCCATTTTTCAAAGCGGCTGTCTTTTTGAACATCCTCGATTACAAGTGTTTTTCGGGCTGCGGCCACCTCTTTCCATTTTTCTGTCATGGGGAAGACCTGACCGGTTTTGAACTGTATTGGAAGATTACGGTTTCCCGCAAGTTCCAGTGTGTCCTGCTGCTTTAGCATGATGGATGCACTGTCGTAGGGGGCAAGGATTTTTAACCAGTCCAATATATTTTCGAGCAGGTTTTTAATATCCAATGTGTTTGCAAGCGAAGAGGTGGCCAGGCTGAGGTTTTCCGCCTCTTTGCGGCGGCGCTGTGCAAGCTCGAACAGGCGGGTTTTCTCAATGGCGATTGCAACCTGGTTTGCAAACGTCTGCGCGATGGCGGCGTGATCGTTGGTGAAAAAGCCCGGCGTGCGGCTGTCCAGATTTAGAAAGCCGATTATCCTGCCTTGGGCAAGCAGGGGAATGCCCATCCACCCATGGATGTAATTCGTTGGTTCAAATTTTACGAATCTTTCATCCTGCTTTATGTCAAAAATAATTTTCGGCTCGCGGAAGTTTTCCTCTCCGCCCCATCTATCCAGATCCGCCTCGTATTTTTTGCCAACAAGTTCTTTCGGGATATTTTTTCCAGCAACGATTTCGATATGTCCCTGGTCGATCAACTCAATGGATGCGCTGTCATAACTTATCAGTTTTGCGAGTGAACTGAATATGTTTTCAAAAAGCCTGTCCAGTTCGAAATTGGATGTTAATTCCAAGGTAGCTTCGCGGATGAACTCCGCTTCGAGGCGACGCTTCTTTTCCGCCTCGAAAAGCTGGATTCTCTCCAGGGCATTCGCCAACCCCCCGGCAATTGTGTTCAGGAGTCTTTCGTCCCTTTCCGTGAAGGTGCCCGGTTTGTTGCTTTCCACATTCAAGACGCCGAATATCCTTGCCCCGCTGATGATGGGCACGCAAAGCTCCGAACGTGTGCCTGAGGCGATTGCAAAGTAGGAAGGGTCGTATAAAACATCACTTACACGGACAGGACGCCTTGTGGCGATAACCTTTCCACTAATACCCTGTGTAACTGGCAGGCTGACGCCAACATTTTCGGTGTTCGTGCCTCGATAGGAAAAGTGCGGCATCAACGTGTCTTTTTGTTCGTTAAGCAAAAGAAATCCGCAATTATCCGAATATAGGGCGTCTCCAATAATGTCTGTAGTTTGCTGGATTAATTTATCTGAATCCGTGGCAGTGGATTGTGTCAGAGCAGCCAGATGAAGGATACTCAATTCCCTGAATTGTTTGTGCAGGGCTTCTTCGTCCAGCTTCCGTGTTGTAATATCCTGCGCCACAGCAATGATGGCTTCCTTTCCGAAATATGCCCCTTTAAATAAGCGGATATCCTTGGGGAAGATTTCCCCGCTGCTTCGCTGCCCCCAAAACTCAAATTGTTGTAGCTTGCCTACGAAGGCAAGTTGAATGGCTTGGGCGATTTTTTTGGAATCGGTTTTTTGAGGGGCGCCGAGCGATTCAAGTGTTCGTCCAATAAAGAATTCCTTTGGATACCCATACATTTGAACTGCCCCCTCGTTGACATCAAGAAAATGTCCGATCTCGTCTTGAATAAAGATCGCATCCTGCACCGCATTGAAAAGGCCACGATAACTGACCTCACTACGGAACAGCGCTTCTTCGGATAATTTCCTTTCAATCGACGTACCAAGCGTGTTTGCGGCAGCACGCAGGGCGTCAATTTCGATATTAATCCACTCGCGTTCCGTTTTATTATCGTCGAACCCAATGAACCCCCACCAATCTGTTTCGACATAAATCGGAATGCAGGCGATTGAAAGGATCCCCTCTTTTTGCAGGAGTCCCTGTTCCTCAGGCGGAAATTCCTTTCGGCTGCCAGATAAAGGCAACCCCTTATCGAAAAAGTCCATCCAACGCGAGAAACCTTCATTTTTGAGATCAATCTCTTGAGCGCTGGGATGGGGGATGATCCCTTCATCGCACCACTCGTATATCCTGGAAACAACCACGCCCATGCCCGTCTTTGATTCCCTTTTGAATATATAAACACGACTGACACCTGTTGCCGTGCCAAGTTGCGCGAGGATTTTTTCGATGCTTAATTCCCAATCGGTGCTTTTTAAAAATTGTTCAGCTGATATCCCGACTGTTCTAAGGATTGCATCACGGCGTTTCAACGCCTCTTCGGCTTGTTTTTGCTGGGTAATATCCAACAAAACACCCTGCCAAAACAGAGGAACGCCCTCCTCACTTTTTATAATGGAAGCATCCTCCTTGATCCAAACATAATGCCCATCCCGATGGCGCATCCTGTATTCAATGCGGAAAGGCTCATTGGTCTCGTTGGTTCGGATATCCTCTGCAAGCACACGCTCCCTATCATCCGGGTGAAGCGAAGTCTCCCAAAGATTTACATCATTTTCCCATTCTTCCGCCGTATATCCAAGCAGGTCCTTTATGCGGGGACTCATATACTGGGATGTTTGCTTATCGTCGAATTTATCCATGAAGATCACGGCGGGTAATTTCTCAACCAGCAGGCGGTAGCGTTCCTCTGCTTCAAAGAGGGCGTTTTCAAAAATCTTGTGTTCCGTTACGTTCCTGTAATTGAAAATGATCGCGTCAATGTCCGTGTCGCTCAAGTGGTTTGTCCCATTAAATTCAATCCACTTAGTGCTTTTATCATTGCAGACGCATCGAACTGTAAATGCAACGCTTTCGTCGGGATGTCGGATTATTTTTTGGATGGCGTCATGTGCTTTCGGCTTGTCTTCCGTGTATACAAATTCAATTATGTTTTTCCCAATCATTTCGCTGACTGGGTAACCCAGGATGCGTGATGCGGCGGGGCTTTGAAAGAGAATCTTTCCCTCTTTTGAGAACAAAACCATTGCATCCATGCTGTTTTCGATCAGCACCCTGAATTTTTTCTCGCTGCGCGCAAGCGCTTCTTCCATTGGTTTCCTATTCGATATGTTTCGGGCAATGCCCATCAGCATGTTGTTGGGTAGGCTTGTCAGACTCAACTCGACAAGAAGTAATGTCCCATCTTTTCGCTTTAGAGATATTTCAGTGACGACGGCACGTCCCCGTGAAATTTCATTTATGTCCCATGTTTGTAATTCGTCTTCCGGGAACAGATCAACCAGGGAATGACCCAGCAATTCGTCCCTTGTGAAACCAAGCATCCGGCAAATTTGTTGATTCGCCTCGAAAATCTTCCCGGCCACATTCGCAACTATAATCCCATCTGAAGCGTGTTCTACAACCATGCGATATTGCGCTTCGTTTGTTTTTATTTGTTCTTCCGCCGTTTTTTCCCTGGTGACATCTACAAGAATGCCCTGCCTATATAATGGTGAATTGTTCTCATCCAAGATCAACGAGGCAACATCATGAATCCATACGACTCTGTTGTCCTTTGCAATGATTCTGTATTCGATATTGAAAGCTTCTCCGCTTTGGATGATCTTTTCGCTCTCTGTCTGGACCTTTAGCCTGTCATCTGGATGAATAATATTCATCCACAACCTGGGGTTATCCTGCCACTCCTCCATTGTATATCCGCTTATGGAGAACATCCGGGGGGTTGAAAAAATGTTTTCGGTACCATCCCCTGATGCGATATATGCCGCTGCTGGCATTTGCTCAATCAGGGTGCGATATTGTTTTTCGGTATCACGCAATGTAATTTCCGCGTTTTTTTGCCTGGTAATGTCTGTAACAAAGCCCTCATAGTATAGAATCTTTCCATTTTGATCTCTCACCGTGCGGGCATTTGTAGATGTCCAAATAATGCTTCCATCCTTCTGCCAGTTTTTGCTCTCGAACTTCTCAACCACCCCTTGTTTTTCCAATATCTCAATAAATTGATTGCGACTTTCCACGGATATGTGGATTTGTCGGCTGATATCGTTTACTGCGGCCAGCATTTCCTCCGGTGACGTGTACCCATAAATTGCAGCCATTGCTGGGTTGACCCTTATAAATTTCCCTTCCGGGGAGGATTGAAATATCCCTACAGTGGCAAATTCGAAAACATCGGAAAAAATATCCTCCCCCAATTTGTTGTTGACTTGGCGGTTCTTCATTAACCCGTAGAGTGCGCCTATAGCAGCGGCGATCAGGAGACCGTCACTGAACACACGTGCTTTCCAATAATTTTCGCTATTGAATAGAAGTCCCATGATTTTATCTGAAAACAAAACCCATAATATCCCCACTGCAAAACAAGCGAGGAGAATCTTTGACGAAGAGAGAGTGGAAAAAATTTTCATGAATTCCAGGGACTAAGTATAAAAATCATTATAGACATTTCTGTAAAAAAATCCATGCCAAATGAATTGTAATAAATAGCGGCTTTTTTGTACGTTTCCACCCAATAACGAGAAAACGAGTCGGCAAGCGCTGACTCGTTTTTTAGAGGCGTCGACGGGATTTGAACCCGTGAATGAGGGTTTTGCAGACCCTTGCCTTACCACTTGGCCACGACGCCATATACATAATGAGGATTGCTGACTGAATTATTTCCAATCTGCAATCCTCCATGTTTGAGCGGGCGATGGGATTCGAACCCACGACCTTCTCCTTGGCAAGGAGACGTACTACCACTGTACTACGCCCGCAGATTACGGCCTGCTTACCTGGCCGAGAGTGCCGAGACCCAGGATCGAACTGGGGACACCGCGATTTTCAGTCGCGTGCTCTACCAACTGAGCTATCTCGGCCAATGTATTTTGTTGTTAAGCGTCCGTGATTTTACACGCAGTTATATGGATTTGTCAAGAAAAGTGTTGGGCAATATATATTTTAGTTTATCAAAACAATCTCATTCTTGACTTTTTGCGTTCGTTTCGATATAATTTCGGGTCGCTGTCCAAAGGGACAGTTAAAATCGTTTTCATTACCAGCCAAACAAAAGTCAGGAGAGAAGAATGGCATCTTCTTTGCCCCAAAAAAGTTACGCAAGAATTCCAGTCAAACTCGATCTACCCAACTTAATAGAAGTACAACTCGATTCATTTGAAAGACTGAAGAAGGAAGGACTGGGAGATCTCTTTCATGAGATATCTCCAATCGAGTCTTATAACAAGGGGATGAAGTTGTTTTTTCCAAGCCGTGGGCCTGAATCCCAACAATGGGGGCTGAAATACTGGTTTGGAGAGCCTAAACACA
Organism: Chloroflexota bacterium; assembly: GCA_016191985.1. GTDB lineage: Bacteria > Chloroflexota > Anaerolineae > Anaerolineales > Villigracilaceae > Villigracilis. The sequence goes on along the minus strand of JACPVB010000059.1, from coordinate 5,631 downwards.
ACATTGAAGAATGTGTCGAGCGTGACCTTACCTATGCAAGTCCATTGTATGTGTCGGTTCTACTTGCCGGGCCAGATGTGCCAGAGCCAATCAAACAGGACATCTTTCTGGGTGATTTCCCTGAGATGACCGATAAGGGTACGTTTATTGTAAACGGCACGGAACGCGTGGTTGTGTCTCAGTTGATTCGCTCTCCTGGTGTTTATTTTGAGGCCCCGGCAGACCGCGCGACGGGACGTCCACTTGCAATGGCAAAGTTGATCCCTGATCGTGGCGCGTGGATGGAATTTGAGACACGCAAATCTGACTATATTATTTTGAAATTCAACCGCAAGCGCACAGTTCCAATCACCGTGTTCTTGCGCGCACTTGCCGCGGTAAGCGACGGCATTAAAGATTCGCCTATCAAACACGGTACAGACGAGGAAATCCTTTCCATTTTCAAGGATGTGGATAACAACCCTGACCGTATGTTCATTGCATCCACGATCAAGCAGGAACCAGATTGGGATTTGACCAATCACACCATCGCCGAAGCTGCCTTGATCGAATTCTTTAAGAAGATGCGTCCTGGTGATCCTGCCACGCTTGATAATGCCCGCCAATTTCTTGAAGAGCAACTTTTTGACCAAAGACATTACGACCTGGAACGCGTGGGTCGTTACAAATTAAATCAGAAACTCGATTTGAATATCCCGATTCCGCACCGTACTGTTTCAAAGAGTGATGTGATTCGATTGATCCGCCGCATGATCCAGATCAATAACGGAGCCGAACGCCCCGACGATATTGACCATCTCGGCAACCGCCGCGTCAAGACGGTGGGTGAGTTGATTCAGAACAAGTTGCGAATCGGCCTGCGCCGCATGGAGCGCGTTATTAAGGAACGCATGTCCATTCGCGATCAGGAACAACTGTCTCCTGTGACATTGGTTAACATCCGCCCTGTGGTTGCTGCCTTGCGCGAATTTTTTGGCTCATCCCAGCTTTCACAGTTTATGGATCAAACCAACCCGCTCGCTGAACTCCGCCACAAGCGCACGCTTTCCGCGTTGGGTCCGGGTGGTCTGCGTCGCGAGCGCGCCGGGTTCGACGTACGTGATGTTCACCACTCCCATTATGGACGTATCTGCCCGATTGAAACTCCTGAAGGCCCGAACATCGGTTTGATCGGCCGTTTAGCTTCCTTTGCCCGTGTAAATGAGTACGGATTTATTGAAACACCGTATCGCAGAGTGTACAAAACCCTTCCCTCTGATGGTGATCGTTTGGAAGGCCGCACCTTGCGCGAGGATATTTATGATCCGAAGTCTGAAGAACTGCTCTTCAAGTCTGGAACAGTGTTGGATGCAAAGGCCGCCAAGAAACTCTCCAAGTTTGAGATGGATGTGAATGTTATTCCATTTGTTTCCGATGAGGTTGTGTATCTTTCCGCTGATGCAGAAGATAAATATACGATAGCTCAAGCAAATGCGTACTTAAACGAAAACAAGGAATTCTCACGCGAACGTATTTCCTGCCGTTATCATTCAGGCTTTTTGTTCTCTACTGCGGAAGCCATTGACTATATGGATGTCGCTCCTCATCAAGTTGTTGGCATCAGCGCCGCCTTGATCCCCTTCCTTGAGCATGACGATGCAAATCGCGCTCTGATGGGGTCCAACATGATGGCGCAGGCGGTTCCTTTGGTTCGCCCTGAAATCCCGCTTGTTTCCACAGGTATGGAAGGACATGCTGCCCTTGACTCAGGCCAGGTCGTAGTCGCTGAGGCGGATGGTGAAGTTGTCTCGGTAACGGGATCAAGCATAACGGTCAAAGAGAAGCGAAGCGGGAACCGCGTTTATCAGCTCCGCAAATACCAGAGATCCAATCAGAGCACTTGTATCGACCAGCGCCCATCCGTTGTGAAGGGACAGTTGATCAAAGCTGGCGATATTATTGCAGACTCTTCATCTACAGACAGCGGTCAGCTCGCACTTGGGCAGAATGTAGTTGTGGCATTCCTTTCCTGGGAGGGTGGTAACTTTGAAGATGCCATCCTGCTCTCTGAACGACTTGTTCAGGATGATCGTTTTACTTCTGTCCATATTGAGAAACATGAAGTTGAAGCACGTGATACCAAGCTTGGACCTGAAGAAATTACACGTGACATTCCCAACGTAGGCGATGATGCCATCAAAGATTTGGATGAGAACGGCATTATCCGTATCGGCGCGGAAGTTGGTCCGAACGATATTCTTGTTGGCAAGATCACGCCCAAGGGTGAAAAAGAACTTACCCCTGAAGAACGCTTACTGCGCGCCATCTTCGGAGAGAAGTCCCGCGATGTGAAAGATACTTCCCTGAGAATGCCTCACGGTGAACGCGGCAAGGTTGTTGACGTGAAGGTCTTCACCCGTGAAGATAACTCCGATCTTTCCGCCGGTGTGGATATGATGGTGCGCGTTTCGGTTGCCCAGCGGCGCAAGATTACCGCAGGCGACAAAATGGCTGGACGGCATGGGAACAAGGGTGTGGTTTCCAAAGTTGTGCCAGTTGAAGATATGCCGTTCCTCGAAGATGGCACACCTGTTGATCTCATCTTAAATCCGCTTGGTGTGCCTGGTCGTATGAATATCGGTCAGGTACTTGAAGTGCACTTGGGCTGGGCTGCAAAGCGAATGGGCTTCCGAGCGATTACCCCTGTATTTGATGGCGCAAGCGAAGAGCAGATTGAAGCTGAACTCGCCCGTGCTTGGATCATGGATCAGGCCTGGAAGGAAGCAGCTGAACGTGCCTGGGAATGGCTCAAGGAACAGGAATATGAAGTTAACTCGATTGAGGATGACGATGAAGTCCGCCGCCTGTACCTTGAACACTGGCTGGACAAACGTAAATACGATGTGTACAGCTTGAACGACCCGGAGTACGCGCATCATGCCACGGCCAAAGAATGGTTGCGCGAAAAGGGCTATACCAACCCTGACGAAATTCTGCTCGAAGACCGTGATATTGCCAATCACGATCCAGAATTGGACGAAATGACAGTTCATGCCTGCCTCCGTTTGTGGATGGAAGTGAATGGCATTACCCGCCGTGTTGCCGAAGACAAAGTATATGAAACAGCCCAGGAATTGGCAAAGGAAAAAGGCATTCCGCTTCCCATCCTCGGAAAGCAAACCCTCCGCGATGGCAAGACCGGCATCCCTTATGACCAACCTGTAACGGTTGGCGTGATGACCATTTTGAAACTGCATCACCTGGTTGAAGACAAGGTTCATGCGCGCTCCACAGGCCCATACAGCCTGGTAACACAACAGCCGCTTGGTGGTAAAGCGCAGTTCGGTGGTCAACGCTTTGGTGAAATGGAAGTGTGGGCACTCGAAGCCTATGGTGCTGCACATACGCTTCAGGAAATGCTCACCGTCAAATCCGATGATGTTCAGGGTCGTGTGAACACATACGAGGCGATTGTGAAGGGCGAGCCGATCGAAGAACCAAGCATCCCAGCGTCCTTCCGTGTTCTCGTAAAAGAACTTCAGTCCCTCGGCCTTGCGGTGGAGGCGATCAATGAAGGCGGCGACGTGGTCAAATTTGGCAAGGATGAAGAGAAGACCCATCCACCAAAACATGATACCGGTCTATTGAGCTTGGGAGAGAATCAATCCAGGAAAAAGTAGTATTTCCTATTGACTTGACCAATACGGCGTGATAAAATAACCAGCCGTTGCCCAGAAAGCAAGAGTGGCTTTACCCCCACTCGACTCAATTGGCAGCTACAAATGAGGCCATCAGGTGTTAGTTGTTGATGGTCTCATTTCTTGCGAATATAAAAAAGTAAACTTGAAAGAATTTGTAATCGGAGGCGAATGTGCCGACAGTAAACCAAATGGTCCGCAAGGGCCGAAAAAATAAGAATGCCAAAAGCAAGTCCCCGGCTTTGCAGTTCACGTTGAACAGTTTCAAACAGCGCCGGTTTCGCCAGGATAAGGGTGCGCCGCAAAAACGCGGCGTTTGTACTGTGGTTCGTACGATGACACCGAAAAAGCCAAATTCGGCCCTGCGCAAGATCGCCCGTGTGCGTTTGACCAATGGCATCGAAGTGACAGCTTATATCCCCGGCGAAGGTCATCAGCTTCAGGAGCACTCTGTTGTATTAGTGCGCGGCGGCCGTGTGAAGGATTTGCCGGGTGTGCGCTATCATATTGTGCGCGGATCCCTTGATACTACCGGTGTGGCCAATCGCAAGCAGGGCCGCTCAAAGTATGGCGCGAAGCGTCCGAAGTAAATAGTAGATGGAGTAATAAAGCATGCGTAGAGCAAAACCTGAGAAACGGGAACTCCTTCCCGATATCCGATTTAATAGCATCAATATCCAAACGATGGTCCAGCATGTGCTTAAAAGCGGTAAGAAGAGCACTGCTATTCGTTTAATTTACGATGCCATGGATTTGATCAAAGAGCGCACAGAGAAGAATCCGATGGATGTCTTCGATGGCGCCCTTAAAAATGTTGGCCCTGCGATGGAAGTTCGCCCACGCCGCGTGGGTGGTGCCACCTATCAAGTGCCTATGGAAGTTTCCTCCGACCGCCGCACTACGCTGGCGATCCGCTGGATTCTTTCCGCTGCCCGTGATCGTTCTGGCAAATCTTTTTCAGATAAACTTGCATCTGAGTTGATCGATGCTTTTAATGAAACAGGTTCAGCAATCCGCAAGCGCGATGAAACCCATAAAATGGCAGAAGCCAACCGCGCTTTCTCCCATTATCGTATTTAATTTTATAAGGAAGAGTAGGTAGTAGTTAGAATGGCGCGCGTCTATCCGTTGGAAAAGTACCGAAATATAGGCATCATTGCCCACATCGATGCTGGGAAAACCACCACCACCGAGCGTATCATGTTCTATACCGGCATGACACATCGCATCGGTTCTGTTGATGATGGTACAACAGTGACCGACTGGATGGTGCAGGAACGCGAACGTGGTATTACCATCGTTTCGGCGGCTGTATCGGCAGAGTGGAAGGGATATCAGATCAATATTATTGATACTCCTGGGCACATTGACTTCACAGCCGAGGTCCAGCGGTCTTTGCGCGTTCTGGATGGTGGGGTTGTAGTTTTTGATGCAGTGCAAGGCGTGGAGCCGCAGTCCGAAACTGTATGGCGTCAGGCAGATCGTTACGGCGTACCACGTATTTGTTTTGTTAATAAAATGGATCGCGTCGGCGCTTCCTTTGAAAGAACCATTGAAACCATTATTGATCGTTTGGGCGCAAATCCAATCCCAATGCAGATTCCGATTGGTTTTGAATCCACTTTCAAAGGTGTAGTGGACCTTCTTACAATGAAGGCGGTCATTTGGGAAGATGATCTGGGCAAAGAACCGCATATTGTTGAAATTCCAGATGATTTAAAAGAACAAGCAACAGAAGCTCGTGCGAAGATGGTGGAAAAGATCGCCGAACTTGACGATGAATTGACAATGAAGTTCCTTGAAGCCCAGGAAATTAGCATTGAAGAGCTTAAGCTTGCGCTTCGCAAAGGTGTTCTTGCCACCAAGGCCGCACCGGTGTTTTGCGGTTCTTCTTTAAAGAATAAGGGCGTGCAGGTTCTCCTCGATGCAGTGGTTGATTACCTTCCTTCCCCGG
>JACPVB010000233.1 GCA_016191985.1 Chloroflexota bacterium | reverse complement strand
GTGTCACGGATCATGCGCTCTTCGTCGGTGAGCTGGTCGTTTAGTAAAAAGGGGTCGTCCCATTTGAAGGATTGTTTGGACATGAAAGCCTCGGGGGGTGGAGAGTAGAGATTGAAGATTGGTGAAAAGTAGAAAGTGGACAGTATTTGGGGTATTGTATCAGGGTTGAATCAGGCTTGAGAAAACAGAAGCAGTTCAAAGGTCAAGAATGAAGCGGAGAACAAAAAAAGAGGACACGCCTCTCAGCGTATCCTCTTCCACTTTCTACTTTCTATTTACCAACTACGCCGCACCCGTCAACCAGCCGCGGAGTTCCATGGCCTTGACCACACGGTCAATGGCAACCATGTAGGCGGCATCGCGCATGTAGACGTTTTCCTTTTCACTGCGGTCGAGCACGCCGTGGAAGGCAGAGGTCATTTTCTGGTCGAGGCGCTCGAGCACTTCTTCCTTGCTCCAGTAAAAGTTCATGTCGTTTTGAACCTGCTCGAAGTAGGAGGTGGTCACGCCGCCGGCGTTGCAGAGGAAGTCAGGAATGTTGAAGACCTTGTTCTTCTTGAAGACTTCGTCAGCCTCGGGGGTGGTGGGGCCGTTCGCGCCTTCGGCAACGATGCGGACGCCCTTGGAAACTTTGCCAACCGTATCCGCATTGACCTGGCCTTCAAGCGCGGCGGGGATCAACACATCGCCTTCGAACTCGATCCACTTATCGCCGTCGTCCACTTTGTAACCAGAGTCCATCGCCTTGGCTTTATCAATGGTGCCATATTCATCCACGATGGAGAGCAGGAAGCGCGGATCGATGCCACCTTTCTTGCTGTAGGTGTAAGCCTTCTTGTCATGGCGGTCATAGCAGGAGACGCACGCCACAGAGCCGCCAAGAATTTCAACCATGCCGACCGCCGCATACTGCGACACATTGCCAAAGCCCTGAAGAACCGCAACGGATTTCTTGGGATCCATGCCAAGGTGTTTCATCGCTTCGCGCACGGTGTAAATTACGCCGTAGCCAGTGGCCTCTGTGCGACCCAATGAACCGCCGCCGCCGAGGGGTTTGCCGGTAAATACGCCCGGAGTATATTGACCAACGAGGCGGGAATATTCATCCATCATCCAGCCCATCATTTGAGGAGTGGTTCCTACGTCAGGAGCAGGCACATCATTGCGTGGGCCGATATTCTTCCACATCACGCGCACCCAACCGCGACACAATTCTTCTTTTTCGCCGACAGATAGCGTGGACGGGTCAACAATAATGCCGCCTTTGCCGCCGCCCAACGGAATATCCGCCACGGCGCATTTCCAGGTCATCCATGTAGCGAGAGCGCGGACGGTGTCCATCGTCTCTGCAGGATGGAAGCGAATGCCACCCTTGTTGGGGCCGCGTGCATCGTTATGCTGAACGCGGAAGCCCTGGAAAACCTTGAGCGAGCCATCATCTAAACGAACGGGAATGCGGAACGAAAATTCGCGCATCGGCCAGCGCAGCACTTCAGCCACGCCTGAGTCGAGTTTCAATTGCTTGGCAACAGCGTCAAACTGTTTCTGCGCCATTTCAAAAGCATTGATTTGTCCTGACATGTTGTTCTCCTAAATAGGTTTTAGAGAAAATATAAGCGGGCACACCCCATACGGGGTTGCCCGCTTTATGAACAAAATATAGCCATACACTGGTTCATACGATTATCCCAATAAATAAAAACTACCCTCGAACTTTACACGATAACGAAATTAGAGTCAATATGACAAAAATCCGATTATTTTTGGTAAAAAATGACGGTTTTTGATTACTTTCATTAAAACCCGTCTCGCTGGTGAAAAGATACGCTACCCAAATTTTGGGCGGCGCTTCTCAAAGAAGGCCGCCACACCCTCTTTGTGCTCTGCAGATTTACCAGCTACATCTTGCAGGATTCCTTCGTAATTAAGAGCATCTTCCAAATTGGGAAGGATTGCCCGATTGAAGGCTTTCTTCCCTGCTGCAAACGCCTCACGCGGACCTGTAGCCAGTTCCCCCGCAATTTGCGTGACCAGCCGCTGATAGTTGAATCCACCTACTTGATTCACCATGCCCCATTCATATGCAAGCTGCGCGGGTATCTTTTTGTTGGAATAAAAATATTCCTGCGCGCGGCCAAGGCCAATGTATTTCGGCAAAAATAACGAGATGCCCGAGTCAGGCGCGAGGGCAATGCCGCTGAATCCCACCACAAAATATGCGCTGGATTTCGCGATCCGCAGGTCACAAGCCAGGGCAATGCCAAAGGCCGCTCCGGCGCACGGTCCATTCACCGCGGCGATGACAGGTTTGCCCATGTTGCGGATCTGTAAAATCAACGGGTTGTAGGTCTTTTCCAAATGCTCGCGGTAGGAAATTTCGCCGCCGCCCTTTTTCATTTCGCCGATGTCCTGTCCCGCACTAAAGACGTTCCCCGCGCCGGTGATGACCACGCAGCGCACCTGTGGGTTATTCTCCGCTTCAGTGAGGGCACGCTGAAGCTCATTGGTCATTTCAAAGTTGAAGGCGTTGGCGCGTTCAGGGCGGTTAAGTGTCAGAATAACAGTGCCAGCTTTGAGTTCGGTATGAAGCGTTGTCATGGGAATTAAAAAAGGTGACAGTCATTTTCAAAAATGACTGTCACCTGATTCCTTTCTATTCGTCTGGGAAATCGTCGGCCTGGTCGTCGTCGCCGGCGTCCAGTTCGTATTCCACGCCATCGCCATCGAGATAAACCCATAGCAGCAAAACGTGTCCTTCAGGAGTCTCCACGTTGCGGGCGGCGAGGATGGGGGCGGTCTGTTCGAGACCCAAATCGTTGCGGTAGTGTAAGTGAATGGATGCCTTGTTATGCCAGGCGGTATAGCATCTCTGTACAAGCGCGGGGCCGTTAAAGGTTCGCAAACGCGTCAGTGCAGGGACGGAGAGTGTTGGGCTTTCGTTCAAGCCCATTGCCCAGCCATCGTTGACGTGCTCAAAGACTGGGGGCGGTCCTTCAATAATTGTGATTTTATCGTCCATAAGGTTACCTGTTGTACGCGGGAATATACCACAACTGTATGGCAGGAAAGTTTCAGAATCTTATCAGAATTCCCAAATAATACCTTTAGACGAATAGTGCAAATTTTCCCGTTTTCATTCACAATATTCGCTCTTTCGCGACATTCGTCTTATAAAGGAAACGATTTTTTGACGCGAAAGAGCCAAGAGTTTCAGCCACGGATCACGCGAATTTTCGCGAATTATCGCTTGTCTCATAATTAAGGAAACTTTTTATTGAAAATTACGAGTAAAAAACGACTTTTCTGTTTACTAAATTATGCGATACTCTGTAGTTTAAAAAATCCGTGTAAATTTGCGAAACCTGTCCTGAGCAGATCGAAGGATTCGCGGCAAAAGGTTGTGTTAATGTTTTTTCTTTGCGCCCCCGCGCCTTTGCGTTAAATTCTGCGTGAATTCTGTAAGAAGGCACTTGGGTTAGATATATAATTGTGCCATGCCCAAACTTACCCCCAAAATCATCCTCGAAGGCACACGCCTGACTTTCAAAACTGACATCGCTTTTGCGTTGAACGAACATCCACGCATTGTGGGACCGCGCAAATATAAATACCATTCGCCGCTTATCTCGGGTGAATGGTGTGCGTTTACCAACTTCCCCTGGGGACGTGGATTGATCAACTTCGAGTCGCACGAAGAGTCCCTTGCGATGGAGACCTACGCCGCGTGGGTGAAACTTTTTGAACTGCAAAAATATTATTCATGGATCGTGGACCGCTTTCACTTGTCCACGCGCATGTATCAGTTGAACACCTACAACAAGGATTATGATTTCCGCTGGCTGGAGGAACGATTGCTGCCGCTTAACTTCCGCCTTGTACTGCTCACCCGTTTACCGGAATCTTTTGAAGCGGCGCGGGCAGAGCGGCTTAAGGTTTCAGGGAATCCATCCCAATATGATGATTTGAATCTTTTCATCGAAGAGCAAAAACTTATCCGCAGGCTGGCGGACGAATCGATCCTGCCGAAACTGGAAATTGATATTTCAGACAATAACATCGACGCCGCTGTTGAGCGCATCGCAGATTGGATGGAGTCAAGCGGCGGATTAACCATGCCCTAATTGTAATTTTTCTTTCTTGCACTCACCCCGTTGGGTGGGTATACTATACACTTATGGCACCTGAAAAGATCGGACGCTACGAAATCAAGTCAGAACTGGGACGCGGAGGCATGGCAACCGTTTATCGCGGGTACGACCCGCGCTTTGAACGCGAGGTAGCCATCAAGTTCCTGCCGCCTGAACTCATCCATTCCGACCCGCAATTCAGGTTGAGGTTCGAGCGGGAAGCCAAGATCATCGCGCAGTTGGAGCACCCGTCCATTGTGCCGGTGTATGACGTGGGCGAGGAAAACAACCAGCCTTATTTCGTGATGCGCTATATGAGCGGAGGCTCGCTTTCCGAACGAATCAAAACCGGGCTGTTCAGCATTGAAGACGCTGTAAAAATCCTTGACCAGATCGCGCCAGGCATGGATGAAGCCCATGCCAGGGGAATTGTCCACAGGGATTTAAAGCCGGGAAATATTTTATTTACCAACAAGGGCGTTGCCCTTATTTCAGATTTTGGGATCGCAAAATTCACCCAGGGCGAAGCCGGCAATATGACCGGGAGCGCCATCATCGGCACGCCCGCTTACATGGCCCCCGAGCAGGCCGGCGGAGAGCTTGTGGATGGGCGCGCCGATATTTACGCGCTGGGCGTCATCCTTTATGAAATGCTGACAGGCAAACAGCCTTACAAGGCCGACACTCCACTGGCAGTAGCCATCAAACACATGACGGAACCCGTCCCACGCATTTTGGAGGCAAACCCAAGCCTGCCCGTGTGGATGGAAAAAGTCATTTCCACTGCGATGGCAAAGAACAGGGATGACCGCTTCTCCACTGCCGTTGAAATGGTGGAAACGATCAAGGCCTTCCTGCGCGGCGAGAGCCTGCCCGAAACAAAGATGAGCAGCAAACAGACCATGAAAGCCGCGCTGCAAAATAAAACATTTGCCGCAAAGACCTCCATTGCTCACCCTTCCAACACTCCACTGCCTGTTGCTGAGAAAAGGGGACTCAGTCCGCTGGTTGTGCTTGCGGGGTTGTTCGTTCTGGTAATGCTCGGGGGTGGATTCTTTTTATTGGGCAGTAACCTTCTCCCGTTTGGGAAGGAAGCGCCCACTTCCACCTCCACTGCAACAGAGATCGCAGAAGCAACATCCGCGCTTGTGACCGAAGCCACAGAAACAGAAGCAGTGACCATCCCTGAGACTGCCACCCTGGAACTGCCCACCGCCACCGAAACCCCATCCACATCTGCACGTCCCGTCATCGGCGGCGCGGATAAGATCGCTCTATTGCGCAACAACGAAATCTGGGTCATGAACCTGGACACCACCGAGGCGGAACAAGTCACGCGCGATGGTGTAGCCAAGTTCAACCTGCAATGGATTCCCGGCGATCCCAATACCCTTCTCTACATGAGCGGCAAGACCGTGAAAACGGTGAACATCGGATCGGACGATTTTGTGGAAGAAACCATTATGAGTTTCGTCTCCGCTGAATATTTCGAATCCTTCAACGTTTCCCCGGATGGCAAACAGGCCGCAATCGTTGTCAACCGCGAAATGTACATCGTTCCCTATGATCCTGCAAAATTAATAAATATGAACAAAAAGAGCGCCCTGATCGCTTTTGTGGAATCGGAAGGATGCCTTTTCTACCGGGACCTGGCCGTCACTGATGCGCTTTGGTCCGATGATGGCAAACAAATCGCCATCAAATACCACGCCAATCTCAACGGCGTCACCGGCGACGCCATTCGCATTATGGAAATTAAAGAGTGCAAAGGCGGCCTGCCGCCCACCCGCCTGGACGAGTTCCCCATTGGGCGCTTTCAATTTCCCGATACTATCGTCAACTTCGACTGGGATGGCGACCTGCTCTTCTTCATCAACAGCGACAGGCGCAACGACGGCTTCGGCGACCTGCTGTTCTACAGTTCCTTCACCCACAAGTTCGACTATTTCTCGCCCTTCGAAAATAACTGTTGTTATCGCGATGCCACCTTCAGCCCCGACGGCACCCACGTTCTCTTTGCCTTTCAGGATATACGGCTTGGCAGTGACAGCCCGATCAACCTGTACTATATCCCCGTTGATTCTCTTTCCTCGCCGCGCACCCTCGAACCCCTCCTGGCAGATGATTTCTTTACCAAACGTAACGAAGCCCCCATGCCCGCCCTGCGCCCGGCTCCTTAAAGCGACTTTATGATATCCCGCACCAGACCCGGCCCGCGATAGATCAACCCCGTATACACCTGCACCAGCGCCGCCCCCATATCGAGGCGGCGTTTTGCATCTTCAGGACTCATGATCCCGCCCGCGCTCACCACAGGGATTTCTCCATTGATTCGTTTAATGGTTTGATGAAGAACCGCTTCGCTCTTAACGGTGAGCGGTTTGCCGCTCAACCCGCCTGATTCTCCCTTTGAGCTGGATATCAATCCCTCGCGCCCCAACGTTGTATTTGTAACAATGATCCCATCCATCTTTGCGGAAAGGATGGCTTCAATCGCTTCATCAAGTTCCGCTTCGCTCAAATCAGGCGCAAGTTTAACGAGAATGGGAATCCGTTTTTTATATTGGGCTTGTTCGATCAAACGCTGCTGATGTAATTGAATGAGCAATTTCTCCAGCGCTTCCCGTCCCTGCAAATTGCGGAGTCCCACGGTATTTGGCGAGCTGACGTTAACCGTTAAATAATCGGCAAGCCCTGCAAAATTTTGCAGCAACGCAAGGTAATCAAATACGGCTTCCTCGTTCGGTGTATCCTTGTTCTTGCCAAGATTCACGCCAAGGACTGTATTCCAATTCCGTTTTACAACATTCTTTTTGCGAGGAGAAAATCCAACCACGCGCTCAATCCAATTGAGGCGCAGATTCGGGTTCAATTGCATTTGCACGAACTCGGAGCCTTTGCTTGGGAACCCCATGTGGTTGATAACGGCCTCATCTTCCGGCAGGCGGAAAACGCGCGGGGGCGGATTCCCAGGCTGAGGCTTGGGCGTGACCGTCCCAATCTCCACATGACCGAAACCCAGGGTGGAGAGTCCCTTGATTGCTACGCCGTCCTTGTCATATCCCGCCGCAAGCCCCAGCGGGTTTTTGAAATCCAATCCAAACACATGGACAGGCCTGGGAGGCGCTTTGAATTGTTGGGCTACCAACCAGCGCAACGGAGGGATGGCTCCAGTAATGCGCAATGCCCGAAGCGTGAGCGCATGCGCTTGTTCAGGTTCGAGGCGGAAGAGATAAGGACGGAGAAGGTTATACATTGATTAATCAAAAAAAGTGAGGCGGGTTGCATCGAGAACGTGAGCAAGGACTTCATCGATCATATATTGATCTGTTCGCGCAGTGGAGAGCGGGGGCAGTTGCCTGGGATCGAAGAAGTCCACGGCCAGGGTTTCATAACTTGTGAGCAATTCCCCGCCGAGTAGTTCGCATAAAAAAATGATCTTATACGCGTGGAAAAATTCCATCGGCTCCATGCGGTTGGCATCATACACCGCAATGACTTTGGCAGCGCGGACCTCCAACCCACTTTCCTCCCGCACTTCGCGCTCCACCATTGCTGAAGGCATATCTCCAATATCAGCCCAGCCGCCGGGCATGGCCCATTTACCGTCCGCTCTTTCCTGCACGAGCAGGGTTTTTCCATCGCGGAAAACCGCACCACGCACATCTATTTTTGGCGTGATATATCCTGCCTGCATTGAAAAGGCGTGTTTTACAGTTTCTCTTGATAACTCGGTTTCATTTGAGATTATTTCCGCTGAAATTTCCTGCAAGCGGCGATACCG
>JACPVB010000232.1 GCA_016191985.1 Chloroflexota bacterium | reverse complement strand
TGGGAATCCTGAATCTTGAATTTCATCCAGACGATGACAATCGAAATCAGGTTCGCGCCGATGGCGAACAGGAATGGAGTCTGCGGCGAGATGCGTTCCCAAAGCTGAGCGCCGATCCACGGCATGGGCAGGGACAGGATGCCAAGCGTGGTGCCAAAGAGACCGAAGGCCAGCCCGCGTTTGCTCTCCGGTACAACTTTGGAAATGAGCGATTCGTAGGCGGGGATAAGGCTGCCCGTGCCAAGACCAAAGAAACACATTGCAAGGATGAAGCCCGCATAGCTGTTGGAGTTTAATAAAGTTAACAAACCCATACCGTTTAGCACGAACCCTGTGACAATCGCCGCGCGTTCGCTGATTTTATCCACCAGTGAGCCTGCCAGCGGCGCGGCGATGATGGCTGTTACGCCGATGGCGGCGTTGACGATGCCGATCTGCCCAACATTGAGTTTGCCGATGTCTGAGAGATAGATGGGGAAGAGCTGGCTGATGAGGTTGGAGGAGGTATCGCCAACCGCGTCTGTGACCCAGATCCAGGTGAGGACGCCGCCCGCGAGGAGCAGGGTGAAGATGGCGGTGAGTTGTTCTTTGAAGCCGCTCAGGGTTGGTTTGGATGGGTCCTTGAGCGGGGCGAAGCGTTCGTTGGTTGCCATCCACACGCGCAGGATGGTGGCGGTGAGGTAAAAGCCGAAGGCCACGCGCATCATGAGTTGGAAGTTGAATTGATAAGCGAGAAAACCCGCTAATGCGGGGCCGATGATGGTGACAGTTTGGTAGATGCCTGAGGTCAACCCGAAGACTCGTCCGCGTGATTCGGGGCTTGATTGTTCGGAGATGTACGCGCCGAAACTTGGCCCCACAACGGAATTGGAGACATATTCCACGCTCAGGCCGATGAGCACCCATTGCCAGTTCGGCGCGAAGGCAAAGATGAGATAGCCGATGACTGCGATAGAACTTCCGATAGCCATGATGCGCAACCGCCCGATGGTATCGGAGAGCCAGCCGCCGAAGATCTGTAAAACCGTCGGCACAAGGGATGCCAAAGTAAAGGCCATGCCCACCTGCGCCACGCTCGCGCCGAGATTAATCATGTAAAGGGACAACATGCTGTAAGCCATTTGCCCCGCGATATTGGCGAAGATCATCCCTGCCAGGAACCAGCGTAAGTTGTGATTGATGATGGGTTTGTTGCTCATTTAATAACGTTGTTAAATACCCATGTAAGATTCTTTAAAAGGTCGGGGTTGAAGACCCTGAATGCTTCGAGATGGCCTGAGATGGGGAGCAGCAGACTGATGGCAATCGAATAGAGGAGTAGGGTCATGCCCAACGCGGCCAGGATCCAGCGGAAAAAGGGATATTTTTTTAATTGGATGAGTCCCTGCCAGAAGCCTATCACTGCCAGGAGGGAGAGGGTGGGGATCAGGTCCAGCAGGTAGCGCATGGTGGTGAAGAAAAAGGTTTGCAGCGTTAAAAATATCAAAAAGGCCGAGCCTGCGAGGGCGAGTAAAATCCAGCGGAAGGTTTTATCTTTATTTATCCCTGTCAGAAGAGCAAAGAGCATGAAGGGACTGGCGATGAAAATCCCCGTGATGCCTTCCGCGAACAATAAATAAAAGCTTGGATAATTTCGATCCGTCAGCCACGCGGGGCCTGCCCAGCGAGTTGGAAAAAGATACGGAAATTTCACCCTTTGCTCGAATGCGTTGAAAAGGGTTTTATAGAGGTTGGGGGGAATGTAGGCCAGGGAGAAAGTTTCATCCAGCGATTCGTACAGGTTATAGCTGGTGAGTTGGTAGCGCAGGCCGAACTCGGTAATGGAACCAAAGCGGGTGTAGTTGTACCAGGAGTAGCTCATTGCGCCGAGGATTAATGGCAGGGCGAACGTGATGACGGTGGTAAAGACTCTCGTAGGCCGCGTTTTGAGCGTCCATAAAAGGACAACGAAGGCCAGAAATGCAACGGGCAGGGCCAGCGTGGTGCGCGTCCCTACCGCGAGGGCAAAGAAAGAACCCGCCAGCGAAAGGCGTATGGTGGACGGACGGTTGAATGCGGTGAACAACCAATATAACCCGCCGATCAGAAAAAATTGTGCGCTGATGATGGCGGCTTCGTAAATGCGCGCTTCGATCAGGATGTAAGGTATGGGGTTGACCAAACCCGCGAACGCGACCCCTGCCAGAACTGCCCAGGGAGGCGCTTCGCTGAAATATTTTTTCCAAAGTTCCAGGAGGAGCAGGGTTGTGAATAGAAATGTGCCGACGGCAAAGGCGAAGGTGATGGGTTTGTCGCCGATTTCCTGTGAATAAAATTCCTTGATGAGTGTCAGGAATATGGCCGGGGCGGGTCCCCAATAAAGGTAATATTTCCCTTGGTAGAGAGTGGCATCCCATAACATGGGAATGCCGATGCGGTTGCTGGGTTCGTAAATATTTCCAAGCGTCAGAAGCGCGGGGTCGGGTTCCACTTCAAGGGCAATTTGGCCGTGGTTGAATGCGGTTGCAAGCATGTTGTAGTAATTTGTTTCGTTGGGCCAGCTTGTCCATAGGCCGATGGAAACAAACCAGATGTAAATGGCAAGTACGGCAAGTCCCAGGGTGGCGAGCGCAAAGTGGAAACGTCCTGTGAATGTTTTGAATGCGCGGCGTATGAAACTATTGTCACTGTAGTTGATGGAGATAATAAAGATGAGGATGCCGATGGAGAAAACGATATGCCGCTTGATGCCCCCGACAAGGCTGTCATCCAGCCCCAATTGATTCGCAAATAGCATGACAAACGCCACGCCCAGGCCGACGATCGCGCCCACAAACTGAGCTAACTTCTTTAGCATATCCTAATTTTATCCAGCAATCTTGATTTTGAATACGGTTTAATGAGCGGGGAGAATGGCTGTAGCAAAGCCAGACGGAAAGGATTCTGTCGTACACGGAACACACGGACTGGACGGATTTTGAAGGTTTCTGGCGTTCTCCGTGTTGTCTGTGTACAAAAAAGGGTTTTTTGTCAATCGACTTTGCAACATGGTCGTCATGCTACAAGCGTGACCTACATCCGCTGGCGAAGGCAGTATAATCCCAGCCATGATTTACCTCGATTATGCCGCCACCACCCCTGTTGACCAGCGCGTGCTGGACGCGATGATGCCTTATTTCCGTGAGAATTATGGGAACCCATCCTCCGTCCATCGGCTGGGACAAAAGGCCGAATCCGCGCTCGATGCTGCGCGCGAAAAAGTAGCCGCCGTTTTGCATTGCCGACCCGATGAAATCATCTTCACCTCCTGCGGCACCGAAGCGGATAACCTCGCCCTGCGCGGCGCGGCGATGGCACGACGCAACGCCACAGGCGAAAAATGGATTCTGACCGCCAAAACAGAGCATCACGCCGTCAGCAAAACCGCTGAACAACTTGAAAAGGAATATGGTTTCCTGCTCGAATGGCTGGACATCAACGAACACGGCGCAGTGACGCCTGAATCCTTGACGAAAGCGATTTGCAGCGACACGGCTCTCGCCTCGCTGATGCTTGCGAACAACGAAATCGGCACGATCAACCCGATAGCGGATCTGGCAAAGGTCGCAAAGGCGAATAATATTCTCTTCCACACCGATGCGGTGCAGGCTGCGGCCTATTTGGATGTGAACGTAGAAACCCTCGGCGTGGACTTGATGTCACTTGGCGGACATAAGTTCTACGGGCCGAAAGGCGTCGGCACGTTGTACGTCCGCAAAGGGACGAAGCTCATTCCACACATGACAGGCGGGGGGCAGGAGTACAGTCTACGGGCGGGGACGCAGAACGTGCCGTATATCGTTGGCTTTGCCGAGGCGTTGCGGCTTGCAGCAGAGGAACGCGAAGCGCGCACGGCGCACGTCAAACCATTGCGCGACCACATCATCGGAAATTTGCTTGAAGCGGTTCCCGATTCTAAATTAACAGGCCATCCTGAAAACCGTTTGCCAAACCACGCTTCTTTTGTCTTCAAAGATGTGGATGGCAACCTGCTTTTGCAAATGCTTGATTCCGCTGGCTTTGCCTGCTCGTCTGGCTCTGCCTGCAAAACAGGCAACCCCGAACCAAGCGAAGTCATCACCGCGTTGGGCTATTCCCGCGATTGGGCGCTAGGTTCATTGCGGATTACTTTGGGCGTAAACACAACCGCTGAACACATAGATTCCTTTTTGAAGACCCTGCCATCTCTAATTGAAAAAGCAAGAGCTTTAAACCAGAGATGACTACTCGACCACTAAACTAAACGACTACTCGACCACCAGACTAAACGACTACTCGACTACTTCTTCTTGAAAACCAAAATCATCACCCTCGAATCTCACGATGACCTGATCTCCGTCCGCGATAAATTGTCGTGGGCAAAAACGCCGCGCATCCTGCTCGTGTGGCCGAAGTATGAGAAGGTCACTTTGCGATTGCTGGATTTGAAAGTCCTGCAACGCCACGCGGATTCACTTGGCGCGCAATTGGGATTAGTCACCCGCCGCGCGAACGTGAGACGGGATGCGGAGTCACTCGGCATTCCAGTTTTCAAGTCAACGACCACGGCTCAAAGGGACCTGTGGCCTGATTCTGCTCCGAGGAAACAGCGCACGCCCAAGCCACCGCGCCGTGACCTGCGCCAGATGCAGGACATTGTCCGCGAAAAAGAATCCGCCTGGCAGACGTCGCTTTTCGGGCGGGTGCTCACTTTCACAGCGGGGGTAACTGCCGTTTTGGTGCTGGCAGGCCTATTCGTCCCGCGTGCGGCGGTGACTTTGTATCCCGAATCACAGACTCAATCCATCACCATCCCAGTCAGCGCAAGCCCGCTATTTGAATCCATTTCATTGACGGGTGAAATCCCCGCGCGGGTTTTATCCACTACCATGAATGCGGAACAATCGCTGGCAGTGACCAGTGAAATGCTGCTTCCAAAATCAAAGGCCAAAGGCGTGGCGCGGTTCACAAATTTGGGACAGGACGAAGTGGAGATTCCAGCAGGTACAGTTATTTCCACTGTGGATTTAATTCGCTACGTCACGTTGAACAATGTGCTCCTGCCCGCGGGTGTGGATGAAATTGTGGAAGTAAAAATCGAAGCATTGGAAGCAGGCTCGCAGGGAAATGTGGAGGCGGAAAAAATTATCATCGTGGAAGGCCTGCTTGGTCTTTCAGTAACGGTGACAAATCCAGAATTAATTTCAGGCGGCGCGGATACAAAAACCGTCGGCGCCACAGATGAAGACCGCGCTGAACTGCGCAATGTGGTGATGGAAAATTTGCGCCGCTCTGCCGAAACGCAAATGCGCGCACAGATCGGCGAGAACGACATTTTATTGTTGGATACTTTTGAAATCACTGAAACCTTGCTGGAGGAATTTTCCCCGCCCGAAGGAGAGGCTGGTAAAACCCTCGCGCTGAAAATGAAAGTTGAGTTTTCTGCAAATTACATTTCGAATGCTGATTTGAATCAGTTGACCGCCTCCACTTTGAACGCATCCATCCCGCAGGGATTTTCTCCATTTGGGAAAGTGACCTTCAAGCCGCTGGCTGAGCCTGTCACTGATTCTTCTGGAATTACACATTTTGAATTGGAGGTCTCACAAGTAGCGCTTCGTGAAATTAACGAAATCCAGGTATTTTCCATCATTCGCGGACACGACCCCGCGCGCGCAGAAACAGAATTGATGAACGCCTTTGCATTGCGTGAAAGACCGCAAGTTACAATCCGTCCCTCATGGTGGAAATGGCTGCCGTTGATTCCGTTTAATATTTCAGTGGAGGTTAGGTAAGGATGCACGTACACATTACAAAACCTGTCTACTTGTCCACCTATTTACTTGTTTACCTGTCTACCTTTCCACATAACCCATGAGAATCCTCGCAGTTGACCACGGCGAAAAACGCATTGGCCTCGCCCTCAGCGACCCGACCGCCACCATCGCCAGTCCCTTGAAAGTCCTCCAACACGTTTCGCGTCTCATCGACGCGGCGCAGGTTGCAGAGATTGCTTCGCAAAATGAAGTCAGTCTGATAGTCATCGGCCAATCGTTTGACGAAGACGGCAATCCAAATCCCGCAGGCCGCCGCGCTGGGCGCTTTGCCGATGAACTCAAAAATCAAACGAACATTCCCATCGAAATGTGGGACGAATCCTTCAGCACCCAAATCGCCCGCGCTGCCCGCATTGAAC
>JACPVB010000231.1 GCA_016191985.1 Chloroflexota bacterium | reverse complement strand
GCTGCTTGACTCCAGAGTTATTTATTCACTCGAAATCGTATCGTTCACCAAATCGCTCAATAACCCAGCGACATACCTCACGGTTGGGATGGTCCGCGCATAGGACATGCGCATGGGTCCCAGCACACCCAGTGTCCCTGTCGCCATGCCGGGGACGCCGTATCGTGCAATCACCATCGAGCATTGGCGCAGTTCTTCCCATTCCCCTTCTCCGCCGATGAGCACTTGAAGCCCGCCAATGTTGCTGTTGACGGTGGTGCGCGCCAGAAGATCCTTCAACGTGGAGCGCTCCTCAAAAATTTTCAACGCGCGCCTCGCCTCATCCGACTCGGCGAATTCGGGTTTGCCCAGAACATTGGTCAGGCCGTCTGTATAAATTTCACCGGAAATACGGCTTGCCGCGCCGCGCATATCCTGCAAGATGAGGAGCAGAATATCCTGATCGAGCGCGTCCGGGCGATTTGTCAGCGAGGAAATTGAGTCCACAGCAAGACCAGCCAACAGGGCGTTAAGACGCGAGGCGGTCTGGCTGAGTCGCTCCTGGGCTACGGGTTCTGCCAATGTCAGAATCTGTTGGGAGACCTCTCCTCCCGCCATTACCAACACCATTAAAACCTGCCTGCCCTGGGTAGAGATCAATTCAACATGTTTGTATTTTGCCTGCTCCACATGCGGGGCAGTGACCATGGAAACACCCTGCGATTGGTTGGCAAGGATGGACGCCGCGAGGGTCATCCATTGATCCATATCCGGGCGGGATTGGTGGAATTGGTGCGAGATGGTGTGTTGGACCGTTTCGGGTAATTCGGCATTGGGCATCATCTCGCTGACGAAGTAACGATAACCTTCCTCCGTTGGGACGCGCCCAGCCGAAGTATGCGGCTGGCGCAGGTAACCCAATTCGGTGAGGAAGCCCATCTCATTGCGGATGGTAGCCGAGGAAAGATCCAAATGGTAATGCTCCGCCAGCCGCTTCGAGCCAACAGGCTGAGCGGTGTCGATGTAATCACGTATGATTAACAACAGTAGGGTTTTCTGGCGTTCGGTGAGATTGGTCATAGTCATAAATTAGCACTCCCGCATCGAGAGTGCCAGTTATCGCGGAATAATGATAACAGCGGGAAAAAGGGAAGTCAATAAGAAGAGTGTAAGAATTATTTGCAAATGATAAACAAAAAGAGGAAAGACCTTTCGATCCTTCCTCTCTTTTTCTCGTGAACGTTTTATGGTGCGGGCGTGCTTGGCCGCCAGGCTGGGTGGAAGTCCATATTTTTATCTGTTGTCATGCGAACACGCCCCCCGCCCGCGACGGTCATATAGAAAACATCCACATTATTCTCGCTTTCCACACCTTCGTAGGCGAGATAAAACCCATCCGGGGAGTATGCCACGTTTTGTATGAGGGGCAGATTGACTTGCACTCGAGTCCCTTGTTCCGCAGACCGGTCTGTGGCGGAAATGCTCATCAAATATGGGTTGCAAAATGAGGTTGCACAACGCTGATTAAAAATGATCAAGTCACCGGTTGGCGACCAGGCAGGGAGATAATCTGTGTACGCCACACCGCTGCGGACGATCTGTTCCTGGTCTGTGCCGTCGGCGTTCATCATCCAAATTTGATATACGCCAAAGCGTTTAACCGCATAGACAATCTGGGATCCATCTCGCGAAAATGCCGGCTGGCGGGACTCTACACGCAGGGCGCCTTTGGTAATCTGGGTAAATTTTGAAAGGTCATCCACATCGACGGAGAAAATTTCCATTTGCCCGCTGCGCAGGGATGTGAAAAAGATGGATTCTCCATCTGGGGACCAGACCGGGTCAAAGTCTCCGCCGGGGCCGGGTGCAATTTGAATTAATCCTGTGCCGTCTGCATTGATAATATACAAACTGGCATTATAGTAAATATCGTCCATGCCTTTACAGGGAGAGATAAACACCAGTCTCGCGCCATCCGGTGACCATGCAGGCTGACAGGCTCCATTAGGCATGTCTGTAACCTGGGTGGCGCTATCGGTTGTAATATCGGCAAGGTATATTTGAGGCAGTCCGGTACGATTGGATGCGTACGCGATCTGACCTGTGCCCCCACCGATGGGAACTGCCGTGCTTGGAATGGCCGTGTCTGTCGGCAGGGCGGTATCGATAAATCCGGGGATTACTGTATTGGTCGGCACAGTTGTCGCCGTAGCCGGTCTTTTGGTTGCAGTAGGAATTGATGTTGAGGTGGCGGTAAGGGTGGGCGTATCCGTTGGGATGAGTGGCGTTGGAGTGGGGGAAGGTGTGGCCGTACTCGTAGGCACAAGGAAAGGAATCATCCCGCGCACATCGGCCGGTAAAACCCCCGGCGCAAAATACGCAACGCCGGCCAAAGCCAGGAACAATAACAAAATAACAAGCACAAAGCGAACTAACGTCGAGCGACGTTTTCGTTCGCGCTCCTTTTGTCTCTTAAGCGGGGACATAAAGGGCTGTTCCTCTTCCACAGTGGTGGGAGAGGGCAGCGGCCCTTTTGGAGCGCGGACGGGTGTCTTCTCTTTAATGGGAGTAGCCGCTGCTTCGTCAATCTCTTTTGCCGGGAAGACGTCCACAGGGGGAGGGGCAACCGTATAACTGCCCGGTATCTGCTGTGTTTTCGATTTTGCACCAAGCAGCGCCTTTTTGAATTCATCGGCGGTTTGAAAGCGGTCGCTCGGGTCTACGGCCATGGCTTTCTCAATGGCGGCAGCCAAACGACGTGATACCTTTGGATTGCGTTTTCGCAACGGGGTCAATTGCGCATTGTCCATTGCGCGGGCAAGCCCATCTTCTGGAATGATGCCGCACAGTGCCGCATACAAAGTGGCGCCCAGCGAATAAATATCCGTGCGTGGATCTGTACGCGCGGTTCCATATTGTTCCGGGGGCGAATAACCGGGGGTCATTGCACGCGCGCCGGTTGTGGTAGCCTGGCTGGCATTTTGATAAACTTTTGCCAGGCCAAAATCCACCAGGAAGATGTGTCCATCCGGTGTGATTTTGACGTTGCCGGGTTTTATATCGCGGTGCAAAATGGGAGGCTTGCGCGAGTGCAAATAGGTGAGCGCATCACAAATGGCGGCGCCAATGTGAACCGCATCGTCTTCTGTGAGCATACCGAGGCGTTCCATGCGAAAACGCAAATCCTCGCCTTCGATAAAGTCCATCACAAGGTACTGGCCCTGGTCGCCCAAAACGATATGGTCTGAAACGCGCGGCAAATTTGGATGCCTGAGGTTGGCAAGGATCACCGCTTCCAGGCGGAACTGGCGCGCATATTCATCCGTTGTAAACAGGTTTTCCTTCAGCGCAATGTGGACGCCGAGATTTTCGTCCACGGCACGATACACAGACCCCATGCCGCCCTGGCCAAGGATTTCAACAATTCGATAACGATTATGTAGGAGTGTGTCTTTTTCGAGCGTCATCTAAAAACCTAATAGCCTGCCTAAAACCAATAACGCGCCATGGGATGGATTTGCGCGTTAAACAAATAAATTTTTAATTTAATTTCCTTGAACGAGGGCATATTATATCAGATTGAAGATGTACGGCTGATATTTTCAACCAACTTGAAACGGGCAAACACCCAGGGCGCGCCGCCCGTCACCCACCACCCCACCAACGCATAGCGGATGAAGCGCAGGGAATAAAAAAGAACGCCATCACCGCGCGGGAAAATTTCGCCCAGCCCCATCCACAAGATGAGGACGCCGACCAGGCCTACGACATAACGAAGAGCGCGCATCCATACCGGACCTGTGGCCTGATACCCGCCCATTGACATGATCCACGCGAGGCCAAAACCCAGCCCAAAGAAACTCCCTGCTGAGGTGAAGATTCCGTTCGGGTCCACCGGAGCAGGCAGCTCGGTCCCGGCCAGAAGCGCATTGTCAATCCAAAGCGCGGGGAGTTGAAAATTGCTTCGCAAAGACACTGCCACCATCCCCACCGCCACAAAAATCATCGAAGCTATAAACGCAAGGGCAGTTTGCTGCAGCAATGATTTTGACGCAAGCCATCCGGCAACCGAGTCCCAAAAACGGACAAAGGCCCACAGGATCACTCCACCCAACAGCCACCCAACGATGACATCATGCGGGAAGTGAGAGCCAAGATAGATGCGCGAAAAACCGATAAAAAAGATAAGCAAAGCAGCAGCTACCCACACCCAGGTTTGTTTGCGGTATGCGGCAATAATTCCCCAAACGCTCATGGCTTCCTGGGCGTGGCCGGAGGGAATGCCAAAGGTAGTTTCAGGCCAAAGCGCGCGGACATGTGAGCTTACCCAATAAGGACGCGGACCCACAAAAAGCAATTTACCGGCATAGTTGAAGACAGTGCTGGTTGCAAGGATTAACCCCACCCGTAAACCCAGCGCAGAATCAATGCTCCAATAGATCAGAGGCAGGACGATGAAAAAGAAATCTTCCGTTCCGAGGTAACTAAAAAAACGCATGGGAATGGTCAGCCAATCCCCCATACCTTGAAGTCCGATAATAAAGGCAATGCCGCCGTCAATAAGGGTCTGCATATAGTCCTCCAGTAGGGTTTTTGGGTGCTTCGCAATTGACGAATACTCGCCCCTCATTGTACACTCAAAGAATGGAAAAATCATCCACGCGGTGGTGGGACCTTCCCTCTGCTGTGTTTTTATTTTTTGCGATCCTATTTTCGACATGGCGGCTGCAATCCACCGATTGGGTGGAAGGGCTGGAGCATGTCCGCAATGTGGCATTATTGGGGCTGGTAGTAGGGCTGACGTTGGGACAAAGCAGATTTCAAAAACGAGGTGTGATCCTTTTATCCATTGGATACCTGCTGGTGGTTTTCATCTGGCAGTGGTTTGGATACATTGAATTTTCAGAAGAGGAATCCTACCTGGGGGATAAGTTCTTGATCCTTTTCAGCAGGCTGCTGCTTGGCCTGAGTGAGTTCGCATCCGGCAGGCCGGTTCAAGACCCATTATTCTTTTTAGCCCTGCTCTACATTCCCTTCTGGTTTACCGGGCTAATCAGCGGATTTCAATTGACACGCCATGCAAATGCTCTGGCTGCCGTTTTGCCGAGCGGGATCGTGATGTTTTTTATCTATCTGAATCATTACACCACCCATGATTACAGTTGGCTGTTCGGCGCTTATCTTTTCGCCGCCTTTCTCCTTTTGGGGCGCATAAAATATATTGTTGACCGAAAAAAATGGAGAGAACAGCGGGTGCAAATCTCGGCGGAAAGCAGCATGGATATTAACAACATCATTATGGTGTGCGCGGCGGCGCTGATCCTGGCGGTGTGGATTATTCCCTACACCCTGCCCGTCCATACCGAAGCTAGAAAAGCCTGGCAAAGGATTTCCGCGAATTGGTTTGCAGAGAACGAGCGGATCGATAATATGTTCGCCGCGGTAAAGAAGGATAAAGTTCCATCCGGCGATTTTTATCGCAACGAATTGGCGCTTGGAACGCGGGCCACCCAAAGCGAGGCGGTTGCATTCCTGGTGTACACACCGCCCTCCGCGCAGGACTTTCCACGCCTGTATTGGCGCGGACGTGTATACGATATTTTTAAAGATGGGCGCTGGCAAACGTCCAATGTGGATACGGCCAGATATCAACCCCAGGATGGGGATTTTAAAATCCCAGATACAGATTATCGCTTCAACTTGAACTTTACCTACAATGTTTATATCAAAGGGCAGACCATTCTCTATTCGGCAGCGCAGCCAATTTGGACAAGCCATCCTGCCAGCATCGCGTATGGCCCCATTCCCGGCGAGAAGGAAGGGGAGGAGATGATGGATATTGTGGCGCTGCAAGCATCGCCGTTCCTTGAAACGGGGGAGACATATCACACCAATGCCATGCTCGCCAACCCCACTGTTACCGAGCTGCGCGAAGCCGGGCAGGAATATCCTGAATGGGTGACTGAAAAATACCTGCAAATACCCACCGACTTTTCGCCCCGCATCCAGGCACTGGCATTTGACATTACCACCGATCTCGATACTCCATACGACCAGGCCGCCGCCATCACCAATTACCTGCGCTCGGAAATAACATATAACCCTGTCATGTCCTTCCCGGAAGGAACTGAAGACCCGTTGGAATATTTCTTACTTGAAGGGAAACAGGGTTTTTGCAATTATTATGCCAGCGCAGAAGTGCTGATGCTGCGTTCCATCGGTGTGCCCGCGCGGCTGGCGGTGGGGTTTGCGCAAGGGGAGCCAAACTTACAGGGCACTTTTTATACCGTGCGCGAGCGCGATGCGCACGCCTGGCCCGAAGTGTATTTCCCCACATATGGCTGGATCGAGTTCGAGCCGACGGGCAACCAGGAACCTGTGGATCGCCCGCTGGAACGGGAAGAGGGACCGGATGTCAGTCTTAACCCGGCCATCAACCCGGCAAATCCAGAAGAGCTGGCGCAGCAGGAACCTGAATCCGTACCACTCGTGGAGCAAGGGCCGACTTCCTTTTTTACACGCGCACGCATTATCCAACTCAGCCTGTTTGGGGGATTAACCCTCATTATTATTGCGGCCTTTTTCATCAAGCGCAGGTACGCGCCGAATATGCAGGCGGCAGTTATTCTAAAAACGGTTGTGGAACGCAGTGGATGGGAGACTCCCGCCTGGTTAAACCGATGGACTCTCTGGGCAACCCTCTCTCCCATTCAAAAATATTTCCACAGCGTGAACGTCGGCCTGCGTTGGATGGGCGCGCAGCAACCTGCTCACGTCACCCCCGCGGAACGCGCGAGTATTCTTCAGGGACTCCTTCCTTCCGCTGCTGAACAAATCGAGATGTTACTGCACGAATATCAAGCCACCCTGTTCAGCAAACGCAGAGGCAACACAAGAATCGCGCGCAGCTCGGCATGGGCAATTCTCCAGAAAACCATATATACGCGTCTAAAAATCTTCATCTTAGGATACAATTAGAAAAACTGGCGAAAATTTTTCTAGTTAACTGATTGGTATCCATTATGACTCCCGAACCAACAAGCCCGAAAATCGTACAAGACGAACTGCTCACACTCAGCATAAAAACGGAAAAGATCCGTGCTGAGATCGAGGCCAATAAATTAAAACTCCCAAAAAATGCCGCAGATGAACTGGCCGGACTGCAAACTAACCTCGACCAAATTGGCGTAAAGCTCGCAGATTTTCAACGCGAACACAGCAACATGCTGGCGCTCGCCGATGTAGGACAGGCCATCAACTCGTCGCTGGAACTTGACGAGGTTCTCCGCATCGTGATGGACAACATCGTGCGGCTCACCCATGCGGAGCGCGGCTTCCTCATGCTGCGCGACGACCAGGGTGAAATGATCATCCGCATGGGGCGCAACTGGGAAATGGAATCCATCAACTCGTCCGAGAAGAACGTCAGCCGTACGGTTGTGCAGCGCGTGATCGACACGGGCGAAGCCATTGTCACTACCAATGCGCAGGAAGACCAGCGTTTTGTAGGGCAGGAAAGCATCGTGGCATTCAACCTGCGTTCCATTTTATGCGTGCCGCTCAAAGTGAAGAACGAACTCATCGGTGTCATCTACGCCGACAATCGCATCCGCACCGGTATCTTCGCAGAGACGGAACGGGACCTGCTCGCCACCTTCGCGAACCAGGCGGCGGTTGCCATCGAGAATGCGCGCCTGTTCTCCTCGCTCAAACACACCCTCGAAGAAGTGACCGCGCTCAAGAACCTGATGGATAACGTCTTTGCATCCATTGCCAGCGGCGTAATCACCACGGATGTAAAGAATCTGGTGACGCTTGCGAACAAAGCCGCGGAAACCATCCTCGGTTCCGCTTCAATCGATATCATCGGTCATCATCTTAACGAAGCGCTTGCTTCTGTTTCGAATGAGCTTGAGCCTCGCCTGACGGAAGTCCGCGAAACGGACAAAGCCATCGTTGACCTGGAGATCAGCCACATCCTCCCCAATCGCGGAAGCGTGGACTGGCGCTTGAACCTCTCACCGCTCAAGGACGCGGGACAAAAAACCCAGGGCGTGGCAATTGTCCTCGACGACCTCACAGAACGAAAGAAGTTGGAAGCGCAGCGTCGCCTCTTTGAACGCATGGTCTCCCCCGCCGTCATCCAACAGCTTGACCCAAACAGCCTGCAACTCGGCGGCAAACGCGTGGACATCACCGTGCTGTTCGCAGATATCCGCGGCTTCACGACCTACAGTGAAAGCCTCGCGCCGGAAAAACTGGTGAGCATTTTGAACCGCTACCTGGCCGCCATGGCTGAGGCCGTGCTCGCGCAGGAAGGCACCATCGACAAGTTCATGGGTGACGCCATCATGGCATGGTTCAACGCACCCGTACCCCAGCCAGACCATACCCTGCGAGCCGTCAAAACCGCACTTGCCATCCGCGACTCGGTGGAAAATTTATATAAGGAACTTCCCGCCGACTCGCACCTTTCCTTCGGCGTCGGCATTCATTACGGTGACGCAGTCCTTGGTTTGATCGGCACAGAAAAACGCCTCGAATACACCGCCATCAGCGACAGCGTCAACACCGCCAAACGTATCCAGGAAAATTCAGCCAAAAACCAGATCCTGATGAGCAAGGATGCGTACGAGCGTGTGAAGAAAAATATAGAAGCCAAGCCCCACGCGGATATGAGCGTAAAAGGCAAGACCCAGCCGATTGGCGTGTACGAGGTGCTGGGATTGAAGTGATTTACGATGCTTCGACACGGTGAGCGAAAGACGAACCGTCAGCACAAGTTTTGAATTTACGATTGATGAATCAGTGACAGAATTAACACAAACTTCCGAAGCAAGCAGACTTCGGAAGTTTTTTTTTATTCACAACTCGTTTTTAAAACATAAACTGATCACTGGTTACTGCTCACTCCTCACTGACCTCTGCTCACTGCCTCCCCCACTGACTCCACAAACTTTATCAAACCCTCCATCCCTTTTTTAATCGGCGCAATATCAACAAATTCATTCACCGTGTGTGCGCCTCCGCCTGTGGTGATTCCCATCACAACAGCAGGAATGCCCTCGCTTAAGGGGATATTCGCGTCGGTTGAACCGGCAGTCAACACCGCCTCCAATCCCTGCTCGCGTGTGCAAAGTACTGCAAGTTGAACAAGCTCATGCTCGACGGGAATCTCACCGGCAGGGCGCTCCCCAATTACTTCCGCCATAATCTTCACACCCTCACGGCTCGCGTTGACCAGGATATCTTCCACCTGATGAACAAGTTTCGTAAGCGTACTCAGGTTTTCTGAACGCAAATCCAATTCGCATTTTGCCTCCGCTGCCAGCACGTTGATGCCGGTGCCGCCGGTGATCGTGCCGACATTCATCGTCGTGCGCGGCTCGCGCGGCAAACGGATTGAAGTTAAATGAGTCACCAGCGAGGCCAGTTCATGAACCGCCGAAGGCTGTCCATAATCCGACCATGAATGGCCGCCCGCCGTTTTCGCAGTGATGCGATAGCGCTTCACGCCAATCGCGCGGTGATAAACATGCCCAAGCGCGAGTCCCTCCAGCACAAGGTAGCCGATCACATCTGCGCCAAAACGCTCCACCACGCCGCGCATCCCGCGCAAGTCACCAAGCCCTTCCTCTCCCACGTTCGCCACAAACCAGACATCATGATTAAGCATGATGTTTCTTTCACGTAGCAACCAGACGATCCCAAACAACGCCGCAACACCTAGGGAATTATCCCCAATACCCGGCGCGATGACGCGCTCCGCTTCTCTCTTAATCTGCAAGTTGATACTCGGCGGAAACACAGTATCCAAATGGGCAGATACGACCAACTCTTTGGCTTTTTTCTGTTTCCCCGGCAAACGCGCAAAGACGTTCCCCAACGAATCCATGGAAACGTCTTTTAATTTTTCTTTGAGAAAAAGGTCGCGCACAAATTCGCCGCGCGGACCTTCCGCAAACGTGGGAGCCGCAATCTGTTGGATTTGAATTGCAAGTTCGAGGATTTGATCTATGCTTGTCATGCTGTATGAAATCCTTATTCCGTGATCTGTAACCCGTAATCTCATCTCGTTAAGCATTACGAATTACTCATTACACACTTAAATTTCTCGTGCCATTTCTTTTAATGAATGATAACGTGCCTCGGCCAGGCCGGGCATCACATCCAGCGGATAAAATGGACCACTGCCTTCAATCTTCAACGAAGCAGAGACACTTCCATGCAATGCCGCCATCAGAGGGTCGCTCGTTTTTTGAAACCCCGCAAGGAAACCGCCGCAAAACGCATCTCCCACGCCTGTTGGGTCTGCGATCCGTGATTGATACGCGGGGACTTCATAGCGATGGTTTCCAGCCACATCATAAACGAGCTGCCCCAATATACCGCGCTTGATGACAATGATCTGGGGGCCATATTCACTCACTCTGCGCGCCATTTCCCACAGGTCATTGGTCTCGCCCCAAAAGAGGGAGCGCATTTCCTCCTCCGATGGGTGGAAAATGGTGACGCCTTGCAATACCAAACGCAGGTCACGCCAAAAGCGTGGTTTCATGTAACTCGGAGCAGGGTCCAGGCTGACGGTTTGGTTTGAGCCGCCCTTGAAGAGGTTGACCATCTGGCTTTGGCTGATAAAGTCAAAGGGACAGATATGCACATGGCGGACATCCCGAAAATCCTTTGGAACATCCAGTGCGGCGGGGGAGGTGATCTCAGGCTCGCGCAGGTCGGTGCGAGACTCGTCTATGGGATGATAACCAAGTAGAGCCTTCGGAAACGTGAGTTGACGGCGCGCAAAATGCGAGACCGCATTGGAGTGACTGCGTTCGTAATTTTCTGTGTAGGCGATGAAGCTGCGCAGGTCAATATTTTTTTCTTCGCGGACGGTGTGAATGCCCTGGGTGTTGAATCCAAATTTTTCAAAATCACGCAGCCAGTGATGGGGATAATCCTCCCCCACGCGGGCGACCAATCCCGCGTTTGAGTCCCAAACCGCAAGTCCGCCTGCGGCATAAAGCAAATTGCCGCCGGGCGAATCAATGAGCGGATTGCCCAGAGGCGGCAGGATGTATTCGCGGTTGAGCTTCCCGGCAATGACGAAAGTGGGCTTCATTGCTCCAAGTATAAAAGGTGACAGTCACTTTTGAAAGTGATTGTCACCTGCTTTGGTCCTTCATCCAGGCTGGCTTTTGCCTGGCAACTTCCTTATATATGGGACAGTCCGGTTGATGTGCGCCCGGCAAATATCCGGTGGACATGAGAAATTCGTTTACGATCTCGCCGCCGGTGAAGACAAAGGTTTTTCGAAATAATTTTGTCCACTCGTCCTTTGTGAGCGGATGATGTGCATCCAGCCAGCCTTTGAAGGAGCCATGTTCCTTTTTGAGTTCAAGGATTTTCTGCGCGTTGACTACGGCCGCATTGACCTTCAAACGATTACGGATAATACCCGCATCTGCCAGCAGGCGGGCGTAATCTTTTTCAGAATATTTGGCAATTTTTTCTATCTTGAATTTATCGTAGGCTTTATGAAAATTTTCCGCCTTTTTAAGAATGGTGATCCACGAAAGCCCGGCCTGGTTAATTTCAAGGATGAGGCGCTCGAATAATTCGTCGTCATTTTTTAGTGGAAAGCCGTATTGGCTATCGTGATAATTTTTATTAAAAGTATCCTCGGGGTGGAAAATGCAGTAATCGCAATAAGTGGTCATGATTCACCAACCTGTCGTTTGAGTTCTTCCTTGATATCGGTCGGAAGTTCGTTCCATGGAATTTCCAACAGCGCGGCTTGAAGTCCCCACAGCATGTTCAGAGTTACTTTTTC
>JACPVB010000224.1 GCA_016191985.1 Chloroflexota bacterium | reverse complement strand
TCGACCACATCCGCTGCAAGCCAGCCTTCAATCGTTTGATTTTCAAATGCGCCGTCTGGCAATTCGCGCACGAAATCCACCAATTCCATTCGCTTGCTTTCAAACAGATTCCGCAAATTGGCGTCACTTACATCTTTATATTTTTCGATCAACTCCGCATTGAAACGATCGGTCTCAGGTTCCTTGTAAATAAAGGCGGGGTCAGCCAGCGCACTGTTGGCGATCTTCACACCCTCGTCCCACCAGCCAATCACATGCGCAAGAATGCCGTTGAAATGATCATACCCCTGCTTCTTTAAAAATTCATCCTTGCTTTCAAGGCGCTCGAATTTTTCCACATACACCGACCATTCATTTTCAAGCGTATCCATTGCCAGAAAACGACTCAACGCGACGAGATGTTCGCGCGCATGTTCGATGAAGACTCCGTCGACCCACGCGCGCACCCGTCGATTCTCCCAAGCCGCCTCATTCATGGACCTGAGATCTGCCGCGCTTTTCTGACGTATTTCCTCAAACCGGGCAAGGAACCCAGCCTCCTCCCAGTTTTTATATTTTGCAACTGCCGCCGCATTGAACACATCGAAGTCAGATTTCTTGCGCTCGTATTCGCGTCCCTCCGCAATGGCAAGGATGATCGGCATCGCTTCCTCCCACCACGCCAGGATGTGCGCCAGCATATCGCGGAAGCGCTCATATCCCTGGGCCTTCACCCGCTTCATGCCCTCCTCCGCAGGCAGGCGGTTGAACCGCGCAATATACGTCGCCCATTCGATCTCAAGAAAATCCATTGTGCGTTGTTTGGTGATGGACATGATGTTCTCCAATTTATTTGGATTGCAGGAACTTGTTCCTGCGAATACAGCAGCAAGCTGTTGCACTCCAGAATTAAATCAATTCCACAATTTCCGCGTCTTGCAAAGCGCGGCGTAAATCTGCGCTCTTCAAGATGACCGCCGTATTGCGCATCCCCGACCCAATGGACACTTCCTCCTCCTGCATTACACCCGCCTCAATCAGGATTTTGAGCGGACGCGCCAGCCCAAACGGTCCCACCGTCCCGATTCGGTACCCCGTCACCGTGAGGACTTCCTCCTCGGTTGCCATCGAAACACGCGAGCGGCCAAGGAATTTGCGCAGGGTTTTCCAAGAAACCTGCTCAGGCCCCGCAACAAGCGCCATTATAAATTCATCCTCCGCAATGCGGAACAGAATACTCCGCACCACCTGCGAAGGGCGCTGACCTCGGTCACTGGCGGCTTGCTCAAACGAAGTGACAGGGTTCTCGTGACGAAAAATTTTATGTGGCACGCCAAGTTTTTCAAGGGCAATGCTAACGGGAGGAGTTTCCATAAAATGATTCTAACAGGCTCGAGCCAATATGGTGGTGGTTTATACGATTTAACAAAACAAATCCTGCGCCGAGGACGACGCAGGGAGCAATTTTGTTTACGTATTTCCGTGTCTACTTGTGTATATACTTACCTCACACCGTCTTATCCTTATATTCACACAACTTATTGATCGGGCATTTTGGGCAGAGCGGTTTTCTTGCATTGCAAATTTCACGCCCCAGGCGGATGATGTTCAAATGCGCAGCGTAATAGGTTTCGGGCGGGAAGACGGATTCGAGATGCGGGTGTGCCTGTTCCACGGTCATTTTTTCGGGGCGCAGGCCAAGGCGGCCGGTGACGCGATAGACATGCGTGTCCACCGGGAAGGCGGGCATGTTCAGTGAAAAGCACAACACAATGGCGGCAGTCTTTGGGCCCACGCCGTTGAACTTTGTCAGCCAGGCGCGGGCTTCTTCGATGGGCAGACCAGCTAAAAAGTCCAGGTTGAGCGAGCCGCGTTCTTCCGTGATGGCGCGCAGGACCTGTTGAATGCGCGGTCCTTTTTGATTCGCAAGTCCCGCAGGTTTGATCGCGGCAATCACATCGTTTGTCTTTGCATCGCGCACCGCTTCCCAGGTTGGGAATTTGGCGCGCAGGGCAGCGAAGGCGCGGTTGCGGTTGATGTCGTTTGTGTTTTGCGAGAGGATGGTGGAGACGAGTTCATCGATGGCTGGCAGCGGGTTGCGCCAGATGGGTTCGCCAAATGCATCGAGCAGGGCCTCGTGGATTTTGATTGCGCGCGCTTTGAGATTTTTCATAATGAAAATTTTACAATCGAAACACCGGATGTGATTTTCCAGTGACGAGGCCCGCATAATTCTTTAATATTTTTGCGGGGCCAAAACTTGCGAGGGATTTTAATTGCTCTTCATTCAATACATTTAACTGACGCAAAATCTCCAGCGCCACAGATGGGCGGACTCGCGTGCTGGTTACGAGTTTATCGCTCATTGAAGATTTATCGCCGTCGGTCACTTTGAAGGCAATGCCCACGCCTTTATCACCATACACGCCGGGCATGAGACCGATGATCTGAAAGCCTTCCGCACCGCGTTTGGTGATAATTTTTCCTTCGCCGACTTTCATCAGTTCGCAATCGAACTCGCCGTAATTGCTGACCATTTCAGGATGCGCCGCCATGGCTGCTGTGATCTTTTTGCAGGCGACGGCACGCGCTTCGCCCAAGCCACGCGGATCGCAAATCCGCGCCATGCCAAGCGCGGCATGGACCAGTGGAATCGCGAAGTTCGGCGCGGAACAGCCGTCGATGCCGAGTTCAACCTTGTCCATTTCGATACCGCACATTTCGGAGAAAGTTTTCAGGATTTCCTTTTGAATCGGGTGATCGAAATCGAGATAATTTTCGAGGGGCAGTCCACGCATTTTGGCAAAGGCCAGCATGGTGGTATGTTTGCCGGAACAGTTATTGAAATTGGAGGTCGGCTCGATATCCTCTTTGATAACCTGCTTCAACTTATTTGCATCGCCGGGCAGGTGCGGACCGCATTGCAGATATTTTTCCTCAATCCCGATCTTGGCCTGCATGGCTTGCACGGTGTCGAGGTGCAGTTGCGAGGTTTCGTGCGAAGCGCAGGAGAGCGCAAGCTCGGCCTGGGTGTAGTTGTAATGTTCCACACCACCCTGCTCCACAAATGGAAGGGCCTGGAACGGTTTGGCGGATGAGCGCAAAAAGGCGACCGTGTCAGGGTCGCCCAGGGAGTGCAGGAGTTTACCGGTTGAATCCACAACTGCGATGGAGCCGAAGTGGGTGGCTTCGATAACCGATCCACGAATCAGTTCAAGGATGGGCTGCGTTAAAGTCATTAATCCTCATAAGGCTGGGTGGATGCGTGGTGGTGACGCGAATTGTAATGAAGCAGCCCGTAGCGCAGGCGCTGGGCAAATTGCTTTTGGCGCACTGCCGGGGCTTTGAACCATGTCAATAGGGAGGCAACCATTTTCTCGGTCGCAGCAGGATTCGGTTTCTTGGCCGTGATCTTATCCAATTTATCGTTGACGTGTTTGAGAAAGTCGTATTGGGTTTTAATCGCGCCCGCATTCACCGAACCGCCGCGGCTGCTGATGAAGGTGTATCCCTTGAAGGACGGGTCAAGCAGGGTGTTCAACGACTCAAGCCAGGCTTTAAGGTTTGAACCCGCCAGGAAGGGCGGCTGGTTCTTTAAAACAGCATCGCCAATGAACAATACCTTTTCTTCCGGCAGATGTACCCAAATGGAACCGTTGGATGGGCCGGGGTGATGTTCAAGAAACACAGGCGATTCGCTCCAGTGCAGGGTCATTTGATCGGCGAACGAAATTTCAGGCGGAGACCAGCGCACGCTGCCAAGCCCGGCAATCGATTCCCAGTCCGCGCCTGTTTCCTCGCCCTGCGCCTTGAACGTGCTTGGACGGGTGCGGAAGGTGTTGGCGGTCTTTTCATGCGCGATGACCGTACAGTCCATGGCGCGCGCGCCGAGGGTGCGGTCTGGGTGGGCATCCAGGTTTATGAGCACGCGCTCGATGCCGCCGCCGAGATTCATGAGGGCGGCGCGCCAGGAACGGGCATCTTCCGGGGAGGGCGGCGCATCGATTTGGATCAACCCGCGCTGGGTCACGATGACTCCCAGTGTCACGCCGGGGTATTGATCTTCGATATGAATATTTTTTGAAATTTCCTGCATGATGCTCCTGACAAAAAAATGGTGGATTCCTTATCCACAAAAAGTTTATTTTTTTAAACGGGGATTGGGGAATATTTATCGTTCCGGCTTGATGGTCAATCTGCCCGTCTGGCGTTTGAGCTGGCCGGTGGCTTTCTTTTGGGCAACAGGCAGGGTAAGCCAGAACGTGGTGCCTTTGCCCGCTTCGCTTTCAATCCATATTTCACCGCCATGCCCAAGCACAGCGAGGCGGCAAAACGCCAGCCCAACACCCAACCCGCCGGGCCGGTCCTTGCCGCGCAGGCGGGTGAACTTGTCGAAAATGCGATCCTGGTCCGACGGTGGAATGCCGGGGCCGTTATCGCGCACCCAGAATTTTACGAAAACGCCGTCGGTCGTTTGCGCGCCGATCTCGATGCGCCCCTCCACCGGGGTGAATTTGATGGCATTCTCCATCAGGTTGATGAACACGCGGTGGACCATATCCACATCCACCCAAATGAGCGGAAGCACACTGGTGGCTTTATTGATCAAAGTTTGCTGGCGGCCATTGGCGCCCGGCTCCACATCGCGAATCGCTTCGCGCACGAGAAGCACCGGGTCGACGGAATTCTGATCCACGATCTGCTGTCCGGCTTCAAGCCGGTTGATATCCAGCAGGGAATTTACCAGGCGTTGAATGCGGGCGGTGGAGTTCCGCGCGATGTTGAACATGGTGGTCAGCGTATCATCACCCGCCGGCATCAAGCCGCTCATCATCTCCAGGCTGGAGACGATGTTCCCAAGCGGCGAACGCAGGTCATGATAGATCATGGAGGTCATGTCGTCGCGCAGGGAGTCCAACTCCTTACGTTCGGTGATGTCCCTCAAAATCCATTGGATCGAGTCCGCCTCTTCAAATTCAACACGGCGCGCATACACTTCAATGGGCGTGGTGCCGCCATCCTGGCGGAGCAGCCCGGATTCATAATCACATTCCTGGTCACGTTTGAGCGCCTCAAAATTCAAACCGGTTTTATTCCAGTTGACTTCATGCAACTGGTCAATGCTCATGGAATGCAATTGCTCAACGCTGTAGCCGCTCAATTTCACAGCCTGGCGGTTTGCCTCGAGCACCCTGCCCTCCCAATCTGTAATGAGGATCGTATCGACACTGTCTTCAAACAGTTCGCGATAATGTTGGTGCGCTTTTTGCAGCCGCTCGAACAACTCGGCATTCTGGATGGTCGTACCGGCAAGGCTGCCCAGGCCGGTCATCACCACCATTGCATCCGGGTCAAACGCGCCGGAGACCGGGTTGATCGCCTCCAGCACACCGATGACTCTTCCCTGCGATTGAATCGGAGCGATGGCGAACGCGCGCATCTCGATTCCCCCGAACCTGTCCACTTCGGTATAACCATTTTCCTGTTTGACGGAGGGTATCACCACCCCATGCCCATCCTGAATCACCATGCCAGCCAACCCCTGCCCGACGGGAATACGCCTGCCCGGTATATTGCCGGAGTTATGTCCCGCCGCCGCGTGGAAGATCAAATCGTTGTTGACGCTGTCGATCAGAGCCAGCGCCACGGTTTCCACCTGCAAGGCCTGCATGGTCTGGTTAAGGATGCGCCGCCAGACATCCGGCATTTCGAGAGACGTGTTGATCGCCGCCGCACCCTCCGCCAGCGCGGACATGACGCGTGCGGTCCGCTGA
The DNA here is from genome assembly GCA_016191985.1 of Chloroflexota bacterium. Lineage (GTDB taxonomy): Bacteria > Chloroflexota > Anaerolineae > Anaerolineales > Villigracilaceae > Villigracilis. The sequence goes on along the minus strand of JACPVB010000224.1, from coordinate 11,718 downwards.
CTTTCAGTATACAGGCGCGCATTCAACACCGCCACGCTGGCCTGGTCGGCGATGGTTTGCATCAATTCCAAATGTTCTTCGTTAAACGCATTGGGGACGGAGTGAACAAGCGTAAGAACCCCTACCAGTCTTTCGCGCGCCACCAGCGGTACACAAATGGCAGATTTGGCTCCGCTCCTTTCCACAGAATCATCCGCGCGTCGCAGCCAGCGGTCATCCTTGCTGGTATCTGGCACAAGTGCTGGTTTACGATGTTGCACCACCCAACCTGCCAGCCCGCGTTCCATTGTTTCCCGCAACTGCTGGGTGGTATGGTCGTGGAATTGTTTTCCGTAAACGATGGTCGCATCCACGGGCTTGCCCATATCGTCCAGCACAACAATACTGCCGCGCTCGCCGCCCACATATTGAATCGCAGCGAACAGCAAGCGCTGTAAGACCGTGCGAAGATCCAAGGCTGTGGCAACTTCACGGCTGACGTTGATTATTAATTCAAGGAGGGAACGATTGCTATCTTCTGGCATATCCTAGACCTGGTTAAGTATAGCCCTTTTGGTACAATTAATCCACCTATGTCCCTAAATCACCAAAAAATTAAAGCCCTGTGCTTCGATGTGGATGGCACACTGAGCGACACGGATGACTTGTACGTACAAAAGGTCACACGTTTTTTTCCACGGTTTCTTTTTAAAGACCCCGATCACACCGCACGCCGCTTCGTGATGTGGATCGAAGCACCCGGCAATGCCCTGCTTGGTCTCGCCGATACGCTCGGGCTTGACGATGAGATGATCGTTTTCATCAACTGGCTATCCCTTCACCGAAAACAATCTTCAAAAAACTTTCTACTGGTGCCCGGCGTGGACGAAATGCTCAGGCAATTGCACGGACGCTATCCCATGTCGGTGGTCAGCGCGCGGGGCGAGCGCGGCACGATGACTTTCCTTGAGCAATATGATCTGGTTAAATATTTCGATGTCGTTGTCACTGGCTTATCCGCCCCGCATACCAAGCCCTATCCCGACCCCATCCTGCTGGCCGCGCAAAAAATGAACGTCGCGCCTGAAGACTGCCTGATGATTGGCGACACCACAGTGGATATTCGCGCGGGAAAATCCGCCGGGGCGCAGACAGTGGGAGTCCTTTGCGGGTTCGGCGAAGAGCCTGAATTGCGAAGAATGGGAGCGGATGAAATTATCAAAGATACAACAAAATTGACGGAGCTATTGTCGTAGTTAATGCCGTTATTCCTTAGTCAGTTTTTTAATCAGGATTTTTAACGCGAAGTCGCTAAGACGCGAAGATTTAATACTTTTTCTCCGCGTCTTAGTGTTAAAATTTTCGGGAAGAAGTTCACCCGTGCATAAGATCAGTTATTGAGCTATTTCTTTATCACGCGTGGCGCAAACACGAACAGGATCAATAAAATTACGCCACCTGCCAGAAACGGCACGGGGCCGCCCAGCCATTGAAAGAGAGATCCATAAAATAGGGGAGCAATCGCATTGGCCGCGCTGTACGCCGCGGACGATAAGCCCAACATTCCGCCCACTTCATTTTTATCCGATGCTTTGGAGATCAAACTGTTGAGCGCAGGGTGAAGCGTCCCGCCGCCGAGCGCTGCGGGAAAACTCGCCACCAGCAGCCACACAATTCCCAGCCAGCCGCGCACGGTCTCATCGGGCAATTCAATATTGATGCTTTGCAAAGACACGCGAAACTCGCCCTGCCCGGCCAGGGTTTCAAGCACTCTGGCTTTTTCGTACCACGGCACCGGCACAGCAGGTGTGAGCGCGGTTCCGATCAAGCCAATGGCAAGGGTACCGATGCCCATCAGCGCCAGCCAGCGGTCACCTTTTTGTTTCGACCATCTCCCCATCAGACCACCCTGCACGATGATGATGAAAATCCCCGCCAGCATAAACAGCCCGGACGTATCCCGTGCATCCATGCCGAGGCGGGTAAGTGTGAAGAGCGAGAAAAGCTGTTCGTACCCGCCAAATGCCACCTGATAAAAGAACATGACGATCAGAAAAAAACCAATGGACGGGTGACTCAATGCGGAACGTAGCGCAGTGAACGAAAATGGACGGCGCTTGCGTGACGACTCCGGGTCTGCCGTGTTGTTGATCGTTTCCTTGAACCAGAAAATTGTCAACAAAATGGAAATGAGCGAGAACAGCGCCGCTGTCCAAGCTACGGCCTGGTAATTTTGACCGGTAGCCGCAAGGACAATGAACGCAAGGACGGGGCCAAGCACAAAACCTACGCCAAAAGCCGCGCCTACAAGTCCCAGCCCCTGGGTGCGAGTCTTTTCATTTGTGCTATCGGCAATCGCCGCCTGCGCGGTGGAGATGTTCGCGCCGGAGAGACCGTCAATGATGCGGGAGACGAAGAGCAGGAATAATGTATTGGCAAAGCCAAGTAGGATGAAGCCGATCAATGTCCCAAACTGGCTGATTACCAAAATCGGCCTGCGCCCGAAGCGGTCGGAGAGCCTGCCTAAAATCGGTGCGCCTAAAAACTGCATCAGCGGGTAGGCGGCCTGGAGAACGCCGACCAGGATCGGTTCCGCGCCGAAGCGTGCGGCATAAAGCGGCAGCAGGGGAATAATAATCGAAAGCCCCATCAAGTCCACAAGAACAATGACAAGGATGGGGAGAATGCGTTTGAAGTCGAGCTTGTCTTCCGCGGGTATTGAAACGGTTGTGGTTTCTGTCATGAAGAAGGGTTCCTAATATTTTACATGCTCCATCGGGAATTACCCGATGGAGCATGTGGATTATGCTATCAGCATTGTAGCCGAATAATAGCTGATTGAGCAAACAATAGACCTCCAGGTTTTCAATAACCCAGAGGTCTGCTGATTATCTACTACTACACCGCAACTGCTTCCATTTCTTCCTGCTTCTTGAACTGGCTCATATACAGGTCGTAATAGAAGCCTCTTTTTTCGAGCAAATCATCATGCCTGCCGCGTTCGATGATCTGGCCATCTTTCAAAACCAAAATCATATCGGCGTTGCGGATGGTGGATAGGCGATGCGCGATGACAAAGGATGTGCGTCCCTCCAGCAGTTGATCGAACGCTTTTTGGATGAGACGCTCGGTTCGTGTGTCCACGCTGGAAGTTGCTTCGTCCAAAATGAGAATTCGCGGGTCTGCGAGAGCCGCCCGCGCAATGGACAGTAACTGGCGCTGTCCTTGACTCAAACCTGAGCCGCGTTCGCCTAAAACGGTGTTGTATTTTTCAGGCAGGCGTTCGATGAACGAATCGGCGTTGGCGAGTTTGATGGCCACCAGCACTTCTTCGTCGGTCGCGTCAGGCCGCCCAAAGCGGACATTGTCCATGACGGAGGCGGAGAACAGGAAAGTATCCTGCAAGACAATGCCAACCTGTCTGCGGATGGATTCTGTCTTCACATCGCGCACATCCACGCCGTCAATTTTTACGGAACCCTGGGTCACATCATAGAAACGCGGCAGTAAATTGATGATGGTGGTCTTGCCCGCACCCGTGGGGCCGACGATGGCAAAGGTCTGGCCGGGTTGAGCGGTGAATGAGACACCTTTCAAAACAGGCACACCATCTTCATATTCATGCGCGACGTTATCGAATTCAACCAAACCTTTGATCTCCTTCATTTCCTTCGCAGCGGGTTTATCCGTCACGGCGGGCTTTTCATCGAGGATGGTGAAGATGCGTTCCGCGCCTGCGATGGCGTTTTGGATATTCGTCCACAGCACGGCGATTTGTTGAATGGGCTGGTTGAAGCGTTGAACGTAGGCCAGGAAGGTGACGACCAGACCCAAAGTCACGGCAGAGCCGAAGAGGGTATCCCCTTTGAGCAGATACCAGCCGCCCACGCCCGTCACGATGGCGAGCGAGACGTAGGACAATGCTTCCAATGTCGGCGCGAGCGCGGAGGTGTAGGCCACGGCGCGCACATTGGCGTCGCGGTTGGCGGCGTTGACTTCCTTGAACTGCTCGATGTTTTCATCGGCACGGTTGAAGGCCTGCGCCTCACGCACCGCCGCAATGGACTCCTGCAATTCGGCATTGACGTTGCCGATCTCTTCGCGCGATATTCTGAACGCCTTGCGCGCCTGTTCCGAGAAATAGAAGGTGGCAATGAACATCAGCGGCGCAACTACAAGCGAAAGTAATGCGAATGGGAGGTTCGACGTGACCATGTTGTACGCAACCCACACCAGCAAAAGGATTCCGCTGAATACGTTGACCAGCGCGAAGGAAAAAGCCTGTTCGATGGCGGTGGTGTCGTTGGTGATGCGGCTCATCAGGTCGCCCGCTTCATGCTCAGCGTAGTAACTGAGGGAAAGGCGGTGCAACTGCTCGAACACTTCCACACGCATCTGGCGAAGCACATGCTGGCCCGTCCATGCCATGGCAAAGAAGGTCGCGCCGTTGAGCAGGGAGCCAGCCACAAAAAGGGCAATGATGAACCCGATCAAACGCACGAGGCCTTCGATGCGCTGGTCGTTGGTGGCGGTAGCTGGGTCTGCAACGATGTATCCGCCGACATTGTAAATTTTATTTAGCAGCAATTGCCTGCCCGAAAGTGTGGATGGGTCTGCGGCAAGCCAACAGGAAGACTCTGTCTGGGGCTGAGAGTCAGTTGTCGGTGAGAAAGAGGCGAAGGGGTTGCTTCCGCTTGGGACGAGGAAACAGTCTGTTGCCTGTCCGATCAATTCGGGGTTGGTCACTTGAGTCCATGTGGCAGTGATGACGAAGATCACCGAGAGAGTCAGCATGAACCAGAAACGGCCAAAATATCTGCCGAGGCGGGCAAGGGTTTCGCTTACGTTGCGCGGCTTGATGGTTTCGTTTTTTAAGAATTCGCCTGCGCGGCCTGGGTGCATCATTGGATCACCTCTTTATTATTAACACGAAGGTCACGAAGGAAGAAACCAAAAAAGTTGCGCCCTGTCTCCCCCTTTGTGTACTTTGTGTCCTTCGTGTTTAATTGGTTTTGAAATTTAATTTGTATGTCCATGTTCATTCACCAAAATCTGGGAAGTATAAATTTCCGCGTAAATGGGATCGTTCTCCAATAAATCCGCGTGCCTGCCGATGGCGACCACCTCGCCCTTGTCGAGGACGATGATCTTGTCGGCGTTCATCACGGTGCTGATGCGCTGTGCGATGACGAAGGAGGTGCGCCCTTTCATCAGGATGTCGAGCGCGCTTTGAATGGCGGCTTCGGTCGCAAGGTCCACGCTGGATGTGGAATCGTCAAGGATGAGAATGCGAGGATTGAGGAGCAGGGCGCGGGCGATGGCGACGCGTTGTTTTTGTCCGCCGGAGAGAGTGGTGCCGCGCTCGCCGACGTGCGTGTTGTAGCCTTCAGGGAAGGACATGATGAAGTCATGCGCCTGCGCGGCTTTCGCGGCAGCTTCGATGGCTTCCTGTGTTGCGTCTGGTTTGCCAAAGGCGATGTTGTCGCGGATGCTTCCGCTGAACAGTGTGGTCTCCTGCAAAACGATACCGATCTGCGAGCGCAGCGATTCAAGCGTCACATCGCGCAAATCGTGACCGTCAATCGTGATGCTTCCTTCGGTTGGGTCGTAGAAGCGCGGCAGCAGGTTGATGATGGAGGTCTTGCCCGAGCCTGTCGCGCCGAGCAATGCAATCGACTCACCGGGCTTCGCTTCAAAGGTCACTTTAGAAAGCACCGGGTCGCCGCCGCCAAAATAACGGAAGGTGACGTTTTCAAATTTCACATCCCCGGTCACGGCGGGAAGTTTTTTCGCATCAGGTTTATCGGTGATGTCATTCTTCGCATCAAGAATTTCAAAGATGCGGTCAGCCGAAGCGGAGGCCTGCCCGAACTGCGTGATAATCATGCCCATCATCATGATCGGCATGAAGAGATACATCAGGTACATCGAAAATTCCTGCCACTCGCCAATGCTCAACGCGCCCGCGATGATGGCCTTGCCACCGACATACAAAATTGCGGCCTGTCCAAGGTTCGCGATCATAAACACCAGCGGAAACATGAACGTGAACAGGCGCGAAAGTTTGATGGCCTGATCCATCGTGTCATCAGCGCGCGCTTTGAATTTATCCTGCTGCTGCCTCTCGCGCGTGAAGGCCTTGATGACCTTGATCCCCGCGAGGTTTTCCTGCAAAACCGTGTTCAACGCCGAAAGTTTTTGCTGAACCAATGCGAACATCGGTCGGCTTGCGCCCGCGAAGATCACGAACAACACCAGCGCAATCGGCAAAATCGGCATCATAGCCCAGGCCAGCGAGGCGTTCGTCGAAAACAAAATGATGATCGTGCCTGCCAGCAAAATAAACGCGCCGATGAGTTGAAGCAGGCCCTGCCCGATAAAGAGGCGCACCTTTTCCACATCGTCCGTGGCGCGGATCATCAACTGCCCCGTTTGGTTTTTGTCGTGATACGAAAACGAAAGCGTCTGGATTTTTGAATACAGATCGTTCCGCAAATCGTACGCCACTGCCTGCGAATTTTTCTCGGCCCAATAAGCCTGTAAAAATGCGAAGACGCCGCGCAAGACAGCGAAGATGAGGATGGCGACCAGCGCGCTGATGAGCAGTTGCGGTGCGTTATTTACATCCGCCTCCAACTGGACCTTGAGCTGGTCCAGCGTCGTGGACTCTGGCCTACCCGTAGCCTCCAGAATCTTCGGCAGGGCGGTATTCACAAACGCGGTGGGGATTTTATCCAGGGCTTGCAAAACCTGGTCGGCAATGTAGCCGCTTGTCACCGCGTCGATCACACGGCGGATCATGGTGGGCACGGCCAATTGAGCCAGTGTTGCAATGGCGAGAAAAATATACGGGAGCGCGGCCTGACGTTTGTAATTCGTCAAATACTTGATCGCGCGCCCCATGCCGCCTTTGGACTTGGTCCGCTCGCGGCGGCGGGACATGGGTTGGGAAATGGATGCTTGCATAAGTTCCTTTTGGTAAGTGGGGATTGGTAATTTGTAAATGGAGAATTAGAGACTGGAGATTGATTCGAGCATACCAAAGAATTGTGGAGAAATTTTGCGGAAACAGGGCAGAAAATCTGGATTATTTCTTTTCTTCCAACCCTTGTGCGGCTTGAGCAAGAATCTCGAACATTCCAGATACCTGTTCAAATTCTTCTTTGCTCAAACTCTGTTCAATTTCATCCATCCAACTTCTCTGGCGCAGAATTCCTTCTTCAACAAACGCTATGCCGCCAGGCAAAAGGGTTAACTGCTTCATACGGCGATTCTCAGGGATTTCAGTTCGCTCCACCAAACGAGATTGGACAAGTTTTTCCGTCAATTGACTTATGGCTGAAGAGGTGATTTTCAATCGTTTGCTCATCATTGGCATGTTACAAGGGCTTTGATAATACAATTCCTGTAAAACATACACTTGAGCCATTGAAAGGCCCATTGATTTTGCAAGCTGCTCCCAGATTTGCATGGCTTGTCCTGTAAAACGATCAAGAAATGTGCGTAACTTAATATCAAGTTCCGGTAAATCATTTTCATGTTTATTGACCTGGTCGATCAGCGCACCCAGGTTGCCAAAGCGCATTGTTTCATCGTTATAATCCCGTCTCATCATTATTTCGTGGATCTCTCCATCATTTGGGAATACATGTTCCGCAAGCAAGTTGACAATATGAGGGTCGTCCGTAAATTCATTATATTGCCCAAATAAGTTTATAAAATCCGTCAGTGGGTATGTATGCCCCGGGTTTTCCATAAGACGAGTGACCCATAATTCAAAAGCATTAAACGCAAGTGGAAGGATTTTCATATCGGATTTACCCTCACTTGCCCGCTGGTGATTATGATCGTGAATGCTATCAAAAGTCCGTTCAGAAGTTTTAGGCGAAACAAAAACACAAAAGCACTGTTTTTAACATTTTTGGCTTTTACATCTTTCAAGTGGCTGCGTATGGATTGAAATTCACGATCTTGCGCTGCGCTTTTGGATTTTGTAACTTCAAAAATCAACACATGTTCTTCATCGAATGCGACAATATCTGGTTTTCCTCCAGGTGCGTGGCTATCCCTTGTACCATTGTGAATTACAGAGAACCCGCGCCTTTCCAGCGCGGATTTTAAGTCATCTGTGATTGTTTGTTCCAGTTGTGTGTATGAATTCAGGGAAATGTAACGCGGCATTCTGCCTCTAAAATTATGAGGTTATTGTATCATCGTGATATTGGAGCGGATGTTAGAGAAGTGTTGGAGAAATTAAAACTCTCGGGCGGGTTCCGCATTTTCATGCGAAACCCGCCCAACTCTCTCCTACCGATAAATTACCTGTAAACCTACAACTGTTCAATGAACAGGTTGTATTTGAAGCTGACCTAATCTTACATTAAAGATACAAAATATTCAATATACAAAAGTACCGTTTTGTTTTTACCTCACGCGGGTGATATTGATGCACTTTGGCAAATGACTGGGGGGCGTAAACACACAGCCAAATTGGTAATCGTTCTCAAAACGGGCAATAACCAGTGACTCGGTCACCCCGTACCCGGCAATGGGCCGGGTGACGGGCAGGCTGTCCACGTCACTGCTCCATTCGAGGGTATAGGCGCCTTCTGCGTAGGTTGTGAATCCGTCCACAGGGATGAGCGAGGACGGTACCTCCTCCCCATTTTCAACCGCAGACATACCTTCCAGCACCAGGGCGTTCATATCCTGTAACGCCTCGCGCGCTTCGGGAGATAAAAGGGAAAACCTGCCGCCGATCACGGCAACAATCAGAATCGAGAATGTCACTTTCAACAAACGCATCAATCCGCTGGACGGAGCGCGCCCCGCCGTATCGAAGGTCCCCACCAGCCAGCGGAAGAACAGCCCGAGCGGCAGGTAAAAGATGAGACGAGGCAAAAAGGTGAACAGGGAAAGGAAAAAGGATGCGACCGGCTCTCCGCCCCCGGAATTGATGAAAGCCAGCAGGGAGCTTCCAAGGACCGCCAGCAGGCCGCTTCCAAGCAGACCCCAGAATGATTCTTCGTCCCAGGCCACCATCAACCCTACAAGACCCATGAACAGCGAAGTGAGAACCACTGTGGTAATACGCCCGACTGGCAGGTCGAACAGGGGGATGCCGGGCAGCATCCATACATTGATCAATTGCGAAATAACAGAATAGGGGATGCCAAAAGCAAGGCCGATAATGAATCCATAGGTGCGGCGTTTTTGATCGTTCATTTGTTTCTCCAAACAAGGCTATTTTTTAGAAATTCAAAAAGAGATGGTTTTTGAGCGGCGATTCCAGTCCACAGGGATTACCCGGCACGACCCCGGACAAGGTGAGATATTAATTTAAAAACCCTCCCATGTCACCCTACCAGCGGAGGGTATCGCTCCTTCCCCATACCGTCAGCAGCCGGGATATTTAATATCCGCACCCGCTTTTGCGAAATTCGTCCACAGGCATACCAAAAGCCTCATAAACAGGTACGCCATCCCATTCCGGGGGAAGGGGTAGGCCAAGTGCAAAGGCGATGGTTGCCGCCGTATCCATGATATGCACCTGTGTAGATAGCTCCCCCGGCAGGATGCGCGGCCCGCTGATAATCCACGGGACAGTCATATCTTCGGGCAGGTCTGTGCCGTGGGTGGTTTCATGCCCGCCATGGTCGGAGGTGACGATGACCATGGTGCCCTCATACCTGCCGTTATCCTTCAAAACTTGCAGGAGCTGACCGAAACCCTTGTCCTCGCGGCCATAAACTTCAAGCTGCTCGCGAGACATCCAGCCGTTGGCATGTCCCTCAAGATCGCCCTCAGCAAAATGCACGAACATTAAGTCGAAATCTTCACTAGCCTGCTCCAATGCAAGCCGTAACACACTGGTCTCATCCTTGATTTTGTCCGTCTTATCCACAAATGCAAAAAAATCGGTGCTGGCCGGCTCGGTGACCTGGCGAAGTTTTTCCTTGCCAACCACCATGACCGTTCGCATCCCTGCCGCGTGTGCGAGATCAAAAATATCGGTGCCGAGGGCAAAGCCGTTCTCCGGCACATACTCATTCCAGCGGACGATATGCTTTGCCGGGCACGTCCCCACAAACATGGATGCGTGCGCGGGCAGGGTCAGGCTTGGTATGATGGTGCGCGCATTCAAGGTGTATGCGCCGCTTTGCATCAATGACATCACATTGACCATATTCGCCGCGGCAATCGCGTCGGGGCGCAGGCCGTCAAACGTGACGATCAGCACCCGGTCCACATTGGGGAGCGGAGTGGGTGTAACGGTTGGAATGGGCGTTTCAGTCGGCGCCGGGGTACTGCTTGGAGTGAGAGTCACTGTCAGTGGTGGAGCAGCTACCGGCGGGACAGAGGCGTACGATCCACAACTTTGCAGGAGAATCGCAAGGAGAGTCAAAAAACTGATTTGTCGAATCATGATTGGGACTTTATCAGCGCTGCCGCATTAATACTTGCACGGACTTTTTTCATGGATTTTTGTTTGCGGCTCGCCAAAGGCTTGATAAACCGGGATGCCGTCCCAATCGTCCTGCAAGGGAAGGCCGAGGGCATAGGCTACGGTGGCGGCGGTGTCCATGGTGTACATGGATAGGGTGAGTTCCTGCGGCACAACGCCCGGCCCGTGCGCGATCCAGGGAATACGATAATCCTCGATGAGCGTGCCGATGTGATTCCTATCGTGCCCGCCATGGTCGGCAGTGATGAGGATAAAGGTTGTATCGAAGAGATCGTTATCCTTGAGGGATTGAAGGATATGGCCCAACACTTCGTCGCCCTGGCGCAGCACTTTCATGTATTCGCCAGACATCCAGCCGTATTTATGGCCGCGCGTATCGCCGCCCGCAAAATGGATGAACATTAAACCAAAATCCTCTTCGATCTGCGGAATCACAGCGCGCTCGATGGCGGGTTCGCCGTATGCCACCTCATAATAATCTGTGGTTTCAGGCTCGGCAAGCTGGCGAAGTTTATCCTTGCTGACGATCATCACCGTGCGTATGCCCGCTTCATGCGCGAGGTCAAATATATCCACCCCCTTGGAATAGCCCATGTACATGAAGAACTTATTGTAGATAACGCCATGATCCTCAATGCACAAGCCTGAAAGCATGGAGGCATGGCTGGGCGAGGTGGCGGGATAATCAATGGTGCGCGTGTTGAGGGGAGAATACGCGCTGGTCTTCATCAGTTCCATCAAGTTGGGCATGGGAGCCAGTTCAATCGCATCGGGGCGCAGGCCGTCGAAGCTGATAATCAACGCGCGCGCAATATCTTTTTTAGCCGGCGTGGGAACGACGGTAGCGGTGAAGGTTGCTCGGGGCGTAAGGGTTGGGGGAAGAGTCGGCGTGAGGGTCTTGGTCGGCAAGGGCGTGAAAGTGGGCGTGATCGTTGCCGTGTTTGTTGCGGGCGGAGTCCACGGAATCACGTACCCTTCCACTGTGGGGGCAGGCGGCAGGGAATTGCCCCAAATATTTGGGAGTGGGCTGCAACCCGCCAGGAACAAAGTTACCAGTAAAGGGAAAAAGCGTTTCAGGATGATTTCTCCAACATGGGCATTTTCAACCCGTGACGTTTCGCCGCCTCGATGGCAATTTCATACCCTGCATCAGCGTGTCGGACTACGCCCATGCCTGGATCTGTCCGAAGGACTCTTTCCAATCTGACGGCTGCTTCGGGGGTCCCATCCGCGACGATGACCTGTCCTGCATGTTGCGAATATCCCATCCCCAC
>JACPVB010000223.1 GCA_016191985.1 Chloroflexota bacterium | reverse complement strand
TTTTGGTTTCGCGCTGGATGTTACGCGTTTTGATGCAAGCTATAAACTCAGCCAAAATCGAAATGACGAGGATTACGAGAACATCATCCACAAATTGGAAGGGCGGGGGGATGAGAATTCGCTAGAGGTGGCGAAGGGGATGAGGAAGGCGCGACCGAGCTAACCCTTTTGTTGGTACACGGATTTCGCGGAAGAGACGGATTCGTTTCTATTTTTTTACGGAAAACCCGTACTATTCGTGTGCTCCGTGTACAAGTCATACCGCACTCGGTCACAAACTGCGCTTTTTTAGAAGGTGGAAAGCGCAGTTTGTGACCGTGGGTATTATAGAACAAAGGACTTTTCCTTGACGAAACCTCAGCCTGCGTATAAAATCCAAGCCGTTGTTGAAAATTTGCGCCTCCGCACATGGAGGCGCGTTTTCTGCCAAAGGCACGAAGGCGCGCAATGACCGATAAAAACGAAATCACCGAATCCGAAGAAGCACAGGTTATCAATCTCTCCCAGGTGGGCGTGGAAAATGTAAAGGCTGAGTTGGTGCGGATGCACCAGAGTCTGGCACAGGAGATCCAGTCTGAGGATGTGGAATTGAGCCAGAGCGCGAGCCTTGAAATCAACGCCAGGGAGGTGAAGACTCACCAGTCCGCGCTGGCGATGGTGCAGGCGGATGAAGTGACGATGCAGAACAGCGCGGCGGGAGCGGCCCGGGCGGAGACCATGTCCATTAATGGGCAGGCAGGTTTGGTCGTGGCGGGAAGCGTCGAGTTCGGTAATGCGTATGCGGGTGTCGTGGCAGGACGTGAAATCCGCGGCGAGCGCATTGAGTCGATCATCCTGTTATCGCGAAAGGTGGAAGGGAACGTATCCACGGTGATCGATACACGCGGCGCGTTGATCGCGGGCTTGGTCGGCGGTTTGTTCGCGGGCATCATGCTTTTGCTGGGGCGCATGTTGTTCGGAAAAAAATAATCGAATGTTCAGCGGCGCGGCCGCTTTTCAGAATATCATTTCATAGGGTGAAGGTAACCGCGATTCGCGCGGTGAGAGGCGCCCGAGGAGTAAAGATGGATAAAGTTGTATTAAAGGCTAGCAAACGTGAGGTAACCGGCAAACAAGTGAACGCCCTGCGCCGCGCAGGCCAGTTGCCTGCGGTGATCTATGGCCGTCACGTGGAGCCGATTGCGATTTCACTGGATGCTCACACCACGAGCCTGGCAATGGCCAAGTTGACATCCTCCAGTCTCGTGACGATTGAATTGGATGGCAAGGAATACCCCGCGCTCGTCCGCGACAGACAGCGTAACTACATCAAGGGCAATCTTACGCATGTGGATTTTCTGGCTGTAGACCTGACTGAAAAGATCCGCGCCACCGTTCGCCTTGAATTCGTGGGCGTTTCTGCCGCTGTGAAAGATTACAACGGTGTGTTGGTGAAGAACCTCGAAAAGTTGGAAGTGGAATGTCTGCCAACGGATCTTCCCGAACGCATCAATGTGGATATTTCCGCACTCAAGCAGGTCGGTAATGGTATTCGTGTCCGCGATATGGTAATTTCCGAAAACATCCGCATCTTGAACGATGAAGATGAAATGATTGCCGTCGCCACCGCCGCCAAGGAAGAAGCTGGCGAAGAAGCCGCTGCTACTGCCGCTGCCGTTCCGGGCGCTGAAGCCGCCGCTCCCGAACTCAGCGTGGAACGCGGCAAGAAGGAAGAAGAAGCCGCAGAGAAGAAGTAAGATTCTTTTGCGAACAAAAATCCGCCATCGAAAGATGGCGGATTTTTTGTAAGGCCGACTTAAGTCGGCCTTACTGGAAGCAACCCCAATGTCTTCAAAAAATTCACGGTCATTCGTGCGGTTGCGCCCCAGAGCAATTCGCCGTCGTAGGGATGATAGGCGATCAGCGACCGTTCGGATTCGCGCAGGGAAAACTCCCAGTAATTATTTCGGTTTGCAAGCCATAAAAGCGGAATGGTGAAGATGCGCGCCACTTCGATTCCCGCCACGCGAAAGGCATACGGCCAGGGGATGACGCCCACGATCGGACTCACCCGAAAGCTGCTAATTGTTATCAATTGGCTGAGTCTCCCGAGGACTTTTACATCGGCGGGGTTCATGCCGATCTCTTCCTCGGCTTCGCGCAGGGCGGTCTGTTCGGGTGAGGTTTCGCCTTCGTCACATGCGCCGCCGGGGAAGGAGACTTGTCCCTTGTGCGATTCAACCCTGTCGGTGCGGCGGGTGAAGAGGATGTGCCACTCGTCTCCATAAAAAGTTAATGGCACGAGAACCGCCGCGCATTTTAAGAGCGTCTCTGGCTTGATGGGAATCTCAGCGTAGCCGTCCGAATCCACGGCGTTTTGTTCGGCTTCGAATAGTTTTCGGGAGATGAATTCCTCTGAGAGTTGGGTCATTTCAAAAATACATTAATGGTGGTGAGGCTTCCTAAGAGAGTAAAGATGCTTCGCGCCTGAAACACGGCGCTCCGTCGGAACATTTTACGACTCCTGTTCTGAATCCACGCCGGCTTCGTTTGATAGTTCCACGGCGCGGGGATCGAGAGTCGCCTCTATTTTTCTGCCGAAGACCAGAAAGCCGGTATGCGCCACCATGCGGTCAGTGGGACGGATGCGGTTCGGATCCGCTTTGTAGTAGCGGAGCAGGATTTCGCAGACTTCGATGAATGCAAATTTATTCTTCCTGAGAGCGTTCAAAGTCTTTTCCACTTGATTAAAGGTGGGCAGGATGGTCCCGAAGAATCCACCGGGCTTGAGCGCATTGCGGACCTGGGTAATATAGTCATACGGATTTTGCACGTCGAGAAAGAAAGCGTCTGCATCAGCTTCGTCGAAACCCTCTTGAATGTCGCGCAGCTTGAAGGTCACGCGCGAAGCGAGGCCGATGCGTTCGACATTCTTGCGGGCCAGGTTTTGCACATCGGGCTTTTGTTCATACGAAATGACTTTTCCTTCCGAACTGACAGCGGTTGCCAGGGCAATGGTCATCGAGCCGGAGCCGGTGCCGGCTTCCATCACGGTTTGGCCGGGCGCAACGCCCATTTGAATGAGGATGTAGCCGATGTCTTTTGGATAAAGGATTTGGGTGGTGCGCGGGAGTTCGTTCAAAATATCCGAAAGGGACGGTTGCAGCAAAAAGAAAGGCGCGCCCGTATGACTGAAAACCTGCGAGCCCCAGGGTTTGCCGATCAGGTCATCGTGGAGAAGCACGCCGCGGTGACTTTGAAAATCCTTGCCGGAGGCAAGGGTGAAAATAAAATGCTTGTGGGTGAGGCCGACCAGTTGTGCAAGGTCGCCGTCACGCGCGGTGGATGAATAATTCATGCGGGGTATTGTACTTCCTCTTCTTTTTCTTTTTCGTCTTTGGAGGGACACAGAGAAACGCTCTACGATCAAAATTATGAATCGACTCGCTGTGTCCCTACATTTCAGATACTTTCTTTAAATACCGTGATTAAACCTTTTTGGGACACGGATTGGACGGACAACACGGGACAAGAACGGATTTAAAAAAGGCTTTTCCGTAATTTCCGTGTTATCCGTGTACCAGCGAAGCAGTCCTGTGGACAAGAATCACGGCAACTCTTTAAATCTGTTTTATCTGCGTTCATACCGCGTTAGCGCATGATGCCAGTGTCTGCGGCCTCATCTTTTTCCTCGACAACAGGGATATTTTCTGGCAACAGCGTAACGCTCTTCCTTAACTTTCGGTTGGATGCGAACAGCACAGCCAGCATTCCAAAACCAAGCACGAGCAACCCACAGATGAGGGCGGGGATGTAATTGAACAGCCATTCCGGTTTGCCGATGGATTCGCCGATGGCTGAAATACCAGTCCCTGCCGCGGACGCGTTCCAGACTCCGTGAATTAACACGGCGGCAAAATAAGCGGCAATTAATCGCCCAACGCGTTTCTCTTTAAAGGCGGAGATGATCCCCCAGCCAACCAAACCTGAAGCCGTCATGTGCAGAATGCTCGTCCCTGCGCGGACGGTGACAATGACCGGCCAACTGCTTGTGCCATCCGCGCTGGCGTTCAGGCTTTCGATCAATGCAAACGCGCCGCCGCTTAACATTCCCAGCACAAATCCCTGCGCGGGGGATTCGATCTTCATCGCAAACAGCCAGACCGCCAGGGGTTTTAGTAATTCTTCGATCAATGGCACGATGAGGGCGATGTACCCGATCCCAACGGCGATGGCGATTGGGTTGGAAATATAGGGAGCAAGCAAGTTCAGGATCACATCCTCGTTCGTTTCGATCCGAACGATTTCGGCCACCCGCATGAATTCCTGAAATGCCGCGGGTTCAAGCACCGCAACCAGAATCAATCCGAAAATGATAATCCCCAGCAGGGCGACCACTTCCAACACGATCATGATGATTGGGCCGACGGTCATGCCGAGGCCGAAGATGGCAAAGAAGCGCCAGCGCGGACCGGTTTCCAATCCGCGTGTGCCGTAGCCGAACAACAGCCAGATGGGTGGAATAATCACGAACAATGTTGCAATTGGCAGGATGATCCAACCCATCCATGCGATTTCTGTAAAAGCAACGATGCCGCCAACGATTACGCCGAAAAGAACCAGCCCGATCACGGCCAGCAACTGCCAGTCTGCAAATGGGAGGGTGAAGGGCAGGTCTGCCTGTTCCCGTCTCATCGCTTTTTGCAGGACGAACCATCCGCACAGCAGCAAAAGGACGATCTCAAACCCGAATGCGATGGCGCCGATCATTTCCGCGGCGGGGTCGCCGTCTCCGCGAAAAAGATCGATCAGGGAACTGATCCCCAAAAACAAAACGATCAATATCAAAAATAATATGCTTACGCCAAATGCCAGCACCGTGAGCGTGGAGGATAGATGAGTTTTGTTTGGTTTCATTATTTCTCCACGATTGTGACGCCGATGATCTTGTCACCGGGCGGTTGCAGCGTGCCTTGGGCCGGGTCGCGCGGGGTCAGGTTTTCAGCCACATCCAGCCCGCTGAGAACAAACCCAAAAATGGTGTAAGCTCCATCCAGGTGGGGAGCGGGGGCAAATGCAATAAAGAATTGACTTCCATTCGTATCGGGCCCGGAGTTCGCCATGCCCACCATGCCGGGCCTGTCAAATAATAAATTACTGATTTCGTTTTTGAAAAAATACCCGGGGTTGCCCCTGCCGGTGCCGCTGGGGTCGCCGGCCTGTGCGGCAAAGCCGGGGATCACGCGGTGAAAGGTCACGCCGTTGAACCAGCCTTCGCGCGCGAGGAACACAAATGAATTCACCGCCAGCGGCGCTTTGTCTGGGTATAGCTCGATCACGATATCCCCTTTTTCAGTTTGGATGGTGGCAATGTATTGCTTTGATGAATCAATATTGAAAGGCGGGCATTCAGTAAACTGCTTTGCTCCAAGCGCGATCAGCCCAATGGTGTCGCTCATATTTTTATAATCGAGCAGATAGAATTGTTCGCCGTTCATGAGGACTAACGGGACCGCGGCAATGTTCAATTGCCGCGCCGCATCCACCATGGACATCATCCTGGTCGTCGTTTCAGGGGCATTGATCGCCGCTGTGAGCTGGTTCCCATCCATGCCCAACACGGAGGCTTCCTTCACAACCCAGGCCTCGAATTTACCCGCATCCAGATTTACCCATTGATCGTATTTGTCAAACAGCAGGTTGTACATCCCCCAGAATTGACCCTGTTCTTCCGCGGCCAGCGCGGCGAGAATCGCCTTGTCGGATTTATCGAGAATCCCAATCAACGGCAGGGGACGAAAAACGAAGCGCAGGTCGGCATGGTTATTCACCAGCTCGTTGACAATCGTCGCCATGCCTTTACAGCCTGCTGACTGAAAATCGCAATACTCTACCAGAGTCACCGACGCATCGGCAGGACCGATTGAAAAATCCGCACTGCTGACGGAAGGGAAAATCGAACCAGTGCCAAGGGCGGGCGTGGGTTCCGTGGAAATGCTGGAACATCCATACACTGGGGTCGGTGTGTTTGCAATGAACGGCGTTGCAATTACGGCGGTTGGGGTTGGCGGGGATTCTGTCTCACTGCTACATGCGCTGAGGATAAAAACACTTGCTGTGATAATTAATAAAATCGTCCAATTTGGGACGCAGAAGGACGCCGATTTCGCTGACTCAAAAGAAAAAATCTGCGTCCTTCTGCGTTTTTCTGCGTCCAACATGATTTGTACATTTGTTAAAAAAAACAAGATTTGCTTCATTTACGGGTTGACTGCTTTCTGTAACTGCTCAAAGCTCCACATCCACGACATGGCCTTAACGAAATCTGCAAGCGATGCGCTTTGCTCTCTCAATGCGCGCACGGCTGGCCCAACGGGGTCTTCGCCTGCCGCTCCGCCGGGGGCATCGGCGTAGGCTCCGTAAAATGCAAAATAGGCCTGGTTAATCTTGCGGAGCAAATATCCATTTTGCAGGAAGACGAGGCGACGTTCCTCCATGTAGGTTTCGGCTTCCTCAATTTTTCCTTCGGCCAGTAACGCATCCACCGTGATGCGGGTTTCGTGCATTTGTGCGCGGAAGTCAAAGGGAGGGCGGGGCAAATCTCGAGGGTCGGGATGCTCCGTCGGCGCAGAGACCAGGCTCAGGCTTAAGGGCGAAGCGGT
>JACPVB010000230.1 GCA_016191985.1 Chloroflexota bacterium | reverse complement strand
TCTATTGCGCGTAAGGGGAGTTAACCATATATTCGCGTCGAGCGGAGGCTTTCGGATCCGCAGTCGAGACGTTTTTAGGTGTAAAACAAGAGCTTCGACCTCGCCACACTCCGCCCAACCCGAAGGCCTAACCACTCGCGAGATGAATCTCGCGGTACTGTGTAAGGTGAGTTATTAATAAATCAAGGCCCCTCGATTGGGTCGAAGAGCCTCGTAACAGAGCAAAAACAATTTACTCGGTGAACGAATCCACCGCTTCCTGCAGGGATTCGTAATTTGGAATATTATGCAAAAAGCCGGTGATACCCAACACGTTATACACCTGCTGGGGCGCGTTGCACATCTTCACGCGCAAAGCTTTGAATCTCTCCTCTTGCGGGGTGAACAGCTTGTACACTTTGTGCATGGCGCGCATCCCGGCGCTGGTGAGCGTATCCACTTCCGCGAGATCGAGCAATAAAAAGCGCGCACCTTCATCGTATGCAACGCGGGCCTCCGCCAGGAGAGTCTCCTCGCCCTGGGCATTCAACCAGCCGCGCAAACGCAGCACGGTGATGGGAACCCTTCCCTGAATTTCTTCTTTCGAGATGTACAAGGTATCGTCCATGGCTTTCCAACAAATTATATGTCCGATGTACCGATTCAAATGAGAATAACAAAGGCTCCTCATTTCAACGAAGAGCCTGAAGATCGTTTATTCCTTGAACGAAACTACCGCTGCCTGCAACGATTCGTAATTTGGAACATTTTGCAAAATGCCAGTGAGGTTCAATACATGGTAGACCTGCGGAGGCGCGCTGCACATCTTCACGTAGGAACCCTGTGAATTTTCTTCGCCCGGGGTGAACAGCTTATGTATTTTTTGCATGGCGCGCACCCCGGCGCTGGTGAGCATATTCACCTCATCCAGGTCGAGCAGCAAAAAGCGCGCGCCCGCCTCATGCGCTGTATGCGCTTCCGCCACCAGAATCTCCTCGCCCTGGGCATCCAGCCAGCCGCGCAAATGAAACACCATGACCGGAACATTTCCCTGCATCTGCTCTTTTGTGATCTTCAAACTGATGTCCATGGCTCCTCCGAGTTCGACAAATTATATGTCCGATTTATGAGAATGAGAACCTTTCGCCTCTTCCGTAACGGACAGTTGCTTCTGCCCAATACAGCGTCACCTCGCCCGCGCCGAGCACCTGCCACCCGCCGTCCCCATCACTCATCATGCCGGTGGATTCGTCGATGCCGAGCAAAATCGAATCCGGCAGCAATTGCGCAAGCTGTTTTGCCCATGATTTCCCAAATTTATTATGGTGTGGAAGCACACATGCGTTGGGGACCAGATTCAACCCGCGCAATAATTCCTTTTCATCGGGGTCATAATAATGCTCGCACAATACCATCGCCCCGGCGCTGCTCCCCGCAATCACCGCGCCTTCCTGATAAGCATCCTGCATGGCCTGCCAGCAGGCGCTGTTTGCAAGGGTCTCTCCCAAAAAACCGGGAAAACCTCCCAGCAAATAGATCAGGCGCGAGGTCCGCACAGAGGCGACAAGGGAATTGTCATTTGCGGTCTTCGAGTCGATCACATCCACCGTGAAAACATTTTTTGCGCCCAGGCTTTGAAACCAACGCACGCCGTTATCCCCCGCGCGTTTATGGTTGTTATCCGGCGCGGCGGCGGTTGGAAGAATGCAGATCGGCGCATCGAATCCGCCCGCCAGCTCGATGGCGCGCAAATCCGGCGCGGACATTTTTCCGCCGAACTCCGCGCCGCCTTCCAGCAATAAATATCCCATTCTAGGAGGTGAATGAATCCAACGCTTCCTGCAACGTTGGATAGATGGGAATATTTTGCAGGAACCCGGCAATGCTCAACACATAATGAACCTGGGGCGATGGCCCCGCCAATTTAAAATACGGCGACTTGAAAGTTTCCTCCGCATGGTCAACATGCCAGGCCTGCGCCTCTTCATTCGGCGTGAACATTTTATAAATGGTGTGCAGGGCGCGCAAACCGGCGCTCGTAACCATCTCCACACCCTGCAGGTCAATTAACAAAAACTGCGCGCCAGCATCCAATACTGCGCGCGCATGTTCAACGGCAAGGTTTTCAGTCTGTCGGTCCAGGTGGCCTTCAAAATATAAAACCGTTACAGGGCCTTCGGCTGTCGTGATCTTAAGCAGGTCGGTCATTTGCGAACCTCCGTGATAAGAATGCCAACATTACAGAGTATCGCATAATTTAGTAAACAGAAAATTGAATTTTTCCTCGCAATTTTCGACAAAAAGTTTACTTAATTATGAGACAAGCGATAAGTGATGCGATTATACATTAACAAAACCATCCAATCATTCCCCGCGTTCCACGGTCACGCGCATTTCGATCCCATCCGTGCTGACGTCGATCCAGCCGTTGCGGTCTGTCCGCAATAACGAATATCCATCCAAAGAATCCAACACCTCCTGCGAGGGCATCCCGTTCGGGTCACCGGCGGCCACATCCAACACAACCAACTGCGGATTCAAATTCTCAAAAATATCGGGCGGGTTGGAAGGCGCGTACCCCGCATCCGCAAGCAGGAGCACATCCACCTTGCCGATTGAATTTCCAAACTCAAGCGACTCAAGAGTCCCTTCGCTGAGGCCGATGGGAAGCAGCGTGCGGAAGTTGTCATATTCGATGAGAAGCACGCTTCCTCTCGGACCTGCGGCCTGCACCTCGATAAATGCGCCGCCACCCAGCTCGAGCCTTTGTCCCGCTTCCGCGCGGCTGACGGGGATTCCCTGCTCTGCAAAATACTCATCCAGTAAACGCGCAGAGAAGGAGGCTTGCACGTTGCCGCTCCACAAAACCTGGTCGGGCGGATATCGTTCGATGACGCGCGGCAAGGCGGAAAGTTGTTCCTCCTGCGTGGACGCGATGATGAGCCAGTCCAATTTGCGGGAGAAGAAGGGAAGCCTTCTACCAAGTTCATCGGATAATTCGGATGTGCTCGCGCCACCGTTGACAAGAATGTTTCTGCCTTCGGGGGTTTGAATCAGCACCGCATCTGCCGAGCCGACTTCGAGGAAGGTGACGTGGAATTGCCCGTCACCAGCAGTGGAGGCGGAGCGCCATAACACAACCATGCAAACGAACATGAATGTGAGAGCGGCTGTCAATGCGACGGCTCGAAGCGAGCCTGCCAGGGATTGGAGTCTGTCTTTAATGTCCGACCAGTTGAAGGTCACAAAAAGAAGCGCGATGTAAAACGAGGCCACCAGCCAGATGGATGAGTCTCCAAGAAAAATCGTCCCGTTTGGCACGCGGTCAAAAAATTCCACAATGCGGATGGTGTATGCGGCGAACGGCCAGGCGATCCACGCAATGAGCTGGCCGAGGGGCTGAATGATGAGGCTGGAAAAAACCGCCAGCCCACCAACGATCATCACCGCGGGTTGGACGGGCAGGATGAACGGATTGGCGATAAACGAAATGAGCGAGATGCGTTTGAAATGATAGGCCATGATCGGGATGGTTGTGAGTTGAGCCGCCAGGGTGAGGATCACATTTTCGTTGATGATGCGCGCAAAGGTACTTGTATCATGTTTTGAAATTTTTGCAATCAGGTTTGCAGTGAAGTTCGAGAACGGTTCGGCATACAGGATAAGCCCCAGCGTGGCAAAAAATGAAAGTTGAAAACCAACATCCCAAAGCACCAGCGGGTTGATGAGCGCCATGACGAGCGCAACCGTCATGAGCGCATTCATGCCCATATTGCGCCTGCCAAGCTGTCGCGCGAGCAATGCAACACTACCCATGAAAGCGGCGCGCATCACTGCCGCATCGCCGCCGACGAGGAAGGCGTACATGAAAATTCCGATGACCGCAATGATTGCGCCGAGACGTTCATTGGTGAGATTTTTGAAAATGGAAAAGAAAATCCCCGCGATGATGGCGATGTTAAACCCTGAGATGGCGATGATATGCGCCGTGCCGGTGTTTTTGAAGGCGTCCTGTAATTTGCGCGGCAGGCCGGTATCCACACCGAATAAAATGCCTGCCAGCAACGAGGCTTCCGGGTCATGATAAAGGCGGTATGTTTTTTCGAGCAGTTTTGATTTTAGTTTATACACCTGCTGATAGAAAATATTGCCGCCGTTGCCTGGTAACTCCGTCACCTCGGCAGTGGACATATACGAATGAATCCCGTCACGCGCGAGGTAATCGCGGTAGGAAAATTCCTCGTTTTCGGGCGGAGTCTTCAACTGTCCGCGTACCCGCAGGCGCTGACCGTATTCATAGACCTGGTTCTTGTCCACGCGCACAAGGATGAATCCAGAGACGGGCAGGTCGCCATCGCCGGTATCCACGGCTTCGGTTTGGAGCTTAAGGTTGGTGTAGTTATCGCGGTAGTCGGGCGGTTCTGTGAGGGACCCTGTAATTAGTAATTCGTAATTGCGGTCGTTGAAGAAGGCGATGTGATCTGCATTTATGTTTGGCTGGCGGGACTGGTAGTAGGCAGAGCCGAGGAAGAGGAAAATGGGGAGGGCGAAATAGAGGGGGTATATTACGAGGAATGAGAGACGAGGGGCGAGGGACGAGGAACGAGCGGCAAGAAAGCGAAGAAGGAGGAAAAGAAGAAAGAAGAAAGAGGAAAGAAGAATCCAGGCCCAGATGGGAAGGGAGAGGAAACTGGCAAGCACGATCCCTGCGAGGAAGAAGAGGGAAATCCATGTCAATGGCATGGAGAGGATTTTACATTAGATTGTGATGTTGTGTAATTGAGGGAGGTATAATACTTTCAAGAGGTAAGCTATGACCGATTTGGAACAAACCATCATGCTTGAAATCTCTACTCTGCCGGAAACCCGCCGAGCAGATGTGCTGGCTTTTATCCGCTATTTGAAGTTAAGTATTCCAGGCGACCAACTGGAACTCGAAGAGAGTTTCGATAAGGCTCTACAGTCCATTCGCGCCCGCGCCAAAGAAATGAATATCACACAAGCAGACATTGAAGCCGAAATCCGCGCGGTACGCGAAGGTAAATAATGCGCGTTGTTCTGGATACCAATATTTTCATCTCCGCTGTTTTGGGCGGAACACTGGGCATTATTCTTGACGAATGGAAGGCAGGGAAATTTAAGCTCATCATCACAGATGAAATTGCGCGTGAATACCTTGATGTAATAAACCGCCCAAAATTCAAGATCCCGTCTGATGAAATAGTTGCAACAACCGACTATCTCCTGCAAACTGCCGAATTTGTAACTCCCCAGGAAAAGATTCAGGTTATTGTTGCCGACTTAACTGATAACAAATTCCTTGAAGCGGCTATTGCCGGGAAAGTGAATTTCATCGTAAGCGGGGATAATCATCTATTGGTGTTGAAATCATTCAAGGAAATTCCCATTATCACAGGGCGTGAATTCATCATATGGTTGGAAAGGCAATAATCCACGCCACGCCCCAAAGTTATAATCCATCATCATGACTGATAAAAAACTCATCCTTGTCACCGGTGCAACAGGATATGTTGGCGGGCGGCTTGTGCCGCGGCTGCTTGAGGCGGGGTATCGCGTGCGCTGCGTCGTGCGTGACCCGTCCCGCTTGCAAGGACGCGCCTGGTTGCACAAAGTGGAAGTGGTGCAGGGCGATGCGCTTCAGCACGACCAACTGGTACAAGCCATGCGGGGTGTCTCCGTTGCGTATTATCTTATCCACGGGATGCAGGGCGGCAAAGTCCACGCCGAACGTGATCTGCAGGCCGCGCGGAATTTTGCCCAAGCTGCAGAGGATGCGGGCATCGAACGCATCATTTACTTCGGTGAGTTGGTGGACCCGACCGCGCATCTTTCTCCCTATTTGCGGGCGAGGCACGAAACAGGCTATTTACTACGCTATGGCAGGGTCCCCGTCACGGAAATTCGGGCGGGCATGATCATCGGCTCAGGCTCGGCCCTTTTTGAAATGATCCGCTATCTGTCGGAGCGCGAACCGTTGTTGATTTGTCCCGCATGGTATTTCTCGCAGGCACAACCGATTGCGATCCGCGATGTGCTTTCGTATTTGGTGGACACGCTCAAAACACCTGATACGATTGGCCGCGTGATCGAGGTTGGCGGTCCCACCCGCCTGACCTACGCGGACATGCTTTTGGGCTATGCAAAGGAACGGGAATTAAAACGCTGGCTGATCCCCACTCCAATTTTTGCGCCGCGCCTTTCGGCGTATTGGGTACACATGGTCACACCGATCCACTGGCGGGTGGTTGCGCCGCTCATTGAAGGTCTGCGCGCCAATCTCATCGTTCGGGACGATGCAGCGCTGAAATTATTTCCGCAAATCCAGCCAATTGATTTCCAAACCGCCGTTCATCTCGCGCTGGGCCGCATCCAACAGGACAATGTGGAGACGAGCTGGTCCAATGCATTGGTTGTCGCTTTGGGCGATGTCAAGCCGTACGAGTTCACCATTGAAGAGGGCCTGTTCATCGAACGCAGGCAAGTGATCCTTGACCTTCCTGCGGAGACCGTCTTTCGTTCGTATACAGGCATCGGCGGCGGACGCGGCTGGCTGTACATGGACTGGGCCTGGGGCATGCGCGGCTGGATGGATAAAGCCATCGGCGGCGTCGGCTTGCGGCGCGGACGCAGGCACCCGGACGAAATCCTTACCGGCGAGGCGCTTGATTTCTGGCGGGTGGAAACTGTGGAAAAAAATGAAAAGATGCGCCTGCGCGCCGAAATGAAATTACCCGGCAAGGCCTGGTTGCAATTTGAGTCCACGCCGGCGCCGGAGGATAAAAAGAAAACCGTCTTTACTGTCACTGCCTATTTTGAGCCGCACGGTCTCTTTGGGTTTTTATATTGGTACGCCATGTGGCCCTTCCACAAATTCATCTTCGACGGTCTCACGAGCAAGCTCGCCTCACGGGCACGAGTGCTGGCTCATTCACATTGACAAGCCTTTTTTGTACACGGATTTAACGGACAATACGGAAACGAGCAATTTCCCACCGATTACTGATCACTAATTACTGATCACTAATTACTGATCACTGAAACACTTTCCAACCCATCGGGGTTATAAAACACATGACAAACTTCCTCCTCCCCATTCTCGGTTATTTGCTCGGTTCGTTTCCGTTTTCGATTTGGGTCACGCGCTTCGTCAAAGGTGTGGATGTGCGGGATGCGGGTTCCGGTCACGCCACCACGACCAACACCATTCGTCAGGCTGGGTTTGGATGGGGCGCGCTTGTCTTTATTTTGGATGTGGCAAAGGGATTCCTGCCCACGTTTCTGGCTATGAAATATTCAGGCGATGTGTGGGTAATTGCGCTGACTGCGACTTGTGCGGTGGTAGGTCATTGCTGGCCGCTGTTTGCAAATTTCCGCGGCGGGATGGGGCTGGCAACCGCGGGCGGCGCATTTCTGGCTGTGAACCTGCTGGCGTTTTTGGTTTGTGTGGCCCTGCTCATTTTGCTGGTGCTGACCATCCGTCACTCGGCGCGTGCGAGCGTTTTTACTGGAATCCTGGCAGCCCCGGCGTTGTGGATTTTTAATATTCGCGATGTTTCATTTTGGGTGGCGGTTGGCGCGGGGCTTGTGATCGCCGTCCGCTTTTTGATTGATTGGAATAGAAAATATCGGGAATTATGGCTGGACCGGGAGAAGTCGGGAAAAGGCCCGGGCTGAGATTCTGTTTCAGGTCAACGGGCAGGTTTGGGCGGGGAAAGAGGCGTTGAGGTCGATTAAGTAGTGCGTCGCACCAGACGGGTGGATTCTTCTGATTAATGAGCAGAATCTAATCGATTGGATTATCTAATTGAGTCTGGTGCGACGCACTCTTTCATAAAACAAAAGAGCCTCGATGATGAGGCTCTTATTCTCCCAACAGCCAATCAAATAGGCCGTGCTTATTTGGCGAAGTTTCCTCCAGCCGCGGCATGGCGAGCAGGACAACGGTAATATTATCGTGCCCGCCGCGCTCGTTGGCGAGGCTGACCAACGCCTCCGTCGCAGACTTCAGATCCTTCTTCGAGCGGATGATCTTTTGGATTTCATCATCCCAGACCAGGTCAGTGAGGCCGTCGCTGCAAAGCAGGATGGTATCGCCCGGTTCAAGATGGAAGCCCTGGTTATTTTGCGATTCTTCGTCAGTTTCCTCGTTGTCGATGCGCATCCGAAAATCAACTTCGGGAAGTTTAATGCCGCCAAGATGCCTGCGGATGACATGCACGTTGGGATGGTCGCGCATTTGCTCAGCGGTGATGATGCCTTTTTCGTAGGCTTCCTGCACCCAGGTGTGGTCGATAGTCAGGCGTTGAATAAATTTGCCACGCAGGAGGTAAATGCGCGAGTCACCAACATAGGCCGTGTAAAGTTTGTTTTCGATGATCCAGGCGCAGGCGCAGGTTGCGCCCATGCCTTCTTCATCGTCCTTGCCGGCGGAATGCGCGGCAATGGCCTGGCTGGCGTCGTGGATGGCGGTTTCAAGTATTTTTACAGGTTTCTTTGCGTTGCTTTCCCCCACGCCCATGCTGATGTAATTAACGGCCAGTTCGGCGGCCACCTCCCCGGCGCGGTGTCCTCCAATCCCGTCGGCTACGATGGCGAAGACCGAGGGGCGCGCATCCTCCTTGCTCACCAGGAACGATGAAACCGCGTAACGGTCTTCATTGTTCTTGCCGGACATTCCGGCGCTACTGAGAGCGGCGACATGTAAATGAGGAAGTGTGGAACGGATCATTCTTCAACGGGTTGAACAGTGATCTTCGGGGTGGGAATGGCTGGCGGCACTTTGAGCATGAAACGATATGTTAATTGACCAAAGTGTACCATATCCCCATGCGCAAGACGATAGCCGTCGCGTTGAACAGGCTCGTAATTCACCCATGTTCCCCCGATGGAATTGTTATCCTGCAAAAGATAACCGCCGTCATCCGTCAGCCGCAGCCTGGCGTGCACCAAGGAGATGGAAGGGTCGTTCAAAATCTGGGTGCACTGCACGGGATCGGTGCCAAAGACGATTTCCTTTTCGGCCAGCGGGATGGGCGCGACTGGGGCCACCTGCCCATCCGGGTTGATGCGGATGAAAGAAGCCGCAGCCTCCAGGCCAGACCCATTGACCCGCTCGGGGCGGCGCTTTGAGGCTGATTCTGTTTTCTTTGAAAGGGTGCGCCGCTTTTTGGTTTTTTCCGCAGGGGCCGCGGCAACCGGCGCAGCCTCTTCCACAATTGAGATGGACTGGGTGAGCGGGTCCGCTTCGGCGCGGCGTGCTTCCTGTGCGGCGCGCAAAGTTGGGATGCGCAGCCGCCCGCTCAGCAAAATAAAGAAAAGCACCAAACCGGCAAAAATAATCGAGCCAAACGTGATGGGCGTGCGATATTTTGCAAGAAAGGCAGCGGGCCCACTGGGCGGTTTGACGACGGTGACCGTGACTGGGAGCGGCATGCTGGTTTTCTTCAAACCAAGCACATCCACCGCCTCGACCATGATCTGGTGTTCGCCGCTCGTTGTGTAGGAAGTCAGATCCCAGGTAAATTTGGTGAAAGGCTCGGAAGTATGTTCATCCACAGCGATGCCGTCCACGTAGAGCGTGGTACGCGTCAGCGGACGGGGATGCCCGTCTGGGAATTCGACGATGATTTCGATTTCCTGCGATTCGGGCAGGAGAATTTCAGTATTGAATGGGTCTTCTGCCGGGGCCTGGCGCGTGATCTGCAAGGCCGGGGAGACCGGGAACGCATTGGGCGGCTGAATATCGACATTGAATTTCTGCTCATTCGTAATCACACCGCCGGACGACAAGTTAACCTGCACACTGACGGGGTATTCCCCGGCCGCATTCACGCGTGAGGTATAGGTCAATGTGTAAACGCGGCGCAGGGCGGAAAAATATGCTTCAGGGTCGGGGAATCTTTCCTCGCCGGAATATTGGAACATGGCCCCGCCCGTCTGAATGGCGAGGTTGTTGAAGACGGCCGCGCCGGTGTTCGTGAAGGTCGTGTTTGAATCCACGTACCAGACGAAGATACGGATATTACTTTGCACAGCGCTCTGGATGAAGGTCTCAACGGAAGCGGCGAGATTCGGGTCACTCATCTGCGGGGTGATGAGGAGGATAGCGCGTTTCATGCCGAGGCGCGGCGTTTGGGCGTTGACCGTTTCTATGGCTGTGGCAAGGGATTGTAAATTGGGCGTGGCGGCGCGCAGGTCTGGCTGGAAGCCGTTTAACCCCACAACAAAATCCGCGGCTTTGGCATGGTTGATGACCGGTCCCGCCTGGCTGACGAGGCTGAGGTCATCGGGCAGGTTTTCCGGGCGGCTTTCCGCCCACTGCACGATCACCTGCGCCACGCGCTGGAAGCGCGAAAGTCCGCTGGCATTGCGGGCATCCAGCGGCGCGCCCTGGTTGACGGCAACTACAAGCTGCAACGGGACGGCGATCTCACTCAGCGAATCGGCCGGGAGCGGCTGTCCATTCTCGATAACGGTAACAGCTTCGGGGGTAATCCCTGAAGCGAAAATTTTCTGGGAGTCAAATACATCCAAAAGCCCGGAAACGGTTGGGAAGGTGGACGCCTCCACAGTGTAGAGAGTCGCAGAGGCAGGGGTTTCCTGCGCGCGCGCAGAAGGCACGGCGCCAAGCAAAAGACTCAGGCTGAGGAGCAGGGTAAAAAATTTACGCATGTGCCTCAACAAGGATGAGGATTTCTTCAACAAAATCGAAATTCATAAATGATTCCTTGATTTATTCTGCACTGAATATAACCTGATTCTCATTTTTTCGCTGTGAGGCGGTGAGGGATAAAAAATCCATAATCAAATTCCATGCCCTGCCTCCGCGGAGGATTTTTCCAAAATCATTGGAGTATTTAAATTATGGTTCATGCGCAAATATGCCACGGCCCAGGCGGATTGGAAGAATGTCATGAGAATTCCCTGAACCACATACATCAGCATATACATAATCGTGAAGAAAACCAGAAAGAGCACAGAAATCATAGGGCTGACATCACTTGACGGATTCAATCCCATGGGATTCATCCCCATGGGAAGCATCATCATGGGGAATATCATGGGAAGAGATATCATCATAGAAACAATGTACATTCCAACATATAAAAGCAACATCAACAAAACCACTCCTAGCCAGTTTATGCGGAAAAGTTTCCAGCCATGAGTAATGGCATCCACAACTCCCATGTCATCTGCAACAATGGCAGCCTGCGCCAATTCCAAAACAGAATAACCGACCAGCAAAAGTGGAATTAGCAGTAAAAAGAAGGGAATTACACAAATAAATCCCAGGCCAAAGGTAAAAATGGAAGTGAACATAAAAAAGGCCATGAAGCCAAACCAGATCACCATCCACACGCCGCCAAAAATAGCGTACAAACCCAATATGCGCCAGAAATATGGCAGGCTTTCAGTGAACAATTCGCGGAATGCAAGTTTCTCTGCGCCTTTTTCAACCTTCATCGCACCATAGGTTGTTGTCAATTGAATAACAACCGCAAGAAATATGGATGGTATAAAAGCAAGCAAGGTTACAAGACCAAACACAATGGACACCCACGGCTCTGACATAAACTCGTTCAAAGGTCCAAGTGTCGATGTAAGAAAGAACGGGTTGGAAAGAAAAAAGAAAGGCACGAACACAATCGCAGTCAAAGCAGGCAGCATCTGCCACAGCCACAGCACCTTGTGATTCCAGCCGATCTTCCACATGCGACCCAACACTTCCCCGAAATCAAATTTCATTTCAATCTCCCAATCATCAATCGTAAATTCAAAATCGCAAATCGTAAATTGTTATTCCCATTCAATTGTGGCAGGCGGTTTACTCGTAATATCATACACCACGCGATTGATTCCTTCCACTTCATTTACCACGCGGCTCGATATTTTTGCAAGGAGGTCAAAGGGCAGGCGCGCCCAATCGGCGGTCATAAAATCGTCTGTGGATACGGCGCGGATGGCCGCCGCCTCCTGGTACGTGCGCATGTCGCCCATCACTCCAACTGATCTCACAGGGAGCAAAACCATGAAAGCCTGTGAAGTCTTTGCACCCTTTCCCAAAAAACCTGCTTTGGATAATTCCTCAAGAAGGATTTTATCCGCCGCCCGCAGACGGGATACACGCTCCGGCGTACACTCCCCAAGGCAGCGCACGGTCAGGCCGGGACCTGGGAACGGCTGCCGCCAAACAAGCATTTCACTCAGCCCAAGCGCTTCCCCTACCAAACGGACTTCATCCTTGAATAAATAGCGCAGCGGTTCGACGAGTTCAAATTCCATATCCTCGGGCAGACCGCCCACGTTATGGTGGGTTTTTATTTTTTCAGCTTTGTTTCGATCCGGCGCGGAGGACTCAACGACATCAGGATAAATCGTTCCCTGCACCAAAAATTTTGGCTGTCCTATTTGTTTTGCCTCGCGCTCAAACACGCGGATGAATTTCTCGCCGACGATCTTTCTCTTTTGTTCCGGATCCGTGACGCCTTTCAACGCGCCCAAAAATTCGTCAGCGGCGTCCACTGTAATTAGTTCAGCACCCAGGCCGCCCCGAAAGGCGGAGGCGACCTGCGCTCCTTCATCCGCGCGCAGGAGTCCCGTATCCACGAAAACACAGACCAATTGATCGCCAATAGCCTTGTGGACGAGCGCCGCCGCCACCGATGAATCCACGCCGCCCGAAACCGCTGCAAGGACGCGCGCGTCCCCAACCTGTTCACGAATTCGTTTGACGCTGTCGTCAATGATGGAGGCGGGAGTCCAGTCCGCTTTTACGCCACAGATGTCAATGGCGAAGTGTTTGAGCAGTTCACTGCCGTTCGGGGTGTGATGCACTTCGGGGTGAAACTGCACGCCAAAATATTTTCTTTGCATGTTACCCATCGCTGCGTAAGGACTGTTGCCGCTCCTGGCAAGCGCCATGAAACCTTCGGGCAATTGGGTCACTTTGTCACCGTGAGACATCCAGACTTTGGAGAGCGCATCCAGCATTGTGCCCGGAATCAACGGCTGAATTTCCGCATGACCATATTCACGCTGAGGGGACGGGTCCACTTTGCCGCCGAGGGCGACGGTGAGGGCCTGCATACCGTAGCAAATTCCCAAAATCGGCAAACCCGATTCAAGGATGAATTTTTGAATATAAGGCGCGTTCTCCTCATAAGCGGACCTGGGTCCGCCGGAGAGGATGAATCCCTTGGGATGGATGGATAGAATTTTTTCCTGCGGCGCATCCCACGGAAATAACTCGCAATAGACTTGCGCCTCGCGCACACGGCGGGCGATAACTTGGGCATATTGGGAACCGAAATCGAGAATGGCAATTGAATTCATAATTAATTCCTGTAGGGGCGACCCTCGCGGTCGCCCTTGATTGTAAATGTCAGAACAAGGGCAAAAGGACAGGGGCAAGCCCTGTCCCTACATATCCGATATGAGATGAAAATGTAAATGCGGGAAATCCTGATACTCGCCGCCGTTGACGATGAGGCGATAGGCTTTGAGATGGAATTCGTCCACGAGGCTTTGGACGGTGGCGTATAAATCTGTCAGGAAGGCGGTGTCTTGCGGGTTGAGGTTGATGAGGGAATCCACCTGACGCTTGGGGAGAATGAGCACGTGAAACTTATAGCTGGGAGAAGGATGATGAAACGCAAACAGGTTCGAGGTCTCACGGAGGCGCGTGACTGGGATGAGGAAACTCATGTAAGTGAAGATCCAGCCGATAAGGCGGGTAATAAATCGAAGGCGAAGAAATGTACGCATTACGATTCACGGATTACGCATCACGGAATGCGTGATTCGTAATCCGTAATCAATCCACGAACTCGATTTCCCCGTTATCCAGCGACTTGATGCAGGCGATGGATTCGATGGGTACGTTAAGAGATTTCAATGCGTCGCGGCCGCCTTCAAAAATCTTTTCGATCAATGCGCCGATGCCGACAATTTTTGAGCCAGAAGCCTCAGCCAGACGGGCAAGGCCGAGGATGGTTTGTCCGCTGGCGAGGAAGTCGTCGATGATGAGGACTTTTTCATTGTTGGCTAAATATTCAGGAGAGACGATCAGCTCGACCATGCGGCCTTTGGTGTGTGACGGTGCAAGGGTGAGATAGACCTGGTCTGGCATGGTGATGGGTTTGGTCTTGCGGGCGTACACCACGGGCAGGCCAAGGTGAATGCCGGTGGTGAGGGCCGGGGCGATGCCCGAGATTTCTGCGGTGAGAATTTTTGTTGCGCCGACATTCGCAAAGAGTTTTGCGAACATGCGCCCACAGGCATCCATGAGAGTTGGGTCTACTTGATGATTGACAAAACTATCTACTTTTAAAATTCCATTGCCAAGCACTTTCCCCTCTTTCAAAATACGTTCCTGCAATTCGTTCATTCAGCCTCCGATTGTCCAGACAGATTTTTACAGGATTTTACGACTGAATGAAGAAAGAGGAAAGAGGAAAGAAAGTTGTTTTCATTTTGTTTGAGTCCTCCCTGATTGCGCCTTTGATTGTGGAACTATCATTTAGATATCGAATATCCCAGAACTTTCAAGATTAGAGTAAATGCTACAACTCTCCAAGCACAGACAAAATATTCTGCATCAAACCATCAGTGATATAAAATCCAGCTTCATTCCGCAATCTGTTTAAGATCTCTTTGACGGAATGGATCGCCCCATCCATCCTGCTTTGCTCTTACGAGAACTCCAAGAATCCCGATTGGGTTCAACCCCATGGATTTCGCAACAGAACGACCCTCCCGTTCGTCCATGAGTATGACATCAATTTGTAATTGGAGTGCTAATGCTATCGCTTCCGCTTCCCCATTGTCTAATTCGCGTTTCAAAGCCAAAGCAACTTGTTTATTTTCAACATTCTCCTGGCGAAGCCAACCCGCAGATATTGCATTACGGATTTTATCTGTTCCAGGATAATCTGATTCCAGCCTGAGTTCTTCAATCACCGCCGCAGGGACGACCACTTCTCCAAATTGCTGTCGTAGAAGATCCAACAAATCCACGGCTGCCAAATTCATGACTGGGGACGTGTTGCTAACGACCAGCATAGGTCAAGTCATCCCGCAAATCTTCCTGCGAATAGTGGCGGGACACGCCGCGCTGGCCCAATAGAACACCGAACTCGAATTTTGTCATATCGCACAACTGGCGTGCCTTGCCAAAGGACAAAATTCCCT
>JACPVB010000235.1 GCA_016191985.1 Chloroflexota bacterium | reverse complement strand
TTTGCTTGAAGTGAAAGGTGCGAATTCGCTGGAGCAGATCATCATCAAAGATACGAAGAGCGATGAAACGCAGACGCTCGCCACCGCAGCGTTGTTTGTTTTCATCGGCGTGCAACCGCAAAGCAAAATCGTTGCGGATTTGGTGATGTGCAGCGGCAAGGGATACATCTTCACAGGCACAGATGTGATGGTGGACAAAAAGCCGCCCTTCGACAAGCTCAGGACAGCGCCTCATGGCTGGACCTTGGAGCGGGTCCCGTTTCTGTTGGAGACGTCTACGCCTGGAATTTTTGCTGCAGGCGATGTGCGTTATGGAACCAATCATCGCGTTGCGTCCGCAGTGGGCGAAGGCGCGATTGCGTATGCGTTAATCAAGGAATATTTGAAGACGTTGTAATACACCGTTGGTCGAGTAGCGAGCGCTCTTTGCGAGCATATCGAGACCAACAGGTTAAATTAAAAACGTGGTGGTCTCGATATGCCCTTCGCAACGAACGCTCAGGGCTACTCGACCACCGGTGTATTTATAAATATGAACCTCAACGACCTCCGCAAATCCCCGCTCTTTCAAGGACTGTCCGATGAAGAGTTGAAACAACTCATGGACATGGCCGAGCCTGTCTCGTTGCGCGCGGGGGAATGTCTCATTAAACAAGGCGACCCGGGGGATTCAGCGTACGTGCTCACGAAGGGTGAATTTGAAATTCAAAAACAATCGGGACAGTCGCTCATCAAAATTGACATGCGGAATCCAGGCGACGTGGTCGGCGAGATGGCCTTGCTTTCGCGCACGACACGCTCTGCATCCGTGACCGCAAAGACCGATGGCGAGGTCTTGCGCATTCCGCAGGAGGCATTCGAGAAATTATTGTCATCCAGCCCGGGCGCGGCCATGGCGGTTTTATATTGGGTGATGGCACGTTTGAATCAAAATGAGGCACTGCTCCACCAGCAGGAAAAAATGGCGGCCCTGGGCACCCTCAGCGCGGGACTGGCGCACGAGTTGAATAATCCCGCCGCCGCCGCGCAGAGGAGCGCATCGGAATTAAATAAAACGCTGGTGAAATGGCAGGTTTTAACCCACCAAATTGAATCAGCAGCTTTCAAGGAAAATCAAACCGACTGGTTGAATGATCTCATGGACGAAGCAACCCGCCGTTTTGCCGCGCCGCTCAAGCTCGAGGCGTTGGAAAAAATCGATCTGGTGGACCAGCTTCAGGCGTGGTTGGAAGCGAACGGAATCGAATCCGCGTGGGAGCTTGCGCCAACGATGGTCAATTTTGGCTGGGACATCGAATCACTTGAATCGTTGAAAGGCAAATCCTTTTTTAGCCTGGCTGTTCAATGGCTGGGCGCGGGTTGTATGATGATGAGTCTGCTATCCGAGGTTCAGCAGACCACCGAACGGGTTTCGCAAATCGTTCATGCGATGAAGTCTTACACGTATCTCGACCAGGCTCCGATTTTGGAAGTGGATGTTCACGAAGGATTGGAAAATACGCTGGTAATTTTGCAGCATAAATTGAAACAAGGCGTGACCATCAAACGGGAATATTCGCCGAACCTGCCGCGCATCGAGGCGTATGCCAGCGAGCTTAACCAGGTGTGGACAAATATCATCGACAACGCAATCGATGCGATGAATGGCAAAGGTGAAATATCATTGCGGACGCATGTGGAAGATAATCATGTGATCGTTGAGATCACAGATACCGGCCCGGGCATTCCTGAAAGTATCCGAGCCAGGATTTTCGAGCCGTTCTTTACGACAAAGCCACCCGGCAGCGGCACGGGGCTGGGACTTCATATTTCACATGACATCATTGCCAATCGGCATCATGGACAGTTGCTGGTTGAGTCGAAACCGGGGGAGACGAAGTTTAAGGTAATCTTGCCGGTAAAGCTCGGTACACAAGTAGGTAAGTAGATAGGTAAACAGGTAGACAAGTAGACAGGTAAACAGGTTGTTGATTATCGATGACATTGGAAAGATGAAGAATAAAGGAAAAAGGAGTACATATGAACAGCGATAGCGAAATGAAGGAAATTTTATTGGCAGCAAAAACGATTGCCAGCGTGGGTCTATCCTCCAATATGGAAAAGGAAAGTTATTGGATCGCTTCCTACTTGAAGGAGCAGGGCTACCACATCATCCCTGTCAACCCAACCGCGACGGAGATTTTTGGGGAAAAGGTTTATGCAAGCCTGTCTGATATTCCCGTTCCAGTGGATGTGGTGCAGGTCTTCCGCAAGCCCGAGGATGTGCCGCCCGTTGTGGATGAAGCTATTAAGATCGGAGCGAAGATCATATGGATGCAGGAGGGTATTTCCCATGAAGAGTCCGCACAAAAAGCGCGCGATGCGGGTTTGCAGGTTGTGATGAATGCCTGTATGCGCGCCGCACACCGCAGGTTGATCGGGTCGAAACCGATTGGGTTGTAGAGCATCGAAGTGAAAGAGCAAAAGACCAGCGATCTATAATGCTGGTCTTTTTGTTATGTTATATTCTCGACTCATGACCTCTTCAAAACTACCTATCGCTAAAACAGCAGGGATTATCATCCTGCTGTTTGGGGCCGTCTTCCAAACCCTGTACGACCCGATCTCATCCGCAAAACATGCGCTGGAAGTTGCCAGCATTCGCGCTGAGCTTCCTCCAGCGCGAGCCAAATGGGAATCTTTTGGGCTGACAGATTACACCTTCGAGATCGAAGGCGAGGCCCGTTCCATCTGCCAGCCTTCCGCAATCATTGAAGTTAAAAATGATATTGTGGTCAAAGTGGAGACGATAGGCTCAGCCCGGCAAATACTACCACCCGACAAATGGGCCAACCCCGATTGGGGAAACGAGGTCTTTTTGTGCAACTACAATCACTTTACCATGACCCTCATCTTCGACCTGCTGGAACAGACTCTGCAAAATTTTCCATCCTCCATCCTGCAAGCGGACTTTGACAAAGAGTATGGATTCGTCACTAATCTCAGCTACGGCATTTACACGGGTTATGGGTTGCTCCGGCCACGGGTCAGTAACTGCTGCAATATTTTTAGCATCAAGAATTTCCAACCGATAACTACGCCATGAATTTTTAAAACATGACTCACCCCGAAATTAATCTTTCGCGGGTGAGTCTGTTTTTATAGACGCAGATCAACGCAGAAAAACGCTGATTCGTGCTTTTTACACCGCGCTTGCGTTCGGTGCAAGTGTCAGCGTAAATCAGCGTTCGTGTGCGTCCCAAATCAAATTGGGGAAATTATCAGTAGATCACGAAAACGTAGTAACGACTTCAGTCGTTCGGGTGAAAAGCGACTGAAGTCGCCACTACGAGAACATTTCGTGAAGTACTGATTATATTTGTTACTTGAACAACCAGACGATCTCCCACTTTGCATCGGGGCCGGGA
Organism: Chloroflexota bacterium; assembly: GCA_016191985.1. Lineage (GTDB taxonomy): Bacteria > Chloroflexota > Anaerolineae > Anaerolineales > Villigracilaceae > Villigracilis. Next base: position 7,954 of record JACPVB010000235.1, on the reverse strand, counting down.
GCGGTGTACCAGATTTCGCGCGGCGAGCCGACCATTTCATAGCCGTTCTTTTGGATCCAATCCGCGGCGGCATCGTAGGCGGCCAGCAATTCGGGGTAATGACATAGCTCACCGGTGATGGTCACAGATGCACCCTTTCCACCTTCCAATTGCCTGGCTTCGATATCGTCCCGGACTTCGATCTTTCCCTGGATTGCGACACAGGTTTCCACAGGACCATCTTCCGTTTCGCTGACGGGGCCGTGATAGATGCCAAACGGCGCTCCTTCGGTCTGTGCGCCCTGCTCATTTGCAAGTGAGAATAAGGCGCCGATATCCTGTTCTTCCTGTTTGCCCAGGCCGTCCACGGTGTGGCGGCGGGTGATGCTGATGATCTGTTGGGTGGGAATGTCTTTTACAACGACTTCAAGACTCATGGTACTTGCCTCCGGTTTCAATAGTTTGGTAAATTGACGAGCCTGCCATCGAATCTGTTCGAGCTGTCTCTCGCGCATCTCCAAATGCTGACGCACCAGTAACTCGGCCTGTGCTTGTGAGACGGGCAGAACTGTAAGCATTCGGCGGATGGTGGCGAGGGGCATGTCCATATCGCGCATGTTCCGGATCATGCGCGCGCTGGGGACCTGGTCAACGCCGTAGTAGCGGTAGCCAGACTGAGAGTCAATGTGAAGCGGCTGGAGAATTCCCAATTGATCGTACAACCGCAGCGCCTTGATCGAGAGGCGGGTCATGCTGGCAAAGGTCCCGATGGAGAGCAAATCCTTTGGCTGGTTCATTGCGGCAGTATACATTCTTCCCTTGGGGGAGAGTCAAGGGTTGGATGCTCTTGCCACAGAGATCACAGAGCGCACGGAGATTAAAAATATTTTCCTCTCTGTGATCTCCGTGTGCTCCGTGGTGAAAAAAGCCAGGTTAACTTGTACACCTCAATTCAATCGCCCGCGGATCGCGCCCGAAGGCGAGGCGTTTGGCCCAGGTGCTGGGGAAGTTCTTCAACGTGCGCGAATCCATCATCACCGGTTTTCCAATTTGCCAGCCCGCATAACTCAAACGCTCGCGAATCTGTTCCACGCCATCTTCGAGAGACCAGCCTGCTTCGGCCAAAGCGCCGCCATTCAAGCGGACATCCAACGAAGCGTTCGGACTCAAAATGGAATCAAGCCCGCACAGGAGTTGGGGATCACCGGCCAACAAACTTTGGAGCAGGCTGCCCCACGGAAAGTTGATGGTAATGTGCGAGATCAATCCGCTTAATTCATGCGGCAGGTTTTGTGCGCTGGCAATGATGTAGAGCAGGTTCGGCAGTTTGGCGCGCGAAACCTCGTGCAGGTTCTCGCGGCACGAGTCCACGCCGATGACGAAATGACCGGGAAAACTTTCAGCGTGGCAAAAGGCAAATTTGCCGTCACCCGTTCCCAGGTCCAGTATGATGCGGTTGTAGTTTGCGAGTCGTGCATAAAAATCAGTCAAATCCAAATCAAGGGACGTTCTGCCCCGAATCGTTTCCATTTGAAACCTCCAATTTGTCGAGTTAAGAAAGAGCGACAAATTGGAGCGGGGCGGAGCACGAGCCGCGCACTTAAATGAAAATAGACGGCCGCGTCAGGCGCCGTCGAGATCATCAGGCGTTGGATTTTTATGAGTTAGGGGGAGTAGAACTTAGCAGGGAGGGCGAGTTGTGTTCATGCAAAAATTGTAGCACGCGCTGTTTTGAATGTGCATTAGAGGTTTATAGGAAATTTCGCCCTTGCATTGTGGCCGTTTTTCCATACAATAGTCAAAACTTGTAACCACCCTGTTACTCGCATCTGTATACTCGCCAAAATAAATTGCCGCCCCCATTTTTATAACGCAGGAGGTGTCTGCATGAAGATTCACGGCAAACCTTCTCCTGAATTTCAGGAGATCCTTACGCCCGAAGCGCTTGCATTTGTCGAACAATTGGAACACAAGTTCGGCGCACGCAGGCGCGAGTTGTTACAGAAACGAGCCGAACGCCAAAAGGCGTTTGATGATGGAGCCTCGCCGGGTTTTCTCGATGAGACGGTGCCCATTCGCGCCGCGGATTGGAAGGTCGCCCCCATTCCGCAGGACTTGCAGGATCGCCGCGTTGAGATCACGGGTCCGCCGGAAAGAAAGATGGCAATCAACGCGTTAAACTCGGGGGCCAAAGTTTTCATGGCGGATTTCGAAGACGCCAACTCACCGACCTGGGAAAATCTGATCGAGGGTCATCTCAACCTGCGCGACGCAATCGAGCGCACAATTTCCCTGACAACACCTGAAAAAATTTACAAACTTAATGACACGCCTGCGATTTTGTTCGTGCGTCCGCGCGGCTGGCATTTGGATGAAAAACATGCGCTGGTGGATGGAAAGCCAGTCTCCGCCTCGCTCTTCGACTTTGGCCTGTTCCTGTTTCACAATGCCATTCGCCTGGCGGACAAAGGAAGCGGGCCGTACTTCTACCTGCCCAAGCTGGAGAGTCATCTCGAAGCGCGGTTGTGGAACGATGTCTTCAACTTCGCACAGGATGCGCTCGGCATTCCGCGCGGAACCATCAAGGTGACGGTGCTGATCGAAACCATCCTCGCCGCCTTCGAGATGGATGAAATTCTCTACGAACTGCGCGACCACATCACCGCGTTGAACGCGGGCCGCTGGGACTATATCTTCAGCGCCATTAAGAAATTCAGCAAACGTCCTGAAATCCTCTTCCCTGACCGCGCGCAAATCACCATGACCGTTCCCTTCATGCGTTCGTACACCGAACTGCTGGTGAAAACCTGTCACCGACGCGGTGCGCACGCCATCGGCGGCATGGCGGCCTTCATCCCCAGCCGCAAGGATGCGCAGGTAAACGAGACCGCACTCTCAAAGGTGAGGGAAGATAAATTACGTGAATCAGCCGACGGCTTCGATGGAACCTGGGTGGCGCATCCCGACCTTGTGCCCGTGGCAAAGGAAGTCTTCGACGGCGTGTTGAAGGACAAGCCGCATCAAAAGGAAAAGATGCGCGCGGAAGTAAACGTTGCTGCGGCGGATTTGATCAACTTCAATATTCCAAACGCGCAAATCACAGAAGCGGGGATGCGGCTCAACATCAATGTGGCCCTGCAATATCTGGACGCATGGTTGAGAGGCTCCGGTGCCGTCGGCATCCACAACCTGATGGAAGATGCCGCCACCGCCGAAATCTGCCGCGCCCAACTCTGGCAGTGGATTCATCATTCCACCGCCGCACTCTCCGATGGACGGGGAATTTCAGAAAACCTCTATCGCCAGTTTTTGGCAGAGGAAATCGAAACAATCAAAACCCTGTACGGGTCGCAAGCATACGCCGCCAGCAAAATGGATGAAGCGATCAAGTTGTTCGATGAACTGGTCACATCGAATACTTTTGCGGAATTTTTAACGCTTTCGGCATATGAAAATTTAGATTAGCTGCATGTCGTTCTGAACGGCCATCGGGAGCGAAGAATCCAAGCGCTTCAATCATCCAGGATTCTTCGTCCCCGCGTTCCCTGGAATGACACCAAATATTATTCAGAGGAGAAAAATCATGTATCAAAAATACCAACCCAAGTCCGTCGAAGAGTTGAAGAAAGAATGGGCAAATGATATCCGCTGGCAGGGCGTGTATCGTCCCTACACCGCCGAGGAAGTGGACCAGCTTCGCGGCACCTTCCAGCACGATCACACCATCGCGCGCATGGGAGCAGAGCACCTGTGGAATCTTTTGCATGAAGAAAAATACATCCGCGCATTGGGGGCGCTGACCGGCAACCAGGCCGTGGAAATGGTGCAGGCGGGGTTGAAAGCCATTTACCTCAGCGGCTGGCAGGTGGCGGGTGATGCGAACGACGCCCTCACCATGTACCCCGATCAGAGTCTGTATCCCGTTACCAGTGTTCCTACTGTTTTGAAAAAAATCAACAACTCCCTTATCCGCGCCGACCAGATTCAGCACATGGAAGGGCGCGATGGCGAGGTGCAATATTTTGCACCCATCGTGGCGGATGCCGAGGCCGGCTTCGGCGGTCCGCTTAATACCTTTGAATTGATCAAATCCATGATCGAAGCGGGCGCGGCGGGCATCCATCTCGAAGATCAATTATCTTCATTAAAGAAATGCGGACACATGGGCGGCAAGGTGCTCGTGCCGATTCATGATTTCATCCAGAAGCTCATCTCCGCCCGCCTCGCTGCGGACGTGATGGGAGTCCCCACCATTTTCATTGGCCGTACCGACGCCTTGAGCGCCACCCTCATCCGCGGCGATATTGACCGCGTAGATCATGAACATCTCACCGGCGAACGCACTGCGGACGGCTTCTACCTGGTGAAAAATGGATTGGAATATGCTGTCGCCCGTGCCCTGGAATTCGCCCCGTACGTGGACCTGATCTGGTGCGAAACCTCCACACCTGATATTGTCGAAGCCCGCGAATTTGCAAAAGCCATTCATGCCAAATATCCGGGCAAGATGCTGGCCTACAATTGCTCGCCTTCCTTTAATTGGAAGCGCAAACTGGACGACAAACAGATCGCGGATTTCCAGGAACAACTGGGCGAAGCTGGCTATAAATTCCAGTTCATCACCCTGGCGGGATTCCATACGCTTAACGCCAGCATGTTCGAACTGGCGCACGGCTACGCCCGCAACGGCATGACCGCCTTCGTCAAAGTGCAGGAACGTGAATTTGAAATGGAAAAAGACCTGGGCTTCCGCGCCATCAAACATCAGTCCTTTGTGGGCGCGGGATATTTCGACGCCGTCCAGATGACCGTCACCGGCGGAGAAGTTTCCACGGCGGCGATGAAGGGATCCACCGAAGAGCATCAATTCGGCGAGCATTAAATTTTAAGTAGTAGCGACTTCAGTCGCTTTTTACTCGAACGACTGAAGTCGTTACTACGTCAAGACGTGTCTACGCTAAAATAGAGACATGCCCTCCACCCTTCCAATTCTGCGTGCCCGCCGTGAACGACGGCTCGAAAAACAAAACAAACAATCAGCGCATACGCGCGGCGCGATCATCAGCGGGGGAATCGTTTTATCCCTTTTGCTTGCATTGGCTATCATCCTCGGCGCATTTGCATACGCCGATATTACGCGCGAACTTCCCTCCACTGAAATCCTGCCGCGTTTATTAAACCCGCCCGATGGCCTGCTGCTCCAACCCACGCGCATCTATGACCGCACGGGGCTGCAATTGCTCCTCACCTTCGCGCCAGACGATGCGGCACAGACTCGCCGCTACATCCCCGTCAACGAACAAAACCCGCAGCACATTCCCGAAAATTTAATCAATGCCGTCATCGCCGTGGCAGACCCGCAATTCCGTATTCATTCGGGCTACGCCATTCAGGGCTACGACGACCCCGAACGGCATCCCACCATCGCGCAAAAACTTGTCAGCGGATTGATGTTGTACAACGAACCGCCCACCATGCGCCGCGCCATCCGCGAGCGCATCCTTGCCGCGCAGATCACCGCGCAATTCGGGCGCACGCAGATCATCGAATGGTATTTGAACAGCGCGAATTTTGGAAATTATGCCTACGGTGTGGATGCCGCCGCGAATCTTTATTTCAATAAACCCGCCGACCAACTCACGTTGGCCGAGTCTGCGATTTTGGCGGCAGTGAGTGAAACGCCCGCGCTCAATCCGCTGGATGCGCCGCAGGTAGCCTTGCAGCGCGGACGCGAAGTGATTCATATTTTGAATCAGCTTGGGCTGGCAAGCAACGAAGCGACAGCGCTTGCCCTCGCAGAGACTTCGGAGATAACATCCGCGCTTCCAACTCCGCCGACAATTGCTCCTGCTTTCGTGAACCTGGTCCTCACCCAATTAGAGACGCAAATCCCGCGTGATCGAATCGAACGCGGCGGCTTAACCATCGTCACCACATTGGATTACGATTTGCAAAAGCAAGCCGCCTGCGTCACCGAAGTGTATGCAACCCGTCTGGCAGACCTGCCCGCTCCCGAAACGGACTGTGATTCTGCAAGGCTGTTACCGTCCCTGCCGCCCGCCGTCACCTTCGCGGATTCATCTGCCAGTGCATTAATTCTCGACCCGAAAACAGGTCAGGTGCTGGCGATGGTTGGCGAAACCAGTCAAGGCGTGGAAACTCCCCTTGTAAGCGCACACAGGCCCGGGTCCAGTTTGGATGCGTTTGTCTATTTGACGGGATTCACAAGAGGCTTGAGTCCAGGCTCATTGACGTGGGATATTCCCCCCTACGGGGATTTCGCCAGCGAAGAAGTCAACCAAAATTTTGACGGTAATTTTCACGGGCCGATGCGTTTGCGAATTGCGCTGGCAAATGATTATCAAACTCCCGTGAAAACGTTAAAGACGCAAATGGGAATTGAAAATGTAACGAAGATCGCTTCGTCGTTTGGCATTGAATTAAATTCTGACGTTTCGATGCTTGAGCTTGCGGGCGCGTATGGAGTCTTTGGAACGCAGGGCGTGTATTTTGGGCAAGCCATTGGCGATGAATTTTTGCCCGTGAGCATCCTGCGCGTGGAAGGCGCGGACCACGTTGCGCTGTTGGATTGGTCCCTGCCGCAAGCGCAGACGATTGTGACTCCTGCCATGGCGTATTTGATGACACATGTCTTAAGCGACGAACCCGCGCGTTGGAATTCGCTGGGCAGGTCGAATGCGTTGGAAATTGGGCGGCCTGCCGGTATAAAAGTTGGGCAGACCGTTGAAGGGAGCGATGCGTGGGTGGTTGGGTTTACGCCTTCGCATGTGGTGGCAACATGGACCGGTGTGCGCGATACTCCGCTTGCATCCCCCCAACAAGCGGGGGAAAAAATCACGCCGCGTTTCCCAGCCGTGTTGTGGAATGCCTTGATGCAAACGGTTTCTGAAAATACTCCGGCCGACGGATGGACCGCGCCGCAAGGCGTAGCTGTCATGACGGTCTGCGATCCATCAGGGATGCTGCCCACGCGCGAATGCCCGAACCTGGTGACGGAAGTTTTTCTGCATGGCAGTGAACCGACCCATGCAGATACCATGTTCCGCGAGTTTTCCATCAACCGTGAGACGGGGCTGCTGGCAACGGTGTTCACACCACCTGAATTAATTGACAGGCGCGTGTACATGCTTGCCCCTGAAAATGCGCGCGAGTGGGCGCAAAGCGCGGGCATGGAGATTCCACCAACCTCGTATGACGCGATCCAGGCTCCGCCCATAAATCCCGTTGCGAACATTACATCCCCGCAGTTGTTCGCGGATGTAAGCGGCACAGTGCAAATTATTGGAACTGCTTCGGGAGATGGTTTCTTGTATTATCGCGTGCAGGTCGGCAAGGGGTTGAATCCGCAGGAGTGGATTCAGTTGGGTGGGGATGTGATCGCGCCCATTGAAAATGATGTCCTTGCAGAGTGGGATACAGAGGGATTAAGCGGCTTGTACGCTGTGCAATTGGTGGTTGTGAAGGAAGGTCAAGTAGTGGATACGGCGGTGATTCAGGTGACGATCGAATAAAAAATCTACGGGTTTTCAAAGAACTCGGAGGCTATACTCATCTTATTACAAAAAACAGACCCAAACTCCCAATTTTAGCTATGAAGTTTGTTTGTCCTTAAATTATCCAATCTTCTTGTTTGATAAGTCCAAGTATGTTGATACATTTTATTTTGTAGTGTTCACAGACGAAAGGAATCCGAGGCCTGTTTATTGAGCCTAATCCTTCTTCTGTTACTACTGTATAGTTTTTCATTCTAGCCAAAGCGACAACAAATGGGTCTGCTGAATTTCGTCCAGGTAGATTTTTTGTCAACAAAGGGAAGCCCGCTAAAATATCACGAACGGCTAACTGCATATCATCAGTGCCGAGCTCTACAAACATGTTGCGATGTTTCTTTACCCAGACATCCAGTCCCTCTGATTTTTTGATGATCTCGTGCCTGACTTCTTCCGGGCTTACG
>JACPVB010000234.1 GCA_016191985.1 Chloroflexota bacterium | reverse complement strand
TGGAAAACAAAAACATGCCCCTTTCGGAACATGTCTTTGCTAGCGGAGAGGGAGGGATTCGAACCCTCGACTGGTTTTACCCAGCACTCACTTAGCAGGTGAGCCCATTCAGCCACTCTTGCACCTCCCCAAATCAATTTGCGATTTTCAAATTGACGATTTACGATTGATATTGTAATCATAAATCCAAAATCGTCAATCGTAAATCGGCTGGCGGAGGGAGTGGGATTCGAACCCACGTTGGTGTGACCCAAACATGTTTTCAAGACATGCGCCTTCAGCCGCTCGGCCATCCCTCCAGGGCATCCCAGGGACTCTTTGGGAATGCGAGCGAGATTTTACCATATATAAAACCTTTAAACACAAAGGTCACGAAGGGGCACGAAGGAAGAGTCTTTTTGTTTTTTACCTTGGTGTACTTCGTGTTTCGCAGCGCAGTCATATATAATCACCCCAATGGATAAACCCTACGATGTCATCATCATTGGCGGCGGAGTGGCAGGGTTAACGGCCGCCCTCCACCTGGCCGAACGCGGGTTGAACCCGCTCATCCTCGAAGCGGATGAGCGGGTGGGCGGGCGTCTCTCGGGCAGGGAAGCGATTCAAATCAAGGACTGGCGTTTCCCGTCCGAGCATGGCGTGCATGGGATCTGGTCTTCGTATGTCAATCTCAAGTCTATGCTACGGCGGCATGAGATCATCTCCGAGCTTGTGCGTGCGCGTGACGAGCAATGGATTTACCGCGTGGGAGACTCCATCCGCCGTGCGCCCATCGGCAGCGCCATTCGCAATAGCGTCATCCCCGCGCCGTTTCATTACGTCCAACTTTTTCTTTCGCCGCGCTTTTGGGGCATGCTCACCCTGCGCGACCTGCTTTCCATTTTCAACGTCTGGTCGGTGCTGGTGATGGCGTTGGGCATCGATCCCTTCGTCGAGAATCAACCGCTTGAGGGCCATACCTTTGGCAAGGCGCTTCAAAAATGGGGACCCGCCTTTCGCTCGCTCTTTTTTGGCCTCACCCGCAACGGGCTTGCCACCGACCCCGACCAGGTCCCGTTGGCGGGCTTTCTGGCCTTCCTCCGTTTTTACACGCTCATGCGCCGCGATGCGTGGTCGTTCGAATATCTGCCCAACGGCGGCGGTGAGGTCTGCGAAAAACTATCAGCGAAGATACTGAATCTCGGAGGTGAGATCAGGTTCAAGCGCAGAGTGAAGCGTGTGGACGCTGCGCGAGATGGGGATTGGATTGCGCATTGGGAGCAGGATGGACTCGCAGGCGAAGATCATGCTCCATTCTTAATCCTCGCTTCAGACTCACCCGCAGCTGATTCAATTATCAAAAGCAGTTTCCCCGCTGAAAAATTTTTCTTCCCGCATGGGCTGGGCCACGCCGTCATCCGTTTGTGGTTTGACAAAGAGCCAAGGCGGGGCCCGGAGTCTGGCATGTTCAGCGGTGACTTTGTGATGCACAATTTTTTCTGGTTGGAAAAAATTTATGCGCCATATAAAAAGTGGCACGCTGAAACAGGCGGCGCGTGCATCGAAGCGCATGTGTATGGCCCGCCCAGTGTGCTCGCGCAGCCAGATGCAGTTTTGCTGACGCACGTCATCACGGACGTGCAGCGCGCCTTCCCTGAATTAAAGGGACATCTCATCGCGCCCTATTTGCAGCGCAATGCAGACACGCACACCCTGCCCGCTCTCGGTGCGCGCGGCACCCATCTCGGAATTGAAACACCGTGGGAAAATCTCTATTGCGCGGGAGATTGGGTGCGCCACGAAAATCCTGCCTTCTTTTTGGAACGCGCATGTGTAACAGGATTGGAAGCTGCGAATCGAATCCTGCGCGCGCGAGGATTGGGAGAATTTGCGATTCGAAATTATCCGCCGCCCGAGCCAATGGCCGCGTGGATCGAGAGTTTGATGATGAGGGGGAGGAAGAGGAGGAAAATGCGAGGAACGAGTAATAAGTAATAAGTGAAGAGCGCTAAATAAAAAATCCAGTTAGTCGCTAAAAAATAAACTTTGGCAGCGGATTCTTTCGCGCGGTTTTGCCATAAGGAACTCGGTTTCCGTCTTCCACCTGGCAGAGTGTGGTGTTTCGCGGTGAATCATAAAGTCTTCTTTCGTACGGTAGGCTTCATAGATAACGAAACACGATGGATCATCCTCGCTCTGCAAAATATCGTACCGTACATTCCCGCTCTCTTTTCGAGTGGCAAGCGCATACTCCATGATTATATGGAGAAATGTTTCTACCTTATTTGGCAACACATGTGCTGTGACACTTAAGACATACATATTTCCTCCTCGATTCGCTGAGCATTACACAACAGACTCATATTTTATTTTGCTTACTGTTGTTCACCCCAAGCTACATCACGCCCAACTTCATTCCAAGCTTTACGCCATCTCCAGTGGACGCACTTCGCGATCCAATCGCTTGCCCAATGAGTCCTCTGTAACATCAAGATCGTATTGATTCTGTAGACCCATCCAAAATTGGGGGGAATTGCCAAAGAAACGCGAAAGGCGCAAGGCAGTATCCGCTGTGATGCTGCGCTTGCCAAGCACAACCTCGTTGATGCGGCGTGTATCTACGCCAATGTCAATGGCAAGACGGTTCTGGCTCAGATTCATCGGCTTGATGAATTCTTCCAGCAACACTTCGCCAGGATGAATAGGAGAAAGTTTATTTGTCATTTTCGTTCCTTCTAGTGATAATCGGTTATCTCAACATTAAAAGCGTCACTGCCGCGCCATTCAAAACATATTCGCCATTGATCATTAATACGGATGCTGTATTGTCCATCCCTGTTACCGCTTAATTTTTCAAGGCGGTTTGCAGGAGGGACTCGCAAGTCAACAAGGTTAATCGCACTGTTTATCATGCGGAGTTTTCGCAATGCTACTTGCTGAATATCGTTAGGCAGTTTGCGCGAACGCTCGCGTAGATAAATTTTGTGAGTTTCTTCGTCTTTGATGGTCTTAATCACAAGATAATTATATAACGCACCGCACTAGGCGTCAAGCACTATAAACCACTTAAAATAAAAAAGGCAGCCCCCTCTGCCTTCTATTTTTTACTTCTCACTTATCACTCGTTACTCCCCCCCTAAATCATGCCCAACTTCTTCCCCACAGTCTTGAACGCCTCCAGTCCTTTATCAAGGTCATCCTTTGAATGGGCCGCCGAGATCATCACGCGGATTCTCGCTTTACCCTGAGGCACGGTCGGGAAACCGAGCGCCATGGCAAAGACGCCAGCATCAAACAACTCACGGCTGAATTGTTGTGCGAGTGGCGCTTCGCCAAGCATGACCGGGGTAATCGGGGTTTCGCTTACACCAGTATTGAACCCGAGGTTCTTCATTTCGGCTTTGAAATATTTGGCATTATCCCAAAGTTTATCCACAAGCTGCGTGGAGTCTTCGAGCAAGTCCACGGCTGCCAAACATGCCGCCGCATCTGGCACAGTGACTGCGGACGAAAACAGGAACGGGCGTCCGCGCTGACGCAGCCATTCGATGATGACCGATTTGCCCGCGACGATTCCGCCCACTACGCCGAACGCCTTGGACATCGTGCCAACTTCCACATCCACTTTGCCGTGCAGGCCGAAATGATCCACGATGCCGCGCCCGCCCTTGCCAAGCACACCTTCGCCATGCGCATCATCCACCATCAATAAAATATCGTATTTCTTCGCCACTTCATAAATATCGGGCAGCGGAGCGATGTCACCATCCATGCTAAAGACGCCGTCTGTGATGATGAGCGCGCGGCGATAATCTTTCAAATTCGCCTTGATCTGTTCCTCGAGCGATTTCACATCATTGTGTTCGTACGCGATGATCTTCGCGCCAGACAAACGACAGCCATCGATGATGGATGCGTGATTCAATTTGTCTGAAAAAATAACGTCTTCTTTTCCAACCAACACAGGCACAGTGGCAAGGTTGGCCGTGAAGCCCGATTGAAATGTGATCGCCGCTTCCACCCCTTTAAATTGCGCGAGACGTTTTTCCAACTCAACGTGCAGAGTCATTGTCCCTGCAATCGAGCGGACGGCGGCAGGTCCAACGCCCATTTCATCTGTCGCTTTTTTCGCGGCAGCCGTCAGCGCGGGATGATTCGCCAGCCCCAAATAATTATTCGAGCAGAAATTCAAAACCTTCTTCCCGTCCACAATCAGCCATGCGCCTTGCGGTGAGCCAATCGTGCGGATGTTGTTATACAGCCCCTGCGATCTCAGACCATCGATCTCTTGTTGGATCCAATCCGTTTTAGACATGGGTTTCTCCTATATATTCTATTTTCCACGGGTGGTCGAATGGGTCGAGCCGCTTTACAGCGAGACCATATCGGGACCACATACTTCAATTTATGTTTATTATTGGTGGTCTCGATATGCCCTTCGGCGAACACTCAGGGCTACTCGACCACCAGATCATACACAAAATGATTATAGCGATTTAACAAAAAATGGAAGTCACGATTCCGCCGTGACTTCCATTTACTCTTTTACTTCTGCCAGCAGGCCCAACTCCGCCAGCGCTGCCATTACTTTTTCGATGGCTCCGCTTTTGACAACCACTGCTGTTGGGCTTAATAACTCGCCCAAAAATTTCCCTGCCTTCGAACTGCGCATCTCTTCCATAACCTCCGGCCTGCTGACTCGTAGCACAAGCAGATTCTCCACCCGGGCCTCTGCACCGTGCTGTTCCCAACGCTTGAGCGCCTTCACCATCGCAGGCGGGACTGTGCCGTTCGTGTATTTGACCAGCATCGCAAGCAATTGTTCCGCTTTCAATCCCTGCTCACCCGCCCGCTTCAATGATTGAGCGGAGACATGGTAAACGTACTCGTCGTTTTTTTCCTGATCCCATTCACAAAACCGCGCAATTTGGTAGCGGACAGCGCGGGAGAAATAACGGGAGACGGATATTTTTCCGTTCGACGAAACAACAATTTTTCCTTCGGCCTTCAAACCTGCAACCTGCAACCCATTAGCCCGAAACGCCGTAACTTCCTTGCCTTCTTCTGGCGAAGCCAAGTCAACCGCACCCAGCCAATACAGCATTTGAATAAAATATTTCACCAGCGCCCCATCCACCGAGTCCCAATAAGCGAAGCCACGCAGATATTGTCCATCGGAGGCGCGTTTGATAAACCAGGAGTCGTAGTCACCGGCGGGTCTTTGGAAATCGGGGAATTTTTCTTTGATCGTGCGCAGGAAGGCTGGCAGGCTCCACCACTTGTTTTGCGGAATGGCATTGACCAGGTCCATCAGAAATTCGCGCGTGACTTGCGGCTGGTTCTGGCGAAGCCACTCGCCTTCGCAGATGATGCTGGGGATCAGGCGCAATTCGTCAAAGGTCTGTGAAGTGAGCCAGGCTTGGAAGAGCATGTCCAGGGCTTCGGGGCGGGAGGCTTCGAGAAATTTTTTAACGGCTTCGGGTTGGAGGGCGTTGTTTTTGACGAGGTTGGCGGTGACAAGTAGATCACGTAGGTCACGCTGTCTATCAAACAGCAAGCTGTTTGACTCCAGATTCGACTCCAGATTCATTCGCAGTGCCGCCAGATAGGTTGTCGCATCGTCAAGGATATGATCGGTGGCGGGGATTTCGTGGGCTTTTTCCACGGGGGTGGCGGGACGGCCTAACGGCTCGCTGAGATTTCTTCCTCCACTTTCCACTTTCCTGTTTTCTGCTTCTTCGCTAATAAGCTCCAGCAAATCATCCGGGATGTAGGCGAATTCCTGTGCGCCTTTGCCAGAGTCAAAGAATGCTTTGGCGATGAAGCCGCGATAAAAAAGAATCTCCGCCGTGGAGACAGGTTTCATGTGCGGGCGTTCCCTGTCTCGTTTGCCTGCGCCCATCTCGCGGATCTCGCCGTGTTTGCGGGCGAAGGCAGCCCACTCTATTTTGCCATCGGATTCAACAAGGGCATTCAGCGCGGAACGTGTCTCAGCGGGGAGAATGTCGATTGTTTCGGTAACAGCTTGCAGATCCAGCAGCGAGGCGGAGAGTTCTTCGAGTGCGGAATCCAAGTCGGTGGATTCCAATTCGATTCCCCAGAATCCAGCGATGATGCGGAGATGTCCCAGATCATGTTTTTGGAGGGATGCAAGCAGGTCTGGCATGTTTCGATTCTATCATCCCTTGCGGGGTCAATAGGGAATTTTTAAAAGGTGCATCGTCCTGCATCGGTTCGTGTTTTAGTTTGTGTTGTGGATCGTTAAATTTTATCAATAAGGAGATTTAATAATGGTATTCGCTGCTGTACGTTTTCTTCACATCATCGCCGGGATCGTTTGGGCGGGGGGAGCCATCCTGATGAACCTGGTGGTCGGCCCCGCCATTGGCGCAACAGGGGACACAGGCCGGCAGTTTGCCGGTCACCTAATGACCAAGACTCGTTTCACAGGGATGATGATGGGGTCAGGTGTAGCGACAGTGCTGGCCGGTACATATTTGTATGGAGTTGATTCCAACTGGTTCAGCTCGGGCTGGATGATGAGCGGTCAGGGAATTGGTTTTGGCATTGGCGCTGCGGCAGGGATTGTAGCGCTCGTTTTCGGGTTCATGATCGGCAATACCAATGGCGCGCTGGCCGCGCTTGGCGCGCAAATTCAGGGCAAGCCCACCGATGAGCAAATGGCTGAAATGGCAAGGCTTCGCAAGCGGCAGGTGTTTGTGACCAGCGCGAATACGATCTTCATCATTATTTCCATTGCGATGATGGCATCCGCGCGGTTTTTGGGGTAGGGAGTAAGTAGACAGGTAAACAAGTAGACAGGTACACATGTGTACCTGTCTACTTGTCCACTTTTTTACTTGTCTACCTCCTCATCCCCTCACCACTCTTAACGCTTTTGGCATAATTTCAAAACTGACCTTTTTGAGGTTGCTCCCGAAACTTGTGAATATTTCCCCATCGGCATGGATGTAAAGTGGGAGGTCGGAAGAAAGGGTGAATTTTTTAAATTCGCCCATGCGGATTTGTTTGAAGCGCATGTGGGTGCCCTGCATGAATTCAGGCACGAGGCGGAACATCATGGCGCGTGAAACCTTGTTGACGATGACGTATTCCATTTTGCCGTCGTTGTTTTTTGAATCGGGGGAAAGCATAAAGCCGCCGCCCTCCCGCGGACCGTTACAGAGCGTGACCATGAGCGTGTTGCTTTCCCATGTTTCAACGTCCGTTTCTATTTTTACCCTGGCAGGATGGTGATTTAAGATGATGGTTTGAATGACCGCCGTGAGGTACATGAGAAAGCCTTTTACAATCGGCAGTTTATGCGAGCGGATGGTGACGATGGCGTCGAAGCCAATGCCGAGGGTGTTGTCGAAATATTCTGTGCGGCCATGTTCGTCGGTCATCATGCCAATATCTACAGTTTTAACATTTTCAGCTTTGAGTGCGTGGGCCAGCGCGTGCGCGGATTTTTGAGTAACGCCGATGGAGTAGGAAAAATCATTGCCCGAACCGATGGGCACAACGCCCATCATCGGGCGTTTGTTTTCAGGAATCTGCATCAGGCCATTGATCACTTCATGGGCAGTGCCGTCCCCGCCCATGGCCACGACCAGGTCACAGCCCTCCTCGGCAGCTTGTTTGGCAAGTTCAATGGCATGGGTGGGGTAGACCGTTCCGCTCCATGTAAGATCGCCTTTGAATTCCTGCGCGATGGGGCGTAAGTCATTGGCGGTTTTCCAGGCACGTCCCATGTCTGCCATGGGGTTGAGGATGAGTTTTACTTTGCGGGGTGGCATGTCGGCTCCTGATTTGGTTTGTATGGATATAACCCCGCCTCTCTCTTGTTGGTTACAGGCAAACCGTTAAAAAAGAACGAAAAACTTTAATACGCGTTCTTATGATCATTTGTTTGAAACGGACACCGGAGTCAATGGCCCTGTAGATCCTCTGGCAACGATATATTTCCCGCGATTGTGTTTTTTGGCGTGGTACAGGGCGGCATCCGCGGCGCGCAACAGATCGGCTGCGGTGTGGGAATGCAGCGGATAGACGGCGATGCCCGCGGTGATCCCCAATCGAACAGATTTGTGCCCCGGAATTGGGAATGAGTATTCCTTCATCAACTCAATGATCTTGTTGGTGACAAGTTCCGCCGCTTCCAGGCCAGTATCGCGCATGATGAGGGTTAACTCGTCGCCGCCGTAGCGGGCGAGAAAATCTGTGGTGCGCATTTTCTCGGCGAGATAATTGAATACATGCCGCAGGACATCATCGCCCATGCTGTGCCCCAGGGTATCGTTCACATTTTTAAACCCGTCCAGATCCATCATCACCACGGAGAATTTGGAGCTCATGCCCCTTGCATAACGCATTTCCTCCTGCAGGCGTTCATCCAATGCGCGGCGGTTGGGCAGGCCGGTCACGCTGTCGGTATTCGCCAGCTCGGTCACTCCCTTATGCAGGCTTGCGTTGGAGATTGCCGCCGCCGCCTGGTCGGCCAGCAGGCCGATCAACCGCAGTTCAGATTTCGTAAACCCGCCCGTGATGGACCGGGAAAGGTTCATCACTCCCACAATGGCATTATTGAACCTGAGCGGGATGCCGATAATCGAACCGCCCCAATCTTCAGGGGCGCCTTTGTATAAGGCATGGCTGGTAATATCCTCGACGATAATGGGGCTTCCCATATTTACCACGGAGTATGTGAGTCCCTGCGGCCTTGGCGTTGCAAAGGGCTTGTTACTGACGCCGTCTGCATTTAATGACGCGCCGAAATCCAGGGCCCCATGTGAATACAAAAATATATGAGCCGAGCGCGCATTCTTGATCAACTTCATGGCTTCGGTTACAACGGCGTCCAGCACCGTTTGCAGGTCCAGGCTCGAGGTCAGGTTTAACCCGATGCGCTTCAAGGCATCCAGTTCGTCCGCCTGTTGTTTCACCAGGGTCATCAGAGAATGTTTGGAAATGATCTCCTGGGTATAGGACTTAACCTGCTCGTCATTTTCTTGCTTTGAGGGGGATGCTTCGGCGGCTTCAACTAATACCTGAATGAGTTTCAATATCCACTCCTTCTCATCAGGCGCAATGGATGTATCCTGTTCGATGATATCCCATGCTCGACGGAACACATCGCTCCGATTGCTTTTTGCGTTTTCCATATCGTTCTTTTGTATCATCTTTTAGACTGGAAACAAGCCTCCGTTTGTACTAACGCGTGTAGAGGTCGCTTCATTATAACGGCTATTTTCGCCATGATTTGGACTGTGTTAGAATGAAATCTTCACACCGATTAACGAGGTCTTCCGTGTCTGACTCACCGAAAATTGCTCCTGCCACTCCATTGAATCCCCGCCGCTGCGGCATGATCGTCGGCGCATCAGAGGGAATTGGCGCCGCCCTCGCCCGAAAAATGGCAAAAGAAGGCTACACCCTTGCACTCCTCTCCCGACAAAAAGATAAATTGAATGCCTTGTGCGCGGAAATCAACTCCGCGGCGAACGAAACCCGCGCTCTCCCCTACGAACATGACGTATCAAACTACGATGAGGTCCCGGACTTGCTCCGCAAGATCGTAGCCGACCTCGGTGGGCTGGACACTTTCGTTTTCATGGCCGGGGTTAACTACCCGCCCGGTGGAGTTGATAAATACAATTTTGAAAATGACCGCAAAATGGTCGAGATCAATCTTATCGGCGGGATGGCCTGGCTGACGCCTGTGGCGGAAATGTTTCAAAATGCCAAAGCAGGGCAGATCGTCGGCATCGGCTCCGTTGCTGGAGATCGTGGGAGAATTGGCAACCCCGGTTACAACACATCCAAGGCCGGGCTTGCCACCTACCTTGAAGCGCTGCGCAACCGACTCACCCGCCGCGGCGTGAACGTGCTAACCGTGAAACCCGGTTTTGTAAAAACAGAAATGCTCAAAGCCGCACAGGGTGGGACGCCCTTTGCCATCGAACCCGAAAAAGCAGCGGACGATATTTACAACGCCATGCGCAAACGCAGGCAGCTCATCTACACCGCATCCTTGTGGCGCTGGATCATGCTCATCATTCAACACATCCCTTCGGTGGTCTTTCGCCGAATGTCGTTCTAATCCTCATTCAAGACCCTAGGGTTTTTAAAACCCTTAGGGTCTCATAATCATCATGCAAAACACCTTCACCCAACTCGAAAACTTTGGACATTCGCTCAACGCGCCGGCCTATCTCATCCAACCAAAATCTGCCGGGGAAATTTATTCGGCCTTCAAGCTCGCAAAGAAAATGGGGCTTACCGTCACCGCGCGGGGAGCGGGACGCAGCTACAACGACGCCGCTTTAAATGGCGGCGGCATCGTGCTGGACCTGTCAGCGATGGATCAGATTCTCGAATGGGATCAGGACACAGGGCGGATTCGATGCGAGCCTGGCGTCACATTGGAAAAACTCTGGCAGCATGTCGAGCCAATTGGCTGGTGGCCTCCCGTCGTCTCGGGCACGATGAAAACAACATTGGGTGGCTGCCTCGCTGCGAATATCCACGGAAAAAATAATTTCAAAATGGGGCCCATCGGTGAGCATGTGATTGAGTTCACCGCTGTCCTGCCCACGGGCGCGGAGATCACCTGCACGCCCAAAAAAAATGCGGATTTGTTTTACGCGATGATCGGCGGATATGGAATGCTGGGAATCTTCACGTCCATTACCTTGCAGATGAAACGCATCCATTCTGGACTTTTGACTGTGGACGCCCTGCCTGTGCATAATCTGCGCGAACAACTCTCCATCCTGCTGGAGGGCGCTCCCAACAACGATTACATCGTCGGCTGGCTGGACACGATGACGGGCGGCAAAAGCCTCGGACGCGGACAGATCCACGCGGCGCGCTACCTGCATGAAGGCGAGGATAAGAATCCGCAAGAAACAATGAAGTTTAAGAATCAAATCCTGCCGTCGCGCATCTTTGGCGTGTTTCCCAAGGGACTGCTGCATTATTTCATGTCACCCTTTGCAAATAACCTGGGATGGTGGGGAGTTAACACGGCAAAATACATTGCATCGTTGAGCAAACATACCTTCCGCCAGCCTCACGCAGCCTTTCATTTTCTGTTGGATTATGTACCCAACTGGGAGCTTTCCTACGGGCGCAGTGGATTGATCCAATATCAATCCTTTCTTCCAAAAGAAACCGCCGAAACCGCGTGGACGGAGATTCTCAAGCTATCGCTTAAAAATCGTTTGCCGTCTTATCTGGGTGTCACAAAACGCCACCGCCCGGATAAATTCCTGCTCACCCACGCCGTGGACGGTTTCTCACTCGCGATGGATTTCAAAGTGACCGAAACCAACCGCGCCAAATTGCGGGCCATGTTACAGGAGTTCGATCAGATCGTCCTTGCCAACGGCGGCAGATTTTATTTTGCCAAAAATAGTGAAACCACCGCCGAGACCGCGCTCGCATTTTACGGCGAAGAGACGGTGGCAAAATACAAGAAATTAAAAAAACGCTGCGACCCGAATGGGTTGCTAGAGTCGGATTTGTATCGTAGAGTGTTTGGTGATTAATTTGTAGGGACACGGCGGCGCCGTGTCCCTACGGAACCTATTGGTATGAAACTGGATATTATTGATTTAGGTTTAATAGAATACCAAACCGCCTGGAAACTCCAGGACAAATACGCGGCGGAGATCGCGGAGGGAAAACGTCCGCCGACCTTGCTTTTGCTGGAACATCCCCATGTGTATACATTTGGAAGAAAAGGCCACGCCGAGAATTTGCTGTGGGGCGAGGAGCAATTAAAGCAAAAAGGTATTTCCATCCACTGGGTGGATCGCGGCGGGGACGTGACCTATCACGGGCCGGGACAATTGGTAGGGTATCCACTGCTGCCTCTTGGAAAAGTCAACACCGAAAATAAACTCCCCGAAGCCGATTATGTGGGCTATGTTCGAAAGCTGGAAAAAATGCTGATCGGTGCGTTAATGCAATTTGGCATTGCGGCAGGTCAGCGGAGCGGGTTAACCGGGGCATGGGTCCAGCCTGATGTCCATTCGCGCTGCGCACGCTGTAAACCGGAGGATAAAAAGAAGCCCGCTAAGATCGCTGCCATCGGCGTAAAAGTGGATGTGCACGGCATCTCCCGTCACGGCTTTGCATTGAACGTGAACCCGGACATGGAATACTGGGAGGGCATCATCGCCTGCGGCTTGAGCGAACCTGTCGTTTCGCTGGCAGATTTGTTAGACCTTGCGCCTGCGCTGGAGGATGTCAAAGCGAAGGTTGCATCCGCGTTCCGTGATGTGTTTGAAACCGAATAGATTCAAATTTTTGGGTCCACTAATCCACGACTATTGCCACATTTTTCCCAGAACCACTAACGCCAAGACGCGAAGGCGCAAAGTAAATCAAAACTTTGCGTCTCTGCGGCCTGGCGTTAAATTTTTTGCAAGTTGGTAGATCCCACTGGAATCGAGACAGTCACATTATACATGTCCCCGAAAGGGGAAACGTGACCTACTGAATGGTTAATTTTTTCTGGCACTTTGGTGTGATTGGGGAAATGTAATTCTCAAAGTAAAATCAGCCGCAATTCAGAAAGAGGCTGATATGAATTCCTCCCAAATTTCAAAATTCACCCGCAGAGACTTTATCAAACTTGGCGGAACGCTCGCCGCCGCATCCCTGCTTGCCGCGTGCGCAGAGGATGAACCACAAACACCCAATGCCGGCGTCCCCACTTTGCAAACGAATATTATTACCGGTCCAACCCCAACCCCGCCGCCGTTGGTGTCGCTTCCCATCATTGCGTTAAGCCGCATGAGTTTTGGCATCCGCCCCGGGGACATCGAAGCCTTCCTCGCACTCGGCAATACCGACGATGAACGCCTGCAAGCCTACGTGAGTCAACAACTCAACCCCGACTCTATGGACAACTCCGATTTTGAAACGCGTTATAACGCCGCGGGGTTTGAAACCCTACATAAAACCCACGAACAGCTTTACGCAGATCACATCGCCAACAATGCTTATGACCCCAACGACGATGCCTATTGGGACTGGTACAGCAAACCCGCTTACGAACTCGTGGATGCCACCATCCTGCGCGCGGTCTACAGCAAAAAACAACTCGTGGAAATGCTCGCCGATTTCTGGCACAACCACTTCAACATTTTCTTCTGGCAGGATGACGGCGTGCCGCTGCTCGTCTCCTACAACCGCGATGTGCTGCGCAAACACATGCTCGGCAATTTCCGTCAGATGCTCGAGGCGGTGGCGAAGCATCCGTCCATGTTGTATTACCTGAATCAAAACAACAGCTCCGACGCCGGGCCCAATGAAAATTTTGCGCGCGAGTTGTTCGAACTGCACACTCTCGGCGCGGAAAATTATCTGGGTGTGCGCGACCCGAACTCGGTCGAGAAAGATGCGAACGGGATCGCCATCGGCTACGTGGATAACGACGTCTACGAAGCGGCGCGTTGTCTCACGGGTTGGCGTGTCGACGATAATATCGGCGGCTGGGAGGAGGGCATTGGCATCTCCGGGAATTTCCTGTATTACAAACCCTGGCACGACCGCTTCAACAAACTTGTGCTTGGAAAATACATTGAAGCCGACCAGCCCGATCTAAAGGATGGAATGGACGTGCTGGATTTGCTTGCGAATCATCCCGGCACGGCGCGGCACATTGCGCGGAAATTATGCCGCCGCTTCATTTCGGACCTGCCGCCTGAATCTGTCGTCCAGGCAGCCGCCGCCACCTTTACAGAATTCCGCTCCGCGCCCGATCAATTGAAACGCGTAATGGAGACCATCCTGCTCTCGGAGGAATTCAAACAAAGCTGGGGCAACAAGATCAAGCGTCCGATGGAAGCGGCGATCTCCATGATGCGTGCCCTGAATTCGGACTTCACCCGCATCCCCAGCGGCGTTTCGTGGATGATCGGCATGATGGGGCAGCCCATCTTCGAGCGCCGCCCGCCCGATGGTTTCCCGGACGTGAAGGAAGCCTGGGCCAATTCCATGTCCATTTTGTATCGCTGGAACATGGCTGTGGGCATTACCGAAAACTGGATGGACGATGAAGATCAGGGAACCATCTTGCGAACCGACGTGTACGGCCAGACCCCGCCCGAAATCCGCACCGCTGCGGGACTTGCCGATTTTTGGATCAACCGCCTGCTCGGCAGAACCCTCGTGGATTCAGACCGCGCCGCGATCATCTCTGTGATGGCGCAGGAATACAGCGCCGATGAATTATTGGACGAAGACCACGTGCAATATGTCCTGCCGGCCATGGTCGAAGTGATTCTGATGAGCCCCGATTTTCAGTGGAAATAACTCTGGAGTCCGGCAGCTTGCTGCTGGCATAAGGAAATAATCATGCCGAAAACAATCATTCCTCGCAGGCAATTTTTACAAGGCTGTTCCGCGGCCATTGCATCCATGGCGGGCGCAAAATTAACCAACCTCGCCTTTGCACAGGAAGAGAACCCGTCCGATACGCTCGTGGTCGTTTTCCTGCGCGGCGGCTGGGATGCGCTCAACGTTGTCCCGCCGCGTGATGGCAGCGACCGCGGCTTTTACGAAAAGGCCCGCCCCGATTTAAAAATATCCGACCTGTTTCCTCTCAACGACCAGTTCGGTCTTCACCCGGCCATGTCACCCTTGTACAATTTGTACCAGGACGGCAAAGTTGGCGTCATCCACGCGGTTGGGTTGGATCACGACACCCGCAGTCACTTCGACGCGCAGGAATTCATTGAGCTGGGTACACCCGGCTCAAAAAGCACCGCCTCCGGCTGGATCACCCGTCACCTGCAAAGCAAGGGGATTTCATCCATTTTGCCGGTGCTTTCCACCTCCGGCCAGCCGACTTCCCTGCTGAACTTCACCCCAACCGTCAGCTTGAGCACGCCTGCCGATTTCTCGCAATGGGAAAACGGCCTGCTCGTGTCACAGCAAAATGCCCTGCACCAGTTATACAGCGGAGATAGTCTGCTGCACCGCGCCGGCACACGGACGTTGGATGCGTTGAACATCGTCAGCCCATTGGTGAATGGCGAGTATCAACCCTCCAATGGTGCGACCTACAACGATGATGAATTTGGAATTCAATTGAAAACCGTTGCCCAAATGGTCAAACTCGAAGCCGGCTTACGCGTGGCCGCCGTGGACTTTGGCGGCTGGGATACCCACGAATATCAAAACGACGGCAACGGCGGCTACATCGCAGACCTGCTCAACAGCCTGGCCTCCGGGCTGGCAAATTTTTATCTCGACCTGGATTCAGGCTATACAGAGCGTTTGTCCGTTGTGGTCATCAGCGAGTTCGGGCGGCGGCTCGTGCAGAACGAATCCTATGGCACAGACCACGGTCACGGCAGCGTGATGTTCACGCTCGGGGGCAACGTCAACGGCGGACAGGTTTTCGGAAATTGGCCCGGCCTGAACAATGACCAGTTGTACGACCATGCCGACCTGGCCGTCACTACCGATTACCGTCAGGTCATGAGCGAGTTACTTTCCAAACGTTTGGGAAATTCCGATATCGAAACCGTCTTCCCCGGCTTTTCAGGAAGTTACAACCCCTTGGGAATATTTCGATAAATAAGAAGGCGTCTTAAAAACGCTCACGCCGCCGTCCTCGGCGGCGATTTCCGAGGGAATCGTGTGCCGAGGACGGCGCAAGGAACAATTTAGGATTTTGCTCTTACTTGTATGGTAGAGAATATTTCGATAAATAAGAGGGTGTCTGAAACGCAGGGACACAGCGAATCGATCCATAATTTTGACCCTAAACCGCTTCGCTGTGTCCCTACAAATCCATATCTAAAATAAATAAAATCTCCCGCATTTTTGGCGGGAGATTTTATTTTGCCGCGGCCCAGCCGTCGCGCCCATTGACCTTGGCCTCGTACATGGCATTATCCGCGCGGCTTAGCAGGGTGTCCCAGGTATCCATGCCGGCCCGGAACTGAGCCACCCCGATGCTCAGGGTGACATTAACTTCGTGTTCCTTCACATGCACAATCGTTTCACGGATTTGCCTGCAAAGACGGGTTGCCTGTTCCGCGGCGGCTTTGGAATCTGAATTGGGCAGGATGATCAGGAATTCTTCACCCCCGTAGCGTCCCACAATATCCGGGTGACGGATGCTCTCGCGCAATTGATAAGCAACCTGGCGCAGGACTTCATCTCCAATCGGATGGCCGTGCGTGTCGTTCACGGCCTTGAAGTTATCCACGTCCACGATTGAGATGGAAAGCATGGAATGATACCGCTCGGCGCGCAGCACTTCATCCTGTAATTCCTTGACGATCGAGCGGCGGTTGATCAGAAAGGTCAGCGGGTCCACGTGCGCCACTTCACTGGCCTGTACCATGACCGCTTCCATTTCGATCTGCTTGTTGCGGGCGATCTTTTTGGTGAACTCGCTCTCGATCTGGAATAACTTTACCTGCCGGTTCAGGCGTTCGACCATTTCCTGGAGCGCAATATCCGATTCCATGCGTTCGGCGATAAACAATATGCTTCCATTGTGTATTGGGATAAAAACGCAATCACAATATTTGGCGGGCCCGGTACCGTCCAATGGAAATTCCACAGCCCAATGACCGGGCATTCCATTTGTCAATTTGGCGTGCAGGATGCTTCGGTCTTTTTGAGCAAACAGGTCGTGTAAATTCCCCGCCGAAGGGAATATTTTTTTGCAGCATTCAAAAGCGGAATTCCACGAGACCAGCCTACCGTCGCTTTCCACAAGCGCCACCATGGCATGGATGGTTTCGAAGATTGTTTCCACATCTTCCGTAGTGATGATTTCCGCCAACTTTTTCATTGTGTAATTTTAGCGTATTCGCTTTGTTTTTTTATCCACCTTACAAAATTAGAAACACGGATCATCGCGCGTTTTTTCAGCCGCTCCCCGCGCCCGGGACGGCAACCTGAGCGTGCAGTTATCGCGCACCTTTTCTCCCAAATTGACGTTCGAGCGTATCCACCGATAAATGGATCATGGTCGGCCTGCCGTGCGGACAGGTACGCGGCGAATTGCAGGCTTCCAAATCGTTTAGCAAACTTCGCTGCTCTTCAGATGTGAGCGTCTGCCCGCCTTTGACCGCCAGCCGTTTGCAGACTCGCGCCGCCAGCCTCGCCTCCACCTCCGCCTGGAGCGGACTCTCATCCTCTTCAAAATCCTCCACCAGAGCTTTGAGCGCGGATGCGGGGTCACCGCCCGAAAACAGGATCGGCATGGCGCGCACTTGAAAGGTATTCGCGCCGAACTCTTCCACTTCAAAGCCAAAATGATTCAAGAATGGCAATTGCTCCGTCAGCGTTTTTGCGGATTGTGGCGGCAGGGTGACAACTTCCGGGGCAAGCAAGGCTTGTGATGGGATGCTCTTGCTCTCATGCTGTGCCATCAGCTTCTCGAACAACACCCGTTCATGCGCGGCGTGCTGGTCGATCAAATACAAGCCATCCGGTCCCTCCGCAACGAGATAGGTGGAACCGATCTGCCCGATGAGTCTCAACAACGGAACGCCGGTGGTGAAAGCAGATTGGAGATTAGAGACTGGAGATTCGGAATTTGTAATCCGTGATTCGTAACTTGTATCTCGTAACTCATCACTCCCCACTGACGACTGTTCACTGCCCACTGAATCATGCGCCACCGACCAATCAATCCCCACCTGCCGGCCGGGCATCTCATCACTCCGCGAACGTGATCCCCACAACTGCGGCGAAACGGACGGGACAGGCGTGTACGCCAGCAAGGCCTTGCGCGCCGAACGCTGCACAAAACTAAAAACTTTATCCTGGCTCCGAAAACGCACTTCCGCTTTGGTGGGATGCACGTTCACATCTACGTCTTCAGGGGCAATTTCCAAAAACAAGGCTGTGAGCGGATAGCGCCCCACCATCAACAGGGTGTGATAGGCCTGTAACAATGCGGCGGTCAACGAGAATTCCTGCACCCAGCGGCCATTCACAAAGAAGGTAATTTCTTTTCGATTGGAGCGTGTGAGCGAAACGGGGCTGATGAAACCTGATAATGAAAGACCTCGTCCTGAGCTGGTCGAAGGATCATCTTCGGTCGCCATCACTTCGAGCATTTGCTTGGCAACATCCACGCCGTAGAGCGCGGCTAAAATTGCGCGCCGGTCTCCGTCGCCAGCGGTTTGTAACGTGGCTTGTTTTCCATCGGTTACTTTAAAACGTACCTGCGGGTATGCTAAAGCATAACGGGTGACCAGGGAATCAATCGCGCGTCGTTCGGTCACATCGCTTTTTAAAAATTTCAAACGCGCGGGCACGTTGTAAAAAAGATTCTCCACGCGCACAACGGTCCCTACGGGTGCGCCTACTTTTTCAACTTTATTTGAAACGCCGCCATCCACTTTCAGGCGCGCGCCTTCTTTTGCAGACTCCACTCGCGAAGTAATGACCATGTGCGAGACGGAGCCAATCGAAGCCAGCGCTTCGCCTCGGAAACCCAAAGTCTGGATGTGGAACAGGTCTTCGGACTGAATCAGTTTCGAGGTCGCATGACGCGAGGCGGCTAATTCCAATTCGTTCGCGGGAATGCCCTGCCCATCGTCCGCCACTTCGATCAGCGCCCTGCCCGCATCCTCAATCGCAATCGAAATATTTTTCGCGCCCGCATCCAATGAATTTTCGGCCAGCTCTTTTACAACCGAAGCGGGGCGCTCCACCACTTCACCGGCGGCAATTTGAGACGAGACTTCGGAGGAAAGCAATCGAATGGGCATGGCGCGATTATACCCGCTTGCAATTTGCACAATTTGCAGGCGGGTATTATATAATCACCCAATGCGATTCACCACCATTTTTTTCGACCTCGACGACACCCTCTATCCGCCGGACGCGGGTTTATGGAAAGCCATCAAAGAGCGCATGAACAGCTACATGCGCGAGCGCATGGATATTCCCGAATCTGAAATACCAACCCTGCGCGAAAAATATTTTCTGCAATACGGCACCACCATGCGCGGCTTGCAGGCCAATCATAAAATCGATGTGGATGATTTCCTGGCCTACGTGCATGACCTGCCGCTGAGTGATTACCTGACCCCCAATCCGACTCTGCGCTCGGTCATCGCTTCGCTGCCGACCCGCAAGCTGGTCTTTACAAATGCAGACATGGCCCACGCGAAAAGAGTGTTGACCGCGCTCGAGCTTGCCGACCTCTTCGAGACCATCGTGGACGTGAACACCGTCGCCCCGTATTGCAAACCGATGCCCGAGTCATTTCAGATCGCAATGAAAATTGCGGGCGAAAGCGACCCATCGAAATGCGTCATGATCGACGACATCCACCGCACCACCCGCGCCGCGCGGGAAGCGGGCCTGTTCAGCATTTTGTACAATCCCTCCCACGTCAACGGCGATGCAAGCGCGTATCTGACGGATTGGATGGAGTTGAAGGATATTTTGGAAAGTGTCTGAAATGTAGGGATACAGCGAGTCGATTTATAACTTTAACCATAGACCGTTTCGCTGTGTCCCTACGATCTACTGTTTAAAATCGAGTTTTCAGACACTCTCCTGGAAAGACAATAACTTATGGAAGAAAACAAAATCCTGATCGGTGCATTAATTTTTATCGCCATGATCGTTGGCGCAAATTTCATCATGTACGCCATTGCGCGGGGCATGACCCGTCCCAATCAGAAAAGTTTTTTGGAGACGTTAACCCGCTCTCTGAACACTTCTCCAAAAAAGAAGGACGAGTCGATGGATGAATTACGCCAGCGGGTTCAGGAATTGGAGAAAAGTAAGAAAGACGATGCGGGGGATTCTGAATAGTTGATGGCTTTTAGCTTTTAGCGGTTAGCTGTTAGCGTTTAGTTGTCGGCCCTACTCAATCGCTAATCGCCAATCGCTACTGGCTGATCCCATACAGGCTCTTACAAAAATCGTACAAAGAATTCAGCAAACATTAATCCCCGAATGGTATCGTTTCGTCCATTCAAGCCAAATTGGAGGCTATTGTGAATAATACTTTAAAGACTATTCTGCTTGTCCTGGTCGTTTTCGTGGTCGCGCTCGGCTCGTTTGCAGGCGGCTTCGTAACCGGACATCTCCTGCCCATTGGGAACCTGCCCGGCATTCAGGAACCGATTACTTCCGCACCGCCCACCACATCCCCGGAACAGCAATCGGCCACCCCGGATGAACTTCAAACTCTTTTCTCCCCGTTCTGGGAGGCATGGACCCTCGTCCACGAGAATTATGTAGACCAGCCCGTGGATGATACTGCGCTGATGCGCGGCGCGATCACCGGCATGATGCAAGCCCTCGGCGACGAGCACTCCTCCTACATGGACCCGCAGGATTACAAGGATGCGAATGCCAGTCTCGATGGCTCCTACGAAGGCATCGGCGCCTACGTGGATACCACCACTGAATTTCTGACCGTCATCAGCCCCATCCCCGGCTCGCCGGCAGAGCGCGCGGGCCTGCAACCC
>JACPVB010000212.1 GCA_016191985.1 Chloroflexota bacterium | reverse complement strand
CTTCCCTTCGCGCCTTGCTCGTAACCAGCCGTTCAAGCTGTATTTCACGATGCGTTCATTGCCCTCGAATAATTTTTTCAAATTGGGACGCAGCGCCCAGATGAGCAAAATCTCCGCGCCAAGTCCATACCAAACGTACGTCCATGGGAGGATTCCCTGCGCCGCGAGGATGGCAAAAATAATGATGGCAAACAAAGCCACCGCCATCGTTGTAATCGAAGCAATGCCGATGGAGAAAAAGGTCAACATACCGAGCGGCAAAATAATGAGAATGGATTGCCACCAAAGTCCCATGGCGCCGCCCACGGAGGGCGCCCCACCCGCCCCACCGCGCAAGCGAATCAGCTTTCCATTTTCATCGCGCTCGGGCAAAAAGATCGAATGGTTATGCCCAAGAATTGCAGCAAGCGGGGCGATCACATGTACCCACTCGGCAGGGGTAATCCACTTTGCCACCCACACGGCCCCTGCACCTTTCAATATATCCAGCATGGCCGTTGAGAAACCCGCCCAAAACCCCGCGGCGCGCATGGCGTTCGTTCCGCCCGTCCTGCCGCTTTCCACCTCGCGAATATCTTTTCCAGTTTTTAATTTAACGATCAACAATCCAAATGGGATCGAGCCGAACACATACGCCAAAAAGATAACCCCAAGTTCGATTACAGTTTGCATCAAAACTCCTCCGGTTTGAGTGTATTCATAAAAACACGGAAAATGAAATAAGGTTGCTTGCCTAGTATTACAGCGCAAGGTTGCTCCCTGCGCCGTCCCCGGCGCAGGACTTGTCTTGCAAATCGCCGCCGGGGACGGCGGCTTTGAGCCTGACTTGGCGCTGCAATACTAGGTCACTTGCAAAATCACTTCACGAAAGCCGCCGTTCTCGATCCAAAAGCCGCGGGCGTGCCATTCTCCGTCCACACGGGCGAGGATGACGTAGGTCACTGCATAGGCGGCCTCCGCTATGTCAGTGGGCGAAACAGTTTCAGGTCCAGCGGGATGCGAGTGGAAGATGCCAAGCAAGTCCATGCCGTTGGAATCGATCCACTCAAAGGCATTTAACTGCTCGATGGGATCCATCACGTATCGCACCGGACTTTGCGCCTGATTCTGCACGAAGAAAATTTTCTCCACTTTTGAATCATGTCCCGCCAAAAGCCCGCAAGATTCCAGCGGGGCATGTGAGCCGACATACGCGATCATGCTTTGTAATTGTTCTTTTGAAATGGTGAGGGATTGCATTGCTATAAAAAAATTGCGGAAGCCCACGCAAGACCCACGACGATAGCGGGACCGACCACCGCGCGGCGCAAGGGAATATCTTCCGCAAGACTCACGGATAACATCGTCAGCGCGTAAAACGGCCCTGTGAGCACAAGGCCAAATTGAACGGGCGTGAGCGGCCAATAATGCAGGCCCGCGCCGATCTGCGCGCAAATAATGCCGATGCCGATTGCCCAGGGAAAATCCCAGCGGTCTGTGCCGTCAAGATGCAAAATGCGAAGGCTGATCAACGCGGCGACGATGAAAGTGGCTGGAACCAACATAACCATGCGCGCGCCCGAAAACCGCAGGGATGCGGCGAGGATCAGGAACAGCGCGTATGCCAGTGCTGTGAGTCCCGCGCGCGCCAGCGCATAACTCGGCGCGGATGGATTAATGGTGATGTATTCCGCAAGGAAAACAATCAGAAGCAGGATTGCCCCAAAAGCAAACCCCACCCACCAGACCATGCCGTTCGGCAACAGAGAAAGCGGCGCACCGATCACAAACGTTGTGATGGTCGGCAGCATGAGATGCTCGACATTTGTTTTTCCACTCAAGGCCGGGTGCGAGCGGGTAAGCCAGTCCATGCCTGCGGCGGCCAGCGCGGCGGCGAGGATGGTCATAAATGTCCCCAGGGTGAGAGGCAGGGCGAAGTAGAAACCGGGCAGCTCAAGGGCAATTGTAAAACTAGGCGACTGGATGAGCCTCGTCAACGCAAATGCCAGTAATACAGAAGCGATCAAAACCCCAATGCGGTCTGCCGAGGGCAGGTAGGAACGGTTCTCTTGCATGAAAAGATTGTACCTGCGCGCGCGCATGAACGCAAGCAGGGGTATGGTAGAATCAATCGGTTATGGAAGTTTCACGAATAGAAAATCTCCCGCCCCCACCGGGCATCATCAGCTCCATCAAAGCAGGCTTCGACACAATCGCTTCGCACATTACCGCGATCCTCATGCCGCTTTTGTTAAACCTGTTTTTGTGGCTGGGTCCACGCCTGCAAATGAACGCTCTGTTCGACTCGATCAAAAACGAAGTGGTGGGCATCTGGCAAAGGGGCGGCGTGCCGGCACAGGATATTCAGCGCGTGCTCGATTTTTACGAGAGCACGATTCCCCATATCAACTTGTTCTGGTTGCTGCGCACGCTTCCAATCGGGATCTCAAGCCTGCTCCTTCCCCAAGAAGCCTCTTCCACGCCTTTGGGTGACCCGGCCACCTTACAGGTCAGTGCATTAACCTTCCCCGGTTGGATTCTTCTGCTCACATTCCTCGGCTGGGTTGGCGGCGGACTTTACTTCCGCAGCGTGGCGTGGATTGCCGTCCCAAATAATGAAGAACGCGCGCTCCGGACCTTCCGCGCCATTGCGCAGACGATCCTCGTTTCGATTGCCTGTGGCATTATTTTGCTGACTATTGGGATGCCGCTGCTCCTGCTCCTGTTTTTGGTGACCCAGTTGAATACGTTTCTGGCAAACTTGTTTATATTGTTCCTCAGCCTCGGTTCGATGTGGATCATTGTGCCGTTGTTCTTCTGGCCTCACGGGGTCTTCGTAAAAAAGCAGAACTTCGTCACCTCCATTTTGAGCAGCATCCAGCTCACCCGTTTCACCCTGCCCACAAGCAGCATGTTCATACTGACCATATTTCTACTCTCTTTTGGTTTGAACTTTTTGTGGAATATTCCCCCGGAAGATTCATGGATGACCCTGTTCGGTATCTTCGGTCATTCATTTGTCACAACTGCCCTGCTGGCTGGCAGTTTCATCTATTATCGCGATATGAGCGTCTGGCTGCAAAGCGTGATCGAGAAATTGCGCCCAAATAGTACGATCAAGCAGGCATAACGTAAAAAGTGTGGCGCGCCCTCATACATTAGGAAAGAATCAATCGTTGGAGGTTGGTATGGCTGATAAAGAAAATAAAATTAATTACGATGTAGGTTCCATTCAAGCCCTTGAAGGCATCGAACATGTCCGCAAACGTCCCGGTATGTACGTGGGTGGTACGGACATTAAAGCTTTGCATCACCTTGTTTATGAAGTGGTTGATAACGCTATCGATGAAGCTCTTGCTGGCGTGTGTAATAGAATTAATATTACCATCCATGCGGATAGCAGCGTTTCAATTGAAGATAATGGCCGTGGTATTCCGGTCGGCCCGCATCCCACCAAAAAGGACTCACATGGCAAGCCCATGGAGACCCTTGATGTCGTTATGACCGTCATTGGCGCGGGTGGTAAATTCGGCGGCGGTGGCTACAAGGTCTCAGGCGGTTTGCATGGCGTGGGTATCAGCGCGGTCAACGCTCTCTCTGAGTGGGTGGTCACTGAGATCAAGCGTGACGGCAAGCATTGGCGTCAGGAATACAAGCGCGGTGTTCCCCAGGGACCCATCAAGCAGATCGGCAAGGTCAGCAAGGATGAAACCGGTACCACGCAGACCTTCAAATTTGACAAGCAGATCTTCACCGAAGATATTGATTACCGTTTCGACACTCTCGTTCAGCGCTTCCGCGAAATGTCCTTTGTGACGCGCGGCGTGACCATCAAATTTGTGGATGAGCGCGCTGACCGTGAGATGACCTTCTACTTTGAAGGCGGCATCACTTCATTTGTCCGCTACCTGAACCGCAACCGCGAGAATTTACATCCCGTGGTGCACGTTGAAAAAGAGATCGAAAACGTCGGCATCGAAGCCGCTATCCAGTATACGGATGCGTACACCGAGTCGGTCTATTCATTCGCGAACACCATCAATACCATTGACGGTGGTACCCACCTCACGGGCTTGCGATCATCATTAACCCGCGTCATCAACGACTACGCCCGCAAGAACGGCCTGCTCAAGGATGCCGACCCGAACTTCTCAGGCGATGACACCCGCGAAGGTCTCACCGCCATTGTCTCCGTCAAGCATCCCGATCCGCAGTTTGAATCGCAGACAAAAGTCAAGCTGATGAATCCTGAAGTGCAGACCTACGTCACGCAGGTGGTTGGCGAAGCCTTCAGCACATTCCTGGAGGAGAATCCGCAAGCAGCGAAGGCAATTATCTCTAAATGCCTCACCTCTGCTCGGGCGCGGGATGCGGCGCGTAAGGCGCGTGATCTCGTCATCCGCAAATCTGCGCTTGAGTCGTTGACCCTGCCCGGTAAGTTAGCGGATTGCTCCGAACGGGATTCAAACAAAACCGAATTGTATATTGTGGAAGGTGACTCGGCAGGCGGCTCCGCCAAGCAGGGACGTGACCGTCACTTCCAGGCCATCCTGCCGTTGCGCGGTAAGATCCTCAACACCGAGCGCGCCCGCCTCGATAAGATTTTGGGAAATAACGA
This sequence comes from Chloroflexota bacterium, assembly GCA_016191985.1. Taxonomy (GTDB): domain Bacteria; phylum Chloroflexota; class Anaerolineae; order Anaerolineales; family Villigracilaceae; genus Villigracilis. Next base: position 3,189 of record JACPVB010000212.1, on the reverse strand, counting down.
AGTCAAGTCGTTGATCTCTGCGCTTGGCACTGGCATTGGCGATAACTTTGATATCGAAGGCCTGCGCTACGGACGCGTTATCATCATGACCGATGCGGACGTGGACGGCAGTCACATCCGCACCCTATTGCTGACTTTCTTCTTCCGTTACATGCCGATTTTGATCGAAGACGGTCACCTCTTCATTGCCCAGCCCCCGTTGTACCGTATTGCCTACAAGAATCAGGTCAGGTACGTTTACAGCGACAAGGAAAAAGACAAGACGATGAAAGAGATCGGCGAGAAAGCGACCATGCAGCGTTACAAAGGTCTTGGTGAAATGAACCCCGAGCAATTGTGGGAGACAACCATGAATCCCACCAACCGCACCCTGCTCCAGGTTGGCGTAGATGATGCCGCCGAAGCCGACCGCACCTTTGACATGCTCATGGGGGACGCCGTCGACCCGCGCAAAAAATTCATCCAGACCCATGCCAAGAGCGTCAGGAATTTGGATATTTAGCAACCTGCTTCTGTAAAACAACTTAACACCCCAAAGTCAAATTGGAGTAAAGAACGCTGATTTTTGCTTTTGCAAAGGTCAGCGTTTTTTGCATCTTTTTGTTTTTCTGGAAGGGAACATTTCATCTTATCCATCGTCCACATAGTAACGCCGAAATTCTATCTACTGGAGGATGAGATGAAATTGCATGTTAACATTCTTGTATTGCTTGTTTTGTTAAGTGCGCTAATTCTTAGCGCGTGTGGTGGTGCAGCCGCGCCAGCAATAACGGAGCCCATATTCGTAGAAGGCGGAGCGCCCATGGAGGTCCCCGCAGTAGCCGAAGAACCACAGTCACAGGCCGGGCTGGACACAGAGTCCGCTGCCAGGCAGGAAGGCGCACCCTCTTCCGGCTTGCCTGTGGGGCCCGAATATAACATTGGCGTAGAGTCCCCTGCTTCCACCACGCACATGATCATCAAAAGCGCCGAGATCAAACTGCTGGTCGAAGATACAGACACCGCCATAGACCGCGCCACCCAGGTTGTGGGCGATGTGGGCGGGTACATCATCAGCTCCCGTGTGTGGTACCAGCCCTATTACAACGGGGAAAACTATAAGTATGCTACCATCACCATTGGCGTGCCCGTCCAGCAATTTGAGCGGACTCTCAGCCGCCTGCGCGGGTTGGCCGTCCAGGTACTGGACGAAACCGCTTCCGGCGAGGATGTGACCGATCAATTTGTGGATTTACAATCGCAACTCACCAATCTCGAAGCCACACGCGAGCGCATCAAATCCTTCCTCGCGGACGCTAAATCTGTGGATGAGGCGCTGCGCATCAACGCCGAGCTGACGGAGATCGAGCGCCAGATCGAGGAGATCAAGGGGCGCATGAACTATCTGGAAGATCGCTCCTCCTACTCCACGATCACCATTAACTTTGAGCCTGAATTACCCGAAATTGTTCCTACTCCCACCTCCACTCCGCAGCCAAAGCTCTGGAAACCCGGTGAAACCTTTGAAGATGCCAGGGAAACTCTCACCCACGCTTATCAAGGCATCGTGGATTTTCTGATCTGGGTCTTTGTTGTGTTCGTCCCCATCTTTGCGCCGCCCGCATTCATCATCTGGCTGCTTTGGAAATTCTTCACACGCAAACCAAACAAATCTTGATAGGCGCAAGATAAATAACCAAATCTGAATTTAAGTTTGCCGCAGATTATGCGCAGATTTTCATGAATGTTTTCAGAAAAGCCCTGGTCATTTGTAAAATCTACAGCAACAATTTCAAAAAATATAATAAAACATACTCACCTGCGAAAACTCACTTTCGAGGTGAGTATGTTTGCCTGGTCCCTCACAAATCCATAGATGGCTGCATCCGGTTTAACGGCAAGTTGTAGGTACAAGCCACAAACAAAAGTGCAATGATATCTATCAAATCTGCAATGTATACGCAATAAAAATCTGGTAAAGTGGGATTAAAGTACTATTAATTCCGTCAATTTTCATTTCGGAGGTGAGCATGTGCTAAGAAAAAGTTAATTTTTTGCCTCAATTAAATTTGATTATTTATTCTTTTGGAGTAACAAAATGAAAAAATTCAGCATTGCATCATTATTGGCCCTATTCAGCGCATTGCTCGTAATCACGTCCGTGCTGGCATTAATCAGCAATGGTGATTTCGAAACTGGCGATTTCACTGGCTGGGCCAAGACCACCTTCATTAATAATGGCTTCAGCGCCACACATGGATCTGGCGGCACAGACTTAAGCGTTATCGTTGGCGGGCCGGTTGTGTCGCCCTTAACACTTTCCGATCCGAACAGCGGCGACAACATTCTATTTCCAGCGTATGGGCACTACTCAGCCCGCGTCAACAGTGCGGCTTCCTATACTGGCGGCGGATATGGGCAAAATGCGAACATTATCTCGCAAACCATCACCGCAGTTTTGGATCCCAGCGATAGTCAGGCTCATGTGCGATTTGTCTATTCCGCTGTGATGGTAAATCCTGTCGCCACTCCACATACGGCTGAACAAAAACCGTATTTTCGCGTTCAAGCGATCAATACGAGTAATGGCAACGATATTCTTTATGACTTCTCGTCTTATGTCGGCGAGCCTGGCAAAAATTGGCAAAATGGTCCAACCTTTAGCGGGGCTGATTTCTGGCAATATTTGGATTGGACCTATATTGACCTGGCCTCCAGCGCGGCGCACCCGGTGGTCGCTGGCGATATCATCACCCTGGAAATCACCGCTGCAGGTTGTTCGCTGGGCGGTCACCCCGGTTATGTCTATGTGGATGAAATCAACGACGGCAACATCGCCGGCCCAACCATTCAAGCCAGCGGCCCAGCGACCATCGACTCCGGCGCAACCATCACATATACCTACAACTATAACAATGGATCAGGCAGCTCCATCGATCCAACCATTACATCTACTCAGCCTACTGGCGTTACCTTTACCTCCGTATCAGATGCTACAAATTGTTCCTTAAGCAGCGGCACTGTAACCTGCAATTTCACTGGGGTTGGAGCAGGAACTGGCGGTTCTTTCACTATTGATGGCACAGTCACTGCACTGGGTGGTTCACAAATTGCACACGGCGATTACACTATTGCCGCCACCGGCTTCCCCACAGTAGGCGGACCAACAGTGCTTACTGACGTTCTAGTAAATGAAGCGCCAGTAGCTGT
>JACPVB010000211.1 GCA_016191985.1 Chloroflexota bacterium | reverse complement strand
CGTTTTTGCAGGTCGGTAAAGAATTCAGTCTCTGTCACGTCCGAGACCTGCTGTTTGCGGCGCAGTTCGTCAATCTTGATGATCAATTGATTGACTTGTTTCTTCAACATGCCGGTGCGCTCGTACACGTCCGCCGCCATCTTTTTGAAAACCTGTGCCAGGCTGCCTAATTCATCGGGCCGTTCGGTGATGGAATGAAGTTCGGGGCTTTCCAACTCAGTGGAGAAATTTTCGTCCGCGCTGATCTTATCCGCGAGGCCGCTCAGCACGTACACAGGCTGAATCACATACCGCTTGAGCAGTGAATTGATCAATAAAATAACCAACGCAAACGTGAGGACGAAAACGCTCATCACCACCGTAAAACTGCGGAGCGCCGCATCGAAGACCTCTCCGGCAGGGACATAAATGATCTGCACGGCGATGACCTGTCCCAACTCCCAGCCGAAGCCGCCATCCTCCCCATACGTTGCGATCAGACTCGCCGGGGCCTGTTCCGGTTTACTGTGACATTCGAGGCAACTGTCAGAGCCAATGGTCAATGGGCGGGCAATGTAAAAGAGACGTTCGCCATTCAATTCACGGAACCCACTGACTTCGCCTTCTCTCGCGCCACTGGAAAATTGCGTGAGCAAGTCCGCTTCAAACGAATCCGCAGCATCCGCCGGGTTGGTGGGATTGGTCGCCGCTTCTTTATACAGATAAGTGGAGAAGTCCACTTGACTGCGGAAATTTTCAAAAACGGTTCGGGCGGAAAATGCCGGGACGGTCTCCGATATAAATTCAGGGCTGGCAGCTAACTGGTCGGCAAGAAGCGGGCGGACATTTTTCGTGGTGTACCCGCGCACGGCATTCATCGTTTCGATGAGCAATAATCCCTGCGAAGCAATCTCCTCCTGTGCGCGCTGTTGCAGGGTGCGCCAGTAGGCGAATCCGCCCAGGGCAATGCCCACCAGGAAGACCCCGCTCAGGATAAGTGTGAAGCGTGTGCTCAGACTCAATCGGGACAAGAGAACCTCCAAATTAGACACGTTTTATCAAATTCGAGTATACCAGCGTAAAGACCCTTGTTGAATTGTCAAAATGGTTAAGAATAATGTTACAGTGCAAGGCTGTTCCCTGCGCCGTCCCCGGCGCAGGATTTGTTTTGTAAATCACCGCCGCCCACAGGGTGCTTCGCAAGGGACAGCGGCTTTGAGCCTGACTTTGCGCTGTAATAATGAGCGCAGAAAAAAGAATAAGATTGCTCAACCATTTTTTAAAAATAATCCAAGCTGCCTGAATTTTCCGCTTCCACCCAATGTATAATGCCTGCATGGATTCCCACCCGATCATGTTCCGCATCCACGCCGTTCAACGCATGTTCGAGCGCAGAATCTCTGAAGAGCATGTGCGGCAGGTTTTGCAATCGGGGGAGCTGATCGAAGATTATTCCGATGAAATGCCCCGCCCCGGCGGGCTGATGCTCGGCAGGCGCGGAGCCCGTCCCTTGCACGTTGTGATGACGGAGAACACCAGAGACGATGAATTGATCGTGATCACGGCATATGAGCCGAAATCATCGCACTGGAAACCCGGCTTCAAGGATAGGAAGTTATGAGATGCGTCATCTGCGACGAAGCAGAAACGCTTCCGGGCCTGACCTCTGTCCTGCTCGAACGCGATGAGCTTTCACTTACCTTCAACAACGTCCCCGCGCAGATCTGCCCCCACTGCGGCGAAGCCTACGCGGACGAGACCGTCACCATCCATCTCCTGCGCGAAGCCGAAAAGATGGCCCAGGCCGGGACAAAAGTGGAGATGTTGGAATACGCACTGACCGCAGGTTGACCGTTCTTCCTATTCATTGGTTATGAACACATAAAAGGAGTTGATGACCCATGCAAACGTTCTTCAATGACTATTTAAATACCCTGCAAGCCTGCCATACCGATATTCACAATGCGCTGAATGGACTCCCGCCCGAAGTGCTGGATTGGGTTCCAGGACAAAATATGAACTCGATCAGCGTTCTGGTCTTTCATCTCACAGGCGCGGAACGCTTTTGGATTGGCGACGTGGCAATGCAGGAGACATCGAACCGCGAACGGGACGCGGAGTTTAGAATCGCCAACGTGGGAATGGATGCCCTCAAAAAACGGCTCGACGACAGCCTGAGTTATGCCCGTGCTGCTTTGGAAAAACTAACCCTTCAAGACCTGGAAGCGCCGCGCATCTCGCCACGGGACGGGCGCGAATTCACGGTCGGGTGGTCGCTGCTCCACGCGTTGGAACATGCCGCGCTTCACCTGGGGCATATCGAGATCGTGCGCCAGTTGTGGGAGCAAAAGACAGGAAATTCATCCTGAGCGCAGTCGAAGGACAAAAACTGAAAAATCCCTGTCCTGCATAAGAAGGAGCCGCATATGTCTGAAATCTTTTCATTTATATCGAGTGGAATCATCGGCGGTTTTTTAGGGGCATTCCTGGGTGGTTTTGCGAAGTTCTTTTGGGATAACTGGCTACCCAGCCAGATGACATGGCGACGGGAGCAAAAGGTTGAAAGGGACAAGCTGCTTTCACAATTTCGCAACCCCGCCATCGCGGCAATTTCAGATTTACAAGGGAGGATCTTTGTATTATTGCAGGGCGGCAATTATGCGTATCTCCGAAAAATTGACATGGAGGATTACTACATTCTGAGTACGGCCTTTCTGGTCGCTCAATTCTTCGCCTGGGTGGAGATATTATTGCAAAAGATGTCCATGCTGGATTACAGCGAACTGACCAGCAGGCTGGAAAAGGCCACCGGTAGTTTTTCGCATGGTTACCCGGGCTTTCAAATTTTCCGTTTGGAACAACGCGAAATCGGACAACGCATGCTCAACGTGCCCGTCAATTCAAATTTGCAGTGCCTCGGCTACGCCGAATTTATTGACATGATGAAAAAGCCCAATCGGTCTGCCTGTTTTTCGAGGCTGGAGAAGATCACCAAAAAATTGCTTGAAGACCCTGGGAATGAGATGGCGCGTTTGACAGCCATCCAACATGCCCTGATCGATCTGATCGTTTTTCTCGACCCAAAGGCAGAATGGGTGCCTCCGAATAGGCGGGATAAATTCGACCTGTTGGCGTCTCTTGAAAATAAAAAACCCGATAGGAACAGCCCAAAAACATACAACAAAATCCTCCGCGATATGCAGACAATGGGGCTGATGAGTGAAGATAGCACCAGGGGAAAAATGTCAAAGCCTGCATCCAGACAATAATGTCAGCCTTCGCTTTGTAATAGCATGAATTGATCGAATTCCCCCTTGACATATTTTATATTCATGTGTAAAATTTTTCTTACACATGGAATTTATTAATTCCATCAATCTCAATACAAAGCCTGGAGGCAAAATGACTACTGAAATTATCAGCATGTTCTACCCCATCATAATCATCATTGGCGTTATTATCATCATCGTGGTGGTTCTGTGGCAGGGTATGAACATCGCAAAAACGCAGATGGCCGGCGATCAAAAGATGGAATATCAAAAACTGGCTGAGCAGGCCACCGCCGCTGAACAAAAAGCCGCAAACTCCCAGCAAAAGATCGAGGAGTCGTTGGAGCAGATCAACGCGCGCCTTGCGGCCATCGAAAAACTGCTCAGTGAAGTCCAATAACCATGTCTGCGCTATCAGGCCCGGGTTTGCTTGAGGCGCTCTCCGCCCTGGCAAATCCACATCGGTTGCAAATCATCACGGCGCTTGTCAACGAGACGAATTACGTCAGCCAGCTTGCCCGCGAGATCGGCATCAGCAGGCCGCTGTTGATCATGCACTTGAAAAAACTTGAGGATGCGGGACTGGTAAAAAGCAGGCTCGAACTCTCAGGCGAGGGCAAGGCCATGCGCTATTACGAAGTTTTGGACTTTGATATTCAACTCACACCTGAGTTTATTTCCAAAACCTATAAAGGATAGAATTTAAGATGTCAACACAAGGATTAATATCAAACAAATCGGCCAGGCCGTATAAGGGAATGGCGATGGAAGGTGTGATCGCCAAATGGTACGCGAAAAATACAGGCCGCGCCCCGGAACAAAAGGTGATATTCAATAAAGTCAAAGGCGTGTTGCCCGTCAACGCAAGCGTCCTTGAAATTGCGCCGGGGCCGGGATTTCTTGCGATTGAATTTGCAAAGGCTGGCAATAGTAAAGTAACTGCTCTCGAAATCAGCAAAACCTTCATCGAGATTGCGCAGGAGAATGCAAGAAAAGCAAACGTACATGTCGATTTTCGGCATGGCAACGCATCCGCCATGCCCTTTGAAGAGAACACGTTCGATTTCATCATCTGCGTGGCCGCTTTCAAAAATTTCACCGAGCCGGTGGAAGCGATCCGCGAGATGTACCGCGTGTTGCGTAGTCCCGACGCTCTTTCGGGAAAGCCGGGCGGCAAAGCCTGCATCATGGATTTGCGACGCGACGTTTCCATGGAAAGCATCAACAACCATATCAAATACGATTTACACATCAGCGGTTTCAACACCTTTTTCACGAGGCTTGTCTTCAAGACCACCCTGCTCAAGAATGCCTACACCAAAGCTGAAATTGAAAAGTCGGTGTCGCAAACAAATTTTACAAAGTTGAGAATCGATGAAGATGCGCTCGGCATGGACATCTGGCTGGAAAAATAGCAACCTAAACGAAAGCAAATTTGAAATGATATTAATAACTGGCGCAACAGGAAGTATAGGAAAAGAGCTTGTCCGACAGCTCATTGACAAGGGCGTGAAATTCCGTGTTCTTGTCCGTGATGAGAAAAAAGTAACCGGGCTGGGGGATCAGGTTGAAATTGCTATTGGCGACCTGAGCAAACCGGAAACGCTGGGAACCGCCATGCACGGCATTGACAAGTTGTTCCTGGTCACCCCGGATATGGGACAGGTCCGCGCTTTGCTGGGGGTGGCAAAGCAAAGCGGGGTTCGGCACGTGGTGAAAATATCCACCATCGAAGCAGACCGGTCACTCGGCCCCGGTAAATGGCATCGTCAACAGGAAGATTTAATCAAATCCATGGGCTTCGCATGGACGTTCCTCCGCCCCACCATGATGATGATCAATATCATTGAATGGTGGGGAGAAACGGTCAAATCACAAAATGCCGTGTATTTCCCGGGTGGGAACGGAAAGGTTCCCCCGGTGGATCCATGCGATGTGGCGGCGGTTGCATGTGCAGCCCTGACAGAATCGGATCATGAAGGAAAAGTCTACGAATTGACCGGGCCGCAGGCATTCACCATCGGGGAAATGGTTGAAATCCTCGCAAAGGCTTTGGGCAAGCCGATACGATACACAGATGTGCCTGTCTTTGCGGCGGCGATTGGGATGCTTCGATTTGGATTGCCTTTGTATGTGGTGATCGGTCTCATGCAGACACTTGGAGCGCTTCGTAGAAGTGAATACGCTTATGTCAGCGATGTTGTTGAGCAAGTGGGAAAACGCAAGCCGCGAACTTTTGAAGCGTGGTGCCAGGAATACAAGCAGGCATTTCAATAACAAAATGGACTCGCTGGCGAGTCCATTTTGTTATGTACTGAATTAAGTGAAGTTATGGAGCGCACACTCGCCTTCCTACTCGCCCTGCTTCGGGGAT
>JACPVB010000210.1 GCA_016191985.1 Chloroflexota bacterium | reverse complement strand
ACTTTTCGCGGAGAGCGCATCCCTGCCGACCGCGCCTTTGATGCCATCTGGTCTGAAAAGGCAGGCCGTGGATTAACCGCCTTCCACACCGCGCTTTCACGACTCCGCACTGCCATGAAAACGGGAGAAAATTCTCCGCGCCTCATTCTCGTGGAAGCAGGCGATTACCGCCTCGATGCCGCCCGCTTCACCATTGACGTGGACGAATTCGACTCCGCCCTTGCCAAAGCCCGCGTCAGCCCGGACGATGAAGCTGCCGCGCGATTCTATGAGCAGGCCATTCACTTATACAACGGCGAATATCTGCAAAACCTGTATTACGACTGGCTTTTCCCCGAACGCAGGCGTCTCACCCAGGTCTACCTCACTTCCTTACGCGCCCTGGCCGACCATCATTATCTCCACAAACGTTACACAACTTCACAGGAACTGCTCCAACGTGCCTTGCGTGTGGACAGCCTGCAAGAGGATTTGCACTGTCAATCCCTGCGGGTGTTCGCCTCCCTGGGAGACCGCGCAGGTTTGATCAATCAATACCAGGAAATGAAACGCATCCTCGCCAAGGAATTGGATATGGAACCCCTGCAAAGCACCGAAGAACTTTACAAGAGCCTGCTCAAGAAGGTGAGCGGCTGAACCATGCAATACATGGAAACTTCATAAATATTCGATTAACCCACTACCAGCTTTTTATTTTCTGCATGAACAAAAACCCTGAGATGTCCTCAAACATGCAAAGTGATGATCTGCTTTATTTCAGGCAGCTCCTGGCTGTGATGGAAAATCTTTGATCATCAATTTCCGCACCCATAGGGCAGGCTTGTTCCTGATAAAGCTCTTGAGCAGGGGAGGGACGAGATGATAATGCACGAAACCTTTTTGCCAGTGCATGATGTGAAAGGTCATATCATAGAACAGGAACTCCCGCAGACTTTGCGGGGCGAAGATTCCGGTAAGGTTATCCCGCATCGGTTCCAACGGACGAGGGGCGGTGGTTGTATCGAACAATCCCTGCTCCGACCATTTCTGCGGGTCCAGGACGAGGCGCCAGGCATTGATCCAGGGACGTTTTTTGAGCATGGGATTTTCTGGATAACATTCTGTAACCGCCTGCCAGAATAATACCTGGGCCAGTTCTTCAAAACGATCCAAATTTTTTCGCGCAACATCCAGAACTTGCTCCTCGCTGCGATGGGTAGCCAACTCCAGATGAAGGAGTTGCAGGAAGCGCATCCGCGTCATATCGCCCCGCACATAGATCGGTTGCGGCGGCGCATTCCTGGACCAATCCGCAAAAAGCTGTTGGACACGACGATTCAGCTCGCGGTATTTCTCGCCCAGGGCAAGGACTTCCGTTGTTGGTTTGATGAGAAGACCCTGCGAAAAAACCTGGTACATGAATGCCCAATGCAGCGCAGTATCCCAGGCCAGTTTGGGAGTGAAAATCTGTGCGTGACCAAATGCGCAATACGTCCCCTCGTAATTGCACAGGCAGGTTTGGAATAAGATGTCTAAAACAAGTTTATTGAAAATATCCACGGCTTCTTGTGTCAATTCATGCTTTTGCTCACGACGGATCATTTCCACCGTGACTGTGTTTCCGGTGGCGATAAAATCGGAACCCACGCTGTAGAGGGGGTCGAGAAAAGCGCCCGCTTCCCCAACACAACTCCAGCGCTGGTGTGAAAAGATTTGTTCCGAGGTGTAACTGAAATTTTTGATGCTGAGAAAATCCAGCGGTTCCAGCCCTTGAAGGTGCTTCCACAAGACTGGCTCATTTGCTTCGAGCCAGTCCAATGCCTTTTCGTAAGATGTTCCGTAGCTATGCTGCGGGTGGATTGTTTCGTCCGTGACAATGCCAACACTGGTCGCGTCCGAACCGAGGGGAATCAACCAGACCCAATAGCCCTTGTTCATCAAATGATTGGTCGAAAAATACCGTCTTTCGATACTATTTGAACGCCACTTTTGCGCATCTTTCCCGACGGCCAGGTCTTCCACATCCACACGGCCTTTGTATCGCCACCAGGCGGCGCTGGCGATGTGACCATGTTTGCGTTTCAGTCCTAATTTGGTTTGAAGGAATCGCCGCCGTCCCATTGCATCAACTGCCCATCGACTGGTCAATTGGAAACCCGTGTTATCGTCTTTTCGACGGCATTTGACTATGTGTTTTTCATCGGCGTTTGCCAACTCGATATCTTCCACAAGCGTGCCTTCAAAAAGCACCACACCCATTTCCTCGACGATGCCCCTCAAATCATTTTCCAGCCTGCCGCGGTCTATTTGGTATGACGGTACAAGCGGGAACAAGACCGTGCCCGTTTCCGGACGCTCTTCAATTGGTTCCTGTGATTTCCCCATAAAAAAGCGCAAACCCAGCTTGAAGAGATGGCGTTCTCGAAAGTATGAATCCAGTTTCAAGATTTGGCCGTAATAGAACGTCCCAAGTTCGATGGAAGATTCACCCACCTTGAAAGCGGCTTCCGGAAGGGGGCGGCTAAGCCTGTCAATCACGGCAACGGAAAGACTCGGAAGTTCAAGCTTTAATTGCCGCGCCAAAGCAAGACCTGCCAGCCCACCACCACAAATGACTATATCGAATTCGGTTTTATGGAACATTTCTTCACCTCATTAAAACCGTGTGGATGCAGCCCTGCTAAAGTGTGATACCCCCGTCCACTTGAACCACCTGCGCGGTGATGTATAGGGATTTGTCCGAAATCAGAAAACATACCAGGGGAGCAACATCGTCAACAGTTCCCAACCGGCGCATGTTGATGCGGTCTCGCATGTAATTCAAGGTATCGTGGTCGAGCACGCCGATCATGTCGGTCTGGATGTATCCCGGCGCTACTGCGTTTACGCGAATATTGTAGGGGGCGACCTCGGCAGACAGAGCTTTGGTGAATCCGATCATCCCCGCTTTTGCCGCCGCGTAGTTGGATTGCCCACTGTTTCCGTACACCCCGGCGACGGAGGAGATATTGACAATGGACCCGGTTCGCTGTTTGACCATTTGAAGTACCAGTGGTTTGGTGGCGTTGAACATGCTTCCGAGGTTGGTGTTGATGACGCTGTCCCACTGCTCGCGGCTCATGCGCGCCAGCACCATGTCACGTGTGATCCCGGCATTGTTGACCAATCCGTCAATTTGCTTGAAATCTGTAATCAATTCCTTGATCGTTTTTTCCATGGCCTCCGTATCGGTCACGTCACACCGCCGTGCCAGGCAGCGCTGAGACGGATACCTTGAGGACATTTCCTCTGCAAACGCCAGCGCCTCTTCTTCGCTATTAAGATAGGTGAAGGCAATGTTCGCGCCTTCTTCCATCGCTGTTCGGACAATGGCCTTCCCGATCCCTCGACTCCCACCCGTAACAAAAATGTTTTTGTTGGCTAAGATGCTCAATGTGCGATTCTCCTCGGATTTTAGATTAAAGCCTATCGCATAATTTTAGTATGCAGAAGATTGAATTTTCTTCTAATTATGAGACAAGCGATGCTTACTCCAGTTTGGATTTCTTCTTGCTTTGATGTGCAACCGAACTCCATGCTTGGGTCCCATGGCGATGTTACACCTTACATCCTGATCTATGCCTGCTGTTTCAAAATCCCAATAAAGCGCCATTTGGGCTATGGCAATTCGCATGGAATATTGCGCCAGACCCGCTCCCATGCAGCGGCGATGTCCCCCGCCAAAGGGCAGGAACTCATAAGCATTATATTTTCTTTCAAGGAAACGTTCCGGGATAAATTTGCCAGGCTCTGGGTAGAGGGTGGAATCATGGTGGATGCCCGCAATTGAGACGACGAGTGCCTGTCCTGCCGGGATGGTTCGCCCAAGGATTTCCATGGACTGCATGGGCACACGCGCGCATTCCGCCAAAATTGGATGCAATCGTATGGTTTCATTGCAAACCGCGTTGAGGTAAGGCAGGGTCAGTATCCGCTCTGGGTCGGGCTCTGAACCGAAACTTTCAAGTTCAACTCGCAGCTTCGCCATTACCTCCGGGTGATGGCCCAGCTCATAGAGGGTCCATGCCAGGGCTGTGCCGGTGGTCTCATGCCCGGCGGATAGGATCGAATTTAATTCCGTATGAATGTAATCGTTGTCGACAGGATCTCCATTTTCGTCGCGGGTATTCATCAACATATCCAGGACGTCCCCGGTTCTTTCTACGCGAGTACGCCTCTCAACTAGAAGCCGGTCGACCCATTCATACATCTCATCCCTGGCTTTGGCGTAGCGTCTCCACACCGGATTCCAGGAGCGTTGAAACGCGGGGAAAAATACGATCAACGGGTGGATGAGGCTGGTGGATGCGTTAAGCAGTCTATGCCCCTCGCGCATCACATCGGCACTCTCCGCTCCAAACACCAATCTCATAATGATGTCCAGGGAAATTGCCAGGGTGGTATCAATGGCGCGGATGTTTTGACCAGGCGTCCACGAAGATTTAAGATGCGCGCGCGCAATCCCGCGAATCGTTTCCCCATGCGGACGGAAATGATTGGCATGGACGGCCGGTGCAAATAGCTGACGTTCGATGCGATGTTTTTTCCCGATCTGCACCCAGACCGATTCATCACCCATCAGCCCGGCGAATGATTCCTTCCAAAACACTTCATAACCGTTCGGGTCCGCCGAGAAGACCTGCCGCGCGCCTTCTGCCGTTACGATTGCCACATATTCCTTCCCCTGAAAATGAACGGGGACAAAATTTCCGTATCGCTTTCGGATCCATTCGCTCATCCCCATTGGCTCGCTGAAATACCGCCATTGCTGCCAAGGGCTGAGAGGAACCACCTTTTGATGAGTTAATGCGAGGGACATATCGTGTAAACCATTCTGTACCGATAGGAATATTATTCCAGATTTCTATTCGTTAGTAGCAGATGCAGCCCATTTTGGGTCTCTTCGCGCCAGGATGCGCAAAGGGACACCATATTTGGGTCCCATGGCAACATCGTGCCTCGTATCGCGTTCGATGACTACCGGTTGAAACTCCCAGTGCAGTACCAATTCGGCCAGTGCAATCCGTGTTTCGTACTCCGAGAGCGCCGCGCCCAAACAGCGCCGATGGGCGCCGCCAAAAGGCAAAAACTCATACCGATTATAAGTTCGCTCAATAAAGCGTTCTGGAATGAACTTGTCCGGTTCAGGATAAAGATCAGGATCGTGATGGATCGAAACGATGGAGATCACCAGTGCCTGGCCGGGGAGAACTTTATGTCCCAATATTTCCATGGGTATCAATGGCACACGGGCGCATTCAGCCAGAATCGGGTGAAGTCGCACGGTTTCATCACACACAGCGGAGAGATAAGGTAATTTTACAACCAGGTTGGGATTCAAGTCTGACCCGCTATCTTCCAGTTCGGCCCGTAGTTTTGCCAACACTTCCGGGTGCCGCCCCAGTTCATATAAGGCCCAAGCCAGGACTGTGGCCGTGGTTTCATGCCCGCCTTGCATGATCGTCATCAGTTCATCGCGGATTTCGTCATCTTGCATGGGGCTGCCATCTTCATAACGGGTTGCCAACATGATGCTTACCACATCGCCTGAGTCTACATTCAGCGCACGGCGCGCTGCCAGTACCCGATTCACCCATTCTGTAAAGCGCTCCTTGGCGCGAGAAAAGCGCCGCCAGGGTGGGTACCAGCGCTTCTGTAATGCAGGGATAAACGTAATCAACGGATTTAGCGAAATTCTGAGTTCATCCAGGATTTCCTGGCCTTCCTCCATCAATTTATCTTCTTCGATGCCAAAGACAAGCCGCATGATCACATCCCGCGAAATGGCCATGGTGGTGTCAATGGATTTTACCGTTTGGCCGGGCTGCCATTTAGCAAGATGAAGACGGGTAATCTCAAGAACTGTGTTTCCGTGTTCACGAACGTGGGTGGCATGTACTGCTGGTGCAAACAGTTTGCGCTCACGCCGGTGCACTGCGCCTGCCAACACCCAAAGGGAGGCTGGGCCGGCGATGCTGGTAAAGCCTTCTTTGAAGAAGGCATCGTAGTTTGCCGGGTCGTTTGCAAAAATCTGCCGCGCGCCTTCCGCCGTGGCAATGCCGATGTATTCGTGTCCTTGAAAACGGACAGGGACAAAATCTCCGTAATGCTCGCGAATCCAGCCGCCCATCGTCATCGGCTCGTTATAGTATCGTAATTGTTGCAATAGGTTGAGCGAAATAGCCCTTGAACTGGAAGTTGCGACTGACATGTGACTACACTTTCTCTACACCTATCACGGTGGAATTCGTAATGCTGGCTGGGATTCGTCTTCTGTTAATGAGCAGAGGGACTCCATATTTTGGTCCCATGGCAAGGTCGTGGCGGATATCATAATCTGTTTTGGCAGTTTCGAAATCCCAGTGCAGGGCAGCTTCTGCCAGGGCAATGCGAATGGAATATTCAGCCAGTCCCGCTCCCATACAACGACGATGGCCGCCTCCAAAAGGCAGGAATTCGTAAATACTATATTTTCTTTCGAGGAATCTTTCGGGGCGGAAGGTATCCGGTTCAGGATAGGTATTTGGGTCATGATGGATGCTGACGATGGAGACTACCAGCGCCTGCCCCGGCTGGACGGCGCGCCCGCCGATCTGCAGCGGTTCCATGGGGATGCGCGCGCATTCTGCAAGGATGGGGTGCAAGCGGATGGTTTCCTTGCAGACAGCGTCGAGGTAGGGTAGGGAGGTCAGAAGCAGGCCCGGGTCGGGGTTAGGACCGATAGCTTCCAGTTCGGCCCGTAGTTTGGCAACCACTTCAGGGTGGCGCCCCAACTCGTAGAGCGACCAAGCCAGGGCAACGGCAGTGGTCATTTGCCCGGCGGTCAGTACCGAGAGCAGTTCGTTGCAAATGTGTTCGTCGCTGACTGGATTGCCTTGCTCGTCGGTGGCCTTCATCAGCACACCCATCACGTCGCCCACTTCAATGTGGTTTGCGCGGCGGTGGGCCAGCAACTTTCCCATCCAGGCGTAGAGATTTTTCTTGGCGTTGACATACCGCCACCACAGCGGGAACCAAGGACGCTGCAGCTTGGGGTAGAAGACGATCAGCGGGTGGGCGGTGTGCGTCAGCGTATGGACGAGCTTGCGCCCCTCTTCCATAACCGCCCCTTGCCCTAAGCCAGTCGAAGGGTCCACGCCGAAGACCAGGCTCATGATTACATCCAGAGAAATCATCATGGTCGTATCTATGGCCTTGAGCGTCTGGCCCGGCTGCCACTTGTCGAAGCGGGCGCGGGCGATCTTGCGGATGGTCTCGCCATAGCTGCGGTAATGGTTGGCGTGGACGGCGGGCGAGAAGAGCAGGCGCTCCTTGCGGTGGCGTTCGCCGATCAACACCCAGAGTGAATCCTGGCCGTTCATGCCCGCGAAGGATTCTTTCCAGAAGGCGTCGTACATGTCGGGGTCGTGGGTGAAAACTTCGCGCGCCGATTCGGGCGTCATCACTAGGATGTGGTCGCGCCCCTGAAAGTGGATCGCAGCCAGGTCGCCATGAGTTCTGCGCAGCCAGTCGTGCATATCGCGCGGCTCGGCAAAGTTGTGCCATTGCTGCCAGGGGGTTAGTTTGATGGTAACGGGGAGCGGAAGAGCAGCGGCAAGTGACATATCTTATTATTTCCTTCCCGCGCCAACTCTCGGCGCTTAAGAGACTGTCTGAAAATTCAGCCTTCGATATGAATTTGTAGGGACACAGCGAAACGGTTTATCGTCAAAACCATGAATCGACTCGCTGTGTCTCTACGTTTCAGATACTTTCTCAGCTAGACTTTATCCATTTGGACATTAACAAAAAAGCAGGGTAAGCTAAGGCAAACGCTCGACCAAGAGGTAGCCAATGCCGACCCTGCACGCAGAATATATCACGCTCCTGGGAGCCTTTGCGAGACTATTTT
>JACPVB010000209.1 GCA_016191985.1 Chloroflexota bacterium | reverse complement strand
TCCGCCGCGCTGCGCGATCACTTCCGCCATGCCGCGGATGGTCTCCCCTTCTTCCTTGCTTAGGGGCAGGGTGTAAATACGCTCTTCGGTAATGACAATGAATTGCACCAGGTTGAAGGCATAAGTACCTTCACGCAAAATACGGCGCTGCGGACCGCGCTGTCCACCGTTCTTTAGAAAGCCTTCCACATCTTGAAAGTCCGTCACGGTGGCGTTCGAGGCCAGCACCTGGGCAGGGTCCAATTGCTTGCCGTCACGGGCGAAGACATAGCCGACCTTGCCCTGGGAAATGGTCACCAACGGCATAGTGTGGACAACATACTGAATGGGCATCAAGTAATGTAGACCACCACGCAAAATGCGCGGCTGATAACCCGCCTCCCCGTTCAAAGCGATCAGGCCCGATTTCACCGAACCCTTCCCGCTGAATCGCTTTTCAATAATGCCGATACGGTTGTTGGGGATGAACCGAATACCGGATAGCAGGATCAGGATAAGGATCCCGCCAAGCACAACTCCTGCACCAATTACAAAAGACAGCAAAGTCATTTTTTCTCCTTTGTGCGCTAAATTGCGCACAATCAATAAATACGGATTTGCCCCATCAGGGTTGCTATATTTTACTCCCCACCGAAGATGGGGACTATGGCGATGTAGGGGCACAGCGAGACGATCCCTCGTCAAAATCTTGAAAGATTCCGCTGTGCCATTACGAGAATTATTTTATGTTGGGCACAGCGGAACGATCTCTCGTCAAAATCTTGAAAAGTTCCGCTGTGCCCCTACAAGATAAGACCTTTGTGCTCCTTCGTGTTCTTCGTGGTTAAAAATGCGTTATACTCTCGCACGCATATGACCGACCATATCCGTAACTTCTGCATCATCGCCCATGTTGACCATGGCAAATCCACGCTCGCAGACCGCCTGCTTCAATTAACAGGCGCCATCTCCGAGCGTGACATGACCGAACAAGCCCTCGATAGCATGGACCTTGAACGCGAAAAAGGCGTCACCATCAAGGCTTCGGCTGTCCGCATGTTCTACAATGCCAAGGACAACCAGCGCTATGAACTTAACCTCATTGACACCCCCGGCCACGTGGACTTCGGCTATGAAGTCAGCCGCGCGTTGAAAGCCTGCGAAGGCGCAATCTTAGTGGTGGATGCGACTCAAGGCATCGAAGCCCAGACATTGGCGAATCTCTATCAGGCGCTCGATGCCGACCTGACAATTGTTCCTGTTATCAACAAAATTGACCTCCCCTCCGCCCGTCCCGACGAAGTGGCTGAAGATGTAGGCTCCCTGCTCGGGGTCGATCCCGATGCGGTTCTGCGCGTCTCCGCAAAGGAAGGCATCAATGTGGATCAAATCCTCGAAGCAGTTGTCCAGCGTGTGCCTCCTCCAAAAGATGCGGACAACGAACTCGTGCGCGCGCTGATCTTTGATGCGCATTATGATTCATATAAAGGCGTGATCGCATACGTGCGTATCATGGAAGGCAAGATCAAATCCACTGACCTGCTGCGCATGTTGGCAACGAAGTTGGATTTGCGTCCGGTTGAAATTGGCATCTTTGTGCCGGGGATGCAGCCGGTGGAAGCGCTCGGCTCCGGCGAAGTTGGATACATTGCCACGGGCTTCAAGACCGTACATGAGTGCCGCGTCGGTGACACGATGACGCTTGCCTCTGCGCCCGCGGCAGAACCCCTGCCCGGATATTTCACACCCAAGCCGATGGTCTTCGCGGGTATTTATCCCGTCGAAGCGGACGATTACACCACCCTGCGCGAGTCGCTTGAGAAATTGCAGCTCAACGATGCTTCGTTGAGTTTCCAACCGGAGACTTCACAGGCCCTGGGCTTTGGCTTCCGCGCTGGTTTTCTCGGCTTGTTTCACATGGAGATCATTCAGGAACGCATCGAACGCGAATATCTTTTGGATGTTTTGTTCACCGCGCCTTCTGTGGAATACGAAGTGTTGATGATTGGCGAAGAAGTGGTGAAAGTGGATTCCCCCGCCGAACTCCCCGACCCAAGCAAGACCATTGAAGTGCGCGAACCGTGGATGAATATCGAGATCATCACGCCCACCGATTATTACGGCCCCATTATGGATTTGGTGACAAAGCGTCGCGGCATCTTCAAACAACAGGAATACCCCGCGCCCCATCGCGTTCAATTGGATTTTGAAATTCCGCTTTCCGAAATTATCGTGGATTTCTTCGATCATTTGAAATCCCGCACCAAGGGCTACGCCTCGCTCGATTATCAATTCCTCGAATACCGCGCCGATAAATTGCAGAAGCTGGAAATCCTCGTCAACGGCGAGCCGGTGGACGCGCTCGCGGCCATTGTCCACGAGAAGGATGCGTACCACAAAGGCCAGCGGCTCATCACTAAACTCAAGGATTTGATTCCGCGTCAGTTGTACGATGTGGCCGTGCAAGCCGCCTCCGGTGGACGCATCATCAGCCGCGCCAATGTCAAAGCCACGCGCAAGGATGTGCTCGCCAAATGTTATGGCGGCGATATTTCGCGCAAGAAGAAATTGCTCGAAAAACAAAAACGCGGCAAGAAACGCTTGAAGATGGTCGGGAACGTCGAAATCCCGCAAGAGGCGTTTATGGCTGTGTTGAAGTTAGATGATGAATAGTGGGCAGGGGCAGTTATCAGTAACCAGTGATCAGTGGTCAGTGAGTTGCTAATCGCCAATCAAAAACTTGTATTGAGCTTGTCGAAATATTGTGAATCGCAAATCGTCAATCAAAAATCGTAAATCAAAAATCGTAAATCGTAAATCAAAATGTCCCAATTTTTCAGAGATTCCAAACGCTGGCTCCCCGGTGCGTTGATCAGTATTGCGCTGATCGCCGCTATTTTATATTTCGTCGATTTTCAAACCATGTGGAATGCCATCCGCGCGGCAGATTACCGTCTTTTGGCTGGCTCTGCGGTTTTATCCTTTGTTTGGATCGCTAATCGCGCCAAAGTATGGCAGACCTTGCTGCGCGACAAGCCGAAATACATGGATGTATTGTTTGCTGAAGGCGAAGGATATTTGCTAAACGCATTTCTTCCGTTTCGTCTGGGAGAGATTGGGCGTGCATTTCTCCTGGGCCGAAAATCAGGAATGGCCTTCAGTGAGATATTGCCGACCATCGTCATCGAGCGCGTTGTGGACCTGGTGTTTTCTGCCGCATTTTTAATCATCGGCCTGACCTATGTATCCGACACCCAGGGTTCCGAGAAGATCGGTTATATCATCGGCGGCCTGATGCTCTTCGGAATTGTCATGATGTATGTGCTGGCGCGCAACCGCCAATGGGCGTTGGATGTCTTTCACAAATTCAGCCAACGCTGGCCCGCCGTACAGAAATTCGGCGGCAGTTTCCTTGAATCATTTCTAAGCGGCCTTGGCGTGCTCACCGACGGCTGGCTTTTCCTGCGCTTTATGTTCTGGATGACACTCAACTGGTCCCTGGCACTCGTGTCTTATTTCCTGATCACGCGCGCATTCTTTCCCCAGGCGCAGCCCTATTGGATATTCTTCGTCCTCGGTGCGGCGGCCTTTGGTGGGGCTGTCCCTGCCCTGCCTGGAGGGGTGGGTACCTTCGAAGGCGCAATAAGCGGCGCTTTGTTCATTTTTACAAAAGATCAATCGACGTCTCTGGCAGTAGCCCTAACGGCCCGCTTGTATAATTACCTAAATAGCGGTGTAATTGGAGGTATAGGCCTCATGCGGGAAGGCCAGACGCTTTCAGGAATTTATCATCAATTAATGAATCTTAGAAATAACGAGAAGACCGAAGACAAATTAGATGTTCCCCCTGTATGATACCCTGCGCTCGCGCAGATTCCCAATCGTCAACTGGATGTTGATCCTCTTAAATGGGGTGGCGTTTTACTACGAATTAAACCTGGGCGATGAAGGACTCTTTCGCTTCATTCAGACCTGGGGGCTGGTCCCGTCTCAATTCGCATCCAACCCCGCTGAGGCATGGCCCACGATCCTCTCCAGCATGTTCCTGCACGGCGGCTGGTTCCACATTCTAAGCAACATGTGGATCCTTGCCATCTTTGGGGATAATATCGAAGACCGCATGGGCGGCGGCAGCTACCTCATCTTTTATTTGTTGAGCGGCGTCGCTGCCGCTTTATTGCAGACCTATCTTTCCCCTGCCAGCTCCACTCCGGTGATCGGAGCAAGCGGCGCAATTGCCGGTGTGCTGGGCGCGTATCTCATTCTCTTCCCCCGCGCGCGGATCGCAAGCCTGGTTCCCATCTTTTTTATTTTTACGATCATAGAAATTCCCGCCTTGATATTCCTCGGCTTTTGGTTCGTTTCGCAATTA
>JACPVB010000227.1 GCA_016191985.1 Chloroflexota bacterium | reverse complement strand
GCGCTGGTCCGGCACAATGACGTGAAAGCCCGCCTCCACCAGCGCCGGGATCTGCTTCCGCCAGCCGTAATGAAACTCCGGGAACCCATGCAACAAAACGACCGACGTTCCGTTTTCAGGTCCGTCGGTCAGTACGTGCAGCTTTATGCCATTTGTCTCCACAAACTGTTTTTGCATGTCAGTGAGTATAACGGAAAAAACTCTGTTCATCCAAAGCGCCGTTTTGTAAAACTCTCGCAAGATTAACGAAAAGACGCTACGCTTGTTATTTTTTGCTACCGTACATTTTCCTCACAAAGAAACCCTAAAGGTCTTTTCGGCTGGACGGGAATCTGTGAGGGAAAAGGAGACCTTTAGGGTTTGCATGTACGGTAGAGAAGTTAATTTTCTCCTTTGCGACTCTGCGCCTTTGCGTTAAAAATCTCAGCCAAAAACAATTCAATAAAAAAGGAGACGATTTGCTTTCATTACGAAATTGAAAAGCAAAAAAACGAAAATGAAAACTGCAAAACCCCAGCCCTGTGCTACACTTGGGACAGAAACAAATCCGATAATAGCAAACCCGTCGAAAGACGGCGACGCAAAGCCACGGGTCTAACGTTGTGACCACACAACCATGATCGCCAGGCCGCCGAAGACTTCATTTCATTTTTTTTCATCCCTTCGCGGACCTGGCTTTTTAACAGTCAGGTCCGTTTTGTTTTGAACCTTAATATCAATTGTGGATCGTTCCGATAATGGCAAACCTGTCGAAAGGCAGGGACGCAAAGCTATGGGTCTAAAGCCGCATTCACGCGGCCATGACTGCCAGGTCACCGAAGACGAGCCTCCGTGATTCCCACCCCCGTCCCACACAACCGAAGCGCAAAAGAATCTGGATGCTCTGAAGAAGGAGTTTTCTCATGGCATCCAAAGTTCAACTTACACAATCGCAAAACCGAATATTTTCAACGGCATTGCTGCTTGTCCTTGCATGTGCGCTTATTCTCCCAGCGCCGGCGCTTGCAATGGAATCTGACAATGCGGTTCCCAGCCTGCCCTCATTTATTGAAAGCGTTAAGGATGGCGACCCCGTCGCCCTGCGCGGTATTTACGTGGAAGGAAAAATCGCATTTCCCATTGTCCAACAGCCCTATGGCGACCCTGGCTACGTCTCCAGTGTAGATTCGGTTGTGACGCAATTCAGCATCGCCACGGAAGTGGGGAACGTCGGCCTGCTCGCCCACAACGATCTCGCAGGCGCGACTTTTTCACAACTGAATGCGGGCGACACCATCATCCTCATCTACGGCGATGGACACACTCAGGGTTTTGTAGTGGATAACATCCAGCAATACAAAGCCACCGACCCGCTCAGCCCCTACAGCCATTTCAAAGACCTCGCCACTGATGAAGAAAAATTGCTTAGCGCCCTGGAGCTCTTCAACAAAGTCTATCGCGGCGACTATCATCTCACCCTGCAAACCTGCATCGAAAAAGACGGCAACCTCAGTTGGGGCAGGCTCTTCATCATTGCCAAACCCATCAGCAACAAGGATGCGAATAATCTTTAATCAGGTGAGACCCTAAAGGTTTCCGAAACCTTTAGGGTCTTCGGTATGAAAGATATTTGGGGATAAAATAGACCGCATGTCATCGCTTGCAGACAAACTGAAATCCCTCGGCGTGAAGATAGGAAGTGAGCTTCCCGCGTCGCGTCCGCCCGCACCTGATCGCCACACGATTGACTCTGTCGTGGCTGGGACATTTCTGCCCACCCCCCGTGGCGAAGCCTTTGTCACTGAACAGGTCTTTGACAAAGATTACCTGCACGGAAACATCTCTCCCTATTCTGAATTCCCTCTTTCTTTAATTTCTCAATGGGCTAACGACTCGCGCATCTCCAGTCTCCCGATCTCCAAATTTGCATTTCTGGATACTGAAACCTCCGGTGTCTCCGGCGGCACAGGAACATATGCTTTTCTCGTTGGCGCGGCCCGTTTTGTGGACGATAAATTTGTTTTACAGCAATTCTTCCTGCGCGACCCGTCTGAAGAGCCCGCCATGCTTGAAGCGTTGATCAACTTCCTTGCACCCTGTGAGGGATTGGTTACCTTCAACGGCAAATCCTTCGATGCCCCACTCCTCGTCACGCGTTACTCGTTACACAGAATTCCCGCCCCATTCAAAGGCTATGCCCACCTTGACCTGCTTCCGCTTGCAAGGCGGCTGTGGCGTGATAGGCTCCCCTCGCGGGCTTTAAAATATCTCGAAGAGCATGTGCTTGGTTTCACGCGCGCATCCGAGGAAGTGCCGGGCTATGAAATCCCCTGGCTGTATTTCGATTATCTCCGCACGGGGGATGCGCGTCCGCTGGGAGGGGTGTTTTACCACAACGCCATGGACGTGGTGGCGATGGCGGCGTTGCTGGGTCACGTCAGCGAATTATTGGCCGACCCGTACAATGGCCGCGTGGAGCACGGACTCGATTTCATTGCGCTCGGTAAACTATTTGAAGACCTTGGCCATTGGGATGAAGCCGCCCGTCTGTTCGAGCGTGGGCTTATGCTCGAGTTAACAGAAGCAGATTTCGGCGTGGCCGTGAAGCGTTTGTCCATCCTGCAAAAGAAGCGCGGGGATATGGATCAGGCCATTCGTTTGTGGGAGGACGCGGCTGCGAAAGGTCACATCTATGCCCATATCGAGCTGGCGAAATATTACGAGCATAAATTGCGCGACGTGGCAAAGTCCATCCAATGGGCGAAATCGGCGCGGGCGGAAGTTGAAAAGGCAGACTTGCCCGCCTACATCCGCAAACACTGGTTGGGTGAAATTGATCATCGCCTGGAGAGGCTGGAACGAAAAGCGGGTTTATAATTGCGTATCACTCTACAGAAGGAGTATGCCATGCAAATCACTGTGTTACAGGAACAGGGGAATATCACCACTCTGCAAATTGCGGGCCAGTTGGACGGCCAGTCGTATCAGGGCCTGATTATGAAGGCGCAGGAGGTGATCGGCGGCGGGGCGAAGAACATCATTCTGGATATGGGCGAATTGACCTATATCTCCAGCGCCGGGCTGGTCTCTTTGCATACGGTTGCGATGCTCCTGCGCGGCGAAAAAATGCCAGATCCCGAACAAGGCTGGTCGGCGCTCAAATCCATGGACCGCGCGCGCGACGGCGGAGTGCAGAAGAATATCAAACTGCTCAACCCGCGCCCGGAAGTTGTCAGCGTGCTGGATATGGTCGGCTTTTCGACCTTCTTTGAAATCTTCACCGACAAGCAAAAAGCAATCGAATCGTTTTAACCGTGTGTTCATCAACAGCGATGCAGTCCACTGCATCGCTGTTGATTCTTATTAATTTACCACTCAGGCAAAGACCCTAAAGGTTTCCTTTGTAATTAGAGCCGACTTTTCAGAGAACTTTTTTGCAAATGGCAGATTTGTTTTGACGAAAAAACCTTTAGGGTCTAATTTGCAGGGGCCGAGCAATTCCATTATTAACGAGGTTTTAAAAATGAAACAAAATTTGGGCAACCTGACCTTTTTTATTCTTGTCTTCTTAACCATGGTGATCTGGTTCGTCTTTCCGCCGTCACGCGAAGGCGTGGAGAATTATGCGCGTTATTATTTTGGCATGACGCTCGGCTCGATGACGCTCGTGCTGATGTCTTTTTCTTTATTCCTTTCCACGCGGCCCAAATGGGCTGAGCCTTTCTTCGGCGGCCTGGATAAGATGTATATGACGCATCGCCGCACATCCACCAGCGCGTTCCTGCTGATGTTCGTGCATTTGCTGACCGTCCCCATTTCGATTGGGAATTTGCGCCTTGGGAATTACCTGGCGATGATCGCCTTTTTGGGGATCATCGCCATTGTGCTTCCCACGCTCGCGCCGCGCGTCCCATTTTTGAACAAGCTGACGGGGCAGGGATACGAAGGCTGGAAGAAACTGCACCGCTACATCGGGCTGTTTTTCATCCTTGGTTACCTGCATTCCATCACGGTCGATGCGCCCACCACAAAGATCGCCATCAACTGGAACCAGATCTTTGTCTTCCTCGGCATCGGCTCCTATTTGTACACGGAAGTCTTTGGCCGCTTCTTTAAAAAATATGTGCCCTACACTGTGGAAGCCGTGAACCACCCGAATAATTCTACAACCGAGGTGGTGCTGCGCGCGAAGAATCATTCGATTCAAAGACAGCGCGCGGGACAGTTTTTGTTCGTGCGTTTTCTCGAAAAGGGATTGAACGAAGCGCATCCCTTTACCATTTCCAGCGCGCCGCATGAGGATGTGCTGCGCGTCACCGTCAAAGCCAGCGGTGATTTCACGCGCCATTTGTTCGCGAATTTGAAGACAGGCACAGAAGCCGTGATCGAAGGCGCGTATGGGATGTTCGATTACAAGACCGGCGGCCCAAAACAGATTTGGGTGGCGGGCGGCATCGGCGTCACTCCCTTTCTCTCGTTCCTGCGGGACCTCAAAGATGATCTAAGCCATCATGTGGATTTTTATTACACGGTGCGCCACCAAGAAGAGGCTGTTTTTGTGAATGAGATCGAAGATATTGTAAAAAAGTATCCGCGCCTTAAGCCTTATATCCGTTTTTCCGCTGTGCACGGTTCCTTGACTGTGGACGATATTATCCAAAACGCGGGCGGCGACCCTTCGACAGGCTCAGGGCAGGCTCTTCGCGGATATCACGTGTACATGTGCGGTCCGCTCCCGATGGTGCAGGCTTTTGAAAAGAAATTCATGGATGCCGGCGTTCCAGCGGAAAGCATCCACTTTGAGGAATTTAATTTCAGGTAAGGAGAACATCATGCAAATCTCTTTTTCCAAACATGGGGGCCGCGTCCTTGTGACGGTGATGGAGTTGGCGGGTGACATTGACGCATCCACCTACATGGATGTGATTAACCGCGCGCAGGAAATCTATGATGAAGGCGTGCGCGACCTGCTGATCGACTTGAGCAAAGTCCCCTACGTGAGCAGCGCGGGGTTGATGTCTCTGCATATGGTGGTGAAGATATTCTCGGGCCAGTCCGTGAGCGCAAAGGGCGGGGGCAGGCCTTCCTTCAGCGCGATCAACCAGGAGCGGGATGGTTCGGTACGCGCGCATGTGAAATTGCTCAGTCCACAACCTGCGGTGGAGCAGGTGTTGGACGTGGTGGGCTTGAAACAGTTCTTTGAAATCCACACCGATCTTGATACTGCGGTAAAGTCGTTTTGATGGAAATCCACCGTCTCTTATTTAGGACATCTTCGTAAGAATACTTCACACCTTTGCGTCCAAGTAAAAAAATCAAAACCATGTGAGGATAGAATGTCTCGAAGAAAAAATGCCAGAAGAAGCAGTCTCAACACCCGCAGTGAATTTTCCGCTTTTTTACGCCGCCCTGCTGTACAAGTGGCGATGCTCCTGTTTGTCGCTTTCATTATTTATTTGATCGCCTCGTCAGGTGGAGGCGGGGCCACCACTGCCCTGGCGCGCGACGTGAGCGTGGATGAAGCTTATGAAATGTACCAGAGCGGCGCGTTCGTGGTGGATGTCCGCACCCAGGAGGAATGGGACGAGTACCACGCGCCGAACACCACCCTGATTCCGCTGGATCAGTTGCAGGCGCGTCTCAGTGAAGTACCGAAGGATCAGGAGATTTTGGTGGTATGCCGTTCGGGCAACCGCAGTCAGCAGGGGCGGGATATTTTGCTCTCCGCAGGCTACAACGCCACCAGCATGACTGGCGGCCTGAAGGAATGGTACGCGAGAGGCTACCCCATCGAAGGCGCACCGCAGTAGTAAATGTTATGTCATTGCGAGCGAGCGTCCCTCAGCGAGCGAAGCAATCTCCCGTTTTATAGATTTCTAACGCGAAGACGCAAAGTGAATAGATGCTTTGCGTCCTCGCGTTTTTGCGTTAAAGTTTTTCGGTAATATAGTATTTGTAAGGTGAATTTTAATCCAATCTCACCCTTTTCGTGGGTATAATCCTTCCATGGAAACCGCTACTTCCTCCAAACATCTGCCTCGAAATTTAATACTTGCCACCGCCATTGGGATTTTGCTTATCGTCTCGATCAGCATGACCCCTGCGGGATTTTTCACCTGGCTGGGGGGGCGCTTGAATGTCTTTTCCACTGTCTTCCTCGGCATCTTTGTGGAGGCGGTTCCGTATCTTTTGCTCGGGACGCTTGCCTCTGGTCTCGTGGAAGTATTCCTCGACCGCGACCAGATGGGCAGGTGGATTTCGAAACGTCCCGTGGCGGCGGCGGTGAGCGGCGCATTTATGGGCATGGTCTTCCCTGTGTGTGAGTGCGGAGTTGTGCCGTTGGTCCGCAGGTTGTTCCACAAGGGACTTCCGCTTTCAGCGGGTATCTCCTTTTTGCTGGCTGCACCTGTCTTGAACCCGATTGTCATTTTGAGTACGGCGGCGGCTTTTGGATGGGGACAAATGCTCTTTTTGCGAGTCGGTCTCAGCCTGGCAATTGCTGTTGTAACCGGGATCATTTTCTCGGTCGAGAAAGAGGCGGGGAATGTATTGCGCCCAGCGTTGACCCTTTCCATCGAGCACGATCATGCCCAGACGGAGTCTAATGATTCCTTCGTCGAAAAGATTCGCAAAGCTCTGTTGATTACAGCGGATGAATTTTTCGAGATGGGCCGTTATCTCATCATGGGCATTTTGCTGGCGGCGACGCTCCAGACGTTCATTCCGCAATCGGTGTTGCTCACCATTGGCAGCGGACCCGTGCTCTCGGTGTTGATTATGCTTGGGCTGGCGATTCTGCTTTCCATCTGCTCCACAGTGGATGCGTTCGTGGCGCTGGGGTTTGTGGGCACGTTCAGCTTTGGCTCGGTGCTTTCCTTCCTTGTCTTTGGGCCAATGGTGGATATCAAAAGCGTGCTGATGTATTTGCAGGTTTTCAAAAGACGTCCCGTATTTTATATTGTCGCCATTCCGTTCATGATGAGCCTGCTTTCCGGGCTGCTCTTTAATTATTTACTGCCATAGGAACATTCGTATGACACACAGACTTTATCGTTCCTTTCAAGGTTTGCTGCTGTTGGGGATATGCGTCTTCCTCGTCTTCAAGGCCGTCAACGGACAGTTGACCTGGTACATCAACAGCCGCTTTATCCCGCTGACGATTTTTGGAATCATCTTCCTTGCCCTGCTGGCGCAGACCGTTTTTACCGAGATCAAACGCTCGCGCCGGGAGGAGCAGGAACACGCAGGCCACGATCATGAACATGATCACGACCACGACCACGCGCCTGCTTCTTTGAATTTATGGGTCATGCTTGTGCCCTTGTTGATCGGTGTTCTCATCCCCGCCCGCCCGCTGGATTCTTCCGCGTTTTCCACCAAGGGATTTAATGCCAATTCCCCCCTTATCAGCGCGGATTCATCGCAGCAGATCTTCGCGACGGAATCCGAAGAACGCACCGTTTTGGACTGGATCAAACTTTTCAATTATGAGGATGATATAACCCAATTTATCGGGCAGAAGGCGTCGGTGATCGGTTTTGTCTATTTCGATGAGGTTCTGGGCGAAAATCAATTTTTCGTCAGCCGTTTTGTGGTTTCCTGCTGTTCGGCGGACGGGTTTGCGATTGCGATGGCTGTGGAATGGGATGATGCTGCCACACTCGAGCAGGATTCCTGGGTGCTGGTGAAAGGCACCATTGATTCCATTCAGCTTTCGGACAGGCCCGCACCAATGATCGTGGCGGAGTCTGTTCAGCCGGTGCCTGTTCCTGAGCAACCCTATCTCTTCCCATGAAATCATCCAAGACCCACAAACAACGTTCCCGTTCTCAAAAACAGGCGCCCAAACCCGATGCGCCGGGAATCCTCAACCTCTCTCTTGATAATGCCGCGACCGGGCTGATTGCCATTCTGTCTGTCCTAGTCAGCCTCACCATTCTGCTGGGCGAGCAGGCGGGCGTACGGGTCCGTGTGAACCTGCCGGAAAACGGCCTGGTCGCTCCGTATCAAACCATAACATTCACATTTTCCGAACCCTATAATCCGGGGTTCGCCTCCGAGCTTGTTTCCATGAATCCCATTCACGAGGGCTATCTGGAATGGGTGGATACCTACACCATGCGCTTCGTTCCCATCCGTCCCTTTGAATTGGGCGTCACCTATACATTGAAATTTGAAAAAGGAGAGGTGGAAACCAGAGGACGCGAAGTGAAAAAAGCCCAAACCTGGGAATTTAAAACGCGCGAACCTTTAGTAGCATATATGTTGGCCGATGAGACCAGCAGCAGTATTTGGGCTGTGGATTTGAACGGAAATCCGCCAAAACGCCTCACTGACGAAAGCGTCAAAGTCATTTCATTCGATGCGGCGCGTATCGGCGAATTTATCATCTTTACTGTAGCCAACGAACAAGGCGGCGTTGACTTGTGGCGCGTCTCCCGCGCCGGAGGCGACGCATTCCTTTTGCTGGATTGCGGGCGTGACCGCTGCACCACCCCGGCTATCTCGCCTGACGGCTTGCGGATTGCCTATTCACGCGAATTCGCCGGTCCTTCCCCCGAACTCCCCTTTGGATCCCCGCGCATTTGGATCCTGGACCTGCAAAGCCGGCAGAACAACGCTGTGTATGAAGACCAGGAAATTTTGGGGTACAACCCATCCTGGGCGCCCAACTCGAACAAGCTCGCATCCTACGATGGTCTGTCAGACCAGATCTTCATGCTCGATTTGAGGGAAAAGACGCAATCCATTTTTTCATCCAACACGGGCGGGCCTGTTACCTGGTCACCGGACTCGAGCAAAATGCTTTTCACAGATGTCGACCAGGCGGAAGAGGGCGTGCGTACACAGGTAAAACTCGCCGATCTTTCCATAAATAAATCCGAAACACTGATCGGCGCGAAAGATGACCGCGATTACTCGTACTATGCCCTCGCCTGGTCGCCATTTGGGGATAATGTTGTTTTGAGCTTTCACGGCGGGGATGATCCTCTCGTACAAACTCTCTGGCTCTTCGACCCCAGCACGCTCGAAGGTATCATCATTGCAGACCAGAAAGATTACTCGTACAACTCCCCACAATGGGATCCATGGGGCACTGCACTCATCTTCCAGCAATTTAAACTGCGCAGCACATTCAACCCCGAGATCGGCTTATGGCAACCGGGTTTCAACGAGCCGCTTCTCCTCACACAAGGCCTCATGCCGCACTGGCTTCCATGAAAATAGGCAAAAAACTTTTCTCCATTTTATTTTTTACCATCCTTACATTTGCAACATTTACGAAAGCGTTGGCGCATCCCGCCGACATTTACGCGCACACCATTAATGTCACAATCGCGCAGGCCGGATTGCAAATTGAATGGGTGGTGAAACCCGGTCCGTTGCTGACGAATTTTTTATGGAATGAAATGGATTCGGATGGGGATGGGACTCTCAGCCAGGCTGAAGCGGCAACCTGGGGAAACGCTCGCGCTGCGCTGATAACTGCCACGCTCGACGATAAACCTTTTCCCCTGCTGATCGATTCCGTGCAACTGCCCGCAGACTTGCGAAGTTTTCAGGCGGGCGAGGAATACATCACCTTCAACCTGTCCGCCGCGTGGCCGCAGGATGCGGACAACACCCATCGCTTGATCCTCGAAAACGGGATGGAACAAAAAAAATCCATCAACTGGTTTTATCTCACTGCGGCGGAAAATACCGCATTTCTCTTCCCAACCCAGAAAAGCCATATCCTCGCCATTGACATGATCCAGGAGCGCGGCCTGATTTCCGACCCATCCAGCCTGCTCACCGCCTGGGACAGCGGCACACCCGCCCTGCCGTTCGGACAGGAGAAGGATGTCGTCACCGAAACCGCCGAGCAGGTCGTCCCTGAACTGGCTCAAAGAACTCCCCAGGAAATTCTGCTTGACCTTGTGCGCCAGAAGGAATTTTCGATTCCATTTTATGCGTTCGCGCTGGTGATTGCGCTGGCGTTGGGCGCGCTCCATGCGTTGACACCGGGGCACGGCAAAACCGTCGTGGCGGCCTATCTCGTTGGCTCGCGCGGTACCACATTACATGCAATCACCCTCGGTTCCATCGTCACCTTGACTCACACAGGCTCCGTTTTTCTGCTTGGCATCATCACGCTCGCGGCTTCGCAATATATTCTCCCGACGACGATCATTCCCCTGCTTGAAATTCTTTCGGGTATTCTGATTGTCGGCCTTGGCTTTTATTTATTGTGGCAGAGATTTTTAGACTGGCGAAAAACGAGCAGGGTAGCTCAAGCCGCCATCCCCAGCGGCGACGGAAACAAGGCAAGAAAATATTCTTTAACCCCTTCAACAACTGGCCCAAAAATATCGGGCGAAATCAAAATAGAAAAACCATCCGCAAACTCCCACCACCATGGGGATGGAAAAACGCACTCGCATACTGTGCCGGAGACCATCACCTGGCGCTCGCTCATCGCCCTTGGCATTAGCGGCGGCCTCGTCCCATGCCCGGATGCAATTGCCATTTTGCTGGTTGCCATCGCCATCAACCGTATTTTGCTGGGGCTGGCGTTGATCATTTCTTTCAGCCTCGGGCTGGCCGTGGTGTTGATCGTCATTGGTTTGCTAATGGTGAACAGCCGCCGCCTGTTTGACCGGGTTAGCTTGCTGGACAGGCTCGCGCCCATCCTGCCAATTGTCAGCGCGGCCATTGTGCTGGTGCTCGGCGTGGGGTTGACGTGGGGCGCAACTGTGCGAGCGAAGGAAAATCTCAATTTTGGCGCACCAACTCAACGGTCAATTAATGAGGCGCGGGTTTTGTATCTGGCTGAGGATGAAAACCGAGTCAAGCAGTTGTTCATCACAGATTATCAAAAAAATACATCACGCTTGATCACACAGCCAACCCACAGTATTGTGGACTATGCCGTTTCACCCGACCAAACCCGTGTGGTGTACATCGTTCAAACCGATGACCTTGAAAACGAGATTTGGCTGGTTGACCTTGCCAGCTTGGCAGATAAGAAATTATCGGATTGTGCGGATGCGGTTTGTTCGGGCATGGTCTGGTCGCCGGATGGGAGCCGCGTGGTCTATGAACACATGAGTTTGAATAACAATGCAAGCGGCTTTGCCACTTTATGGTGGATCGACATTACAACAGGTGAAGACCAACCTGTGTTTCAGGAATCACAAATTCCGGGCGGGAACCCGCGCTGGTCTCCGAACGGGGAGTGGTTGAGTTACGCTTCGCCTGAAGGTATCAGGCTGTATCGGCTTGCGGACGGCAAAAGCCGGGTGATCGAAAACATTCTCGGCGCAGCGGTGATGTGGTCGCCGGACAGCGAATCCATTTTGCTGCGGGATGTTGTGATAAAAAACGAACAGTTCGTGACGCAATTATTTTTATATGACCTTGAGTCGGAAGCTCTTGTAAATTTGGATCCGAATGAGGGTGTGGAAAATGTCCTCGCGGCCTGGTCGCCGACGGGGGAGTATATTGCTGTGGTGCGGCGCGATCTTTCTATTCCACGCGGCGACCAGATCTGGCTGATCCGCGCTGATGGCAGTGATGCTCGTGCAATCACCGATACGCCCGATGTTTTGCACAGCAGTTTGAACTGGTCTCCGGATGGAAAATATCTGCTTTATGACTTGTACCTGCTGGATGCCTTCCCGTTTGAGTCCCGCTTGCAGGTAATCGAAATTAAATCAGGTGAAATCACAGACCTGGAGATAAAAGGCTTCAACCCGCAGTGGGTGTGGTGAGAAGGTCAGGTGACGGTCACTTCGCAAGTGACCGTCACCTATTTGCTTGACCCCATGGATTTTTCCATTTATACTTAATGATAATGATTTTCAATATCGAAAAGAGCGTTTATGTCCGCTGAACTATGGCTCACCCAATTGCATGAAAACGGATACCGTGTCACCGCCGCGCGCCGCGCCGTGGTGGAGACGGTGGAGAAATCCACGCGCGCAGTCACCCCGCTGGAGGTGTATGACCTGGGGCGCAAAAAATATCGCGCGCTGGGATTGGTGACAGTCTACCGCACGCTGGAAAAGCTCGAGGAACTGCATCTCATCCAGCGCGTGCACCAGCCGATGGGATGCCAGGCTTTCATCTCGATGGGCCAGGGACACCAGCACCTTTTGCTTTGTCAAAACTGCGGGCAGGCGGCTTTCTTCGAGGGCGATGATCTCAATCCGCTGATCAATTCCATCGCGCGCAAAACGGGCTACCAGATCAACGAACACTGGCTGCAACTTTTCGGCCTGTGCGCGAACTGTCGTTGATTTGGAATCAAGCAGCTCACTTGCCCTGTGGGTGCTGCTTGTATCTCAAACAGCAAGCTGTTTGACTCCAAAATTTGGCCCTCACCAAAAGGTGGGGGATTTAAAAAGGATACCAAATGAAAAAGATTTTCAATTCCATATTTGTGATTTTAATTCTCGCGGCTCTTTTCTTAACCGGTTGTGGGTCTGCCCCTCAAAGCAGTGACGGCGCTTTGAGAGTCCTCACCTCCACCACCTTCCTGGCGGACATTGCCCAAAACGTGGCTGGCGACCGCGTGCAGGTGGAGTCCCTGCTCCCTGTTGGCATAGACCCGCACGCTTATCAGGCATCTCCGTCAGATGTGGCAAAAATTTCTGAAAGCAATTTGTTGATTATCAACGGTATGGAGTATGAGCAGTTCATCGAATCCCTGCTGGAAAATGCCGGTGGCGAACATTTGGTGATCAAAGCGTCAACGGGCCTGGAACCACGTCAGATGGAGGAAAATGACGGGGAAACGGAATCAGGCGCAGGGTCCGAGCATGAGGCGGGTGATCCGCATATGTGGCTGGACCCGAACCTCGTCATCACTTATGTTGAAAATATTCGCGATGGGCTGATCGAAGTTGATCCCGGTGGCGCGGAGATTTACAAGGCCAATGCCGATGCTTATATTTCCCAACTCAAGGATTTGGATGCGTGGATCGTGGAGCAGGTAAATTCCGTCCCTGCCGAACGGCGTTTGTTGGTGACCAACCATGAAGCGCTGGGGTATTTTGCAGAACGATACGGCTTTGAGGTTGTGGATACGATTTTGCCGAGTTTCAGTTCCGAGGCGAGCGCATCGGCGCAGGAAATTGCCGCGGCTGTGGAAGCTGTCAAATCATCGGGTGCGCCTGCCATTTTTCTGGGCGAAGTGGAGAACGCGGATCTGGCAAATCAAATTGCTGAAGAGACTGGGGTTAAGGTTGTGAATGATTTGTATTTGGAATCCCTGACCGATGGCGCGCCTGCCGCGATGTACATTGATATGATGAAGCATAATGTAATGCGTATTGTGGATGCTCTAAAGTAAGATAGAAGAGAAATGAGAACGTCTCTTGTTCGTAATTCGTAATTGGTGGTCGAGTAGCCCCGAGTGGTCTTTGAGGGGCGTATCGAGACCACCAATCGAAAATCGTAAATCCAAAATCGAGAATTGAAATGTCTCACACTCCTCATCGTCTTGAAATTGAAAACGCCAATATCGGTTATGGCGAAAAGATAGTTATGCGTGATTTGAGTTTTCAGGTTCCGCATGGTGCACGCGTGGCTGTGGTGGGACCGAACGGCGCGGGCAAATCCACTCTGTTTAAAGCGCTGGTTGGAATTCTGCCCCTGCAAAGCGGACATATTTTGATCCACGGGGAGCTGCTTGGCGCGCACAAGGATTGCGTGGCGTACATCCCACAGCGCGAAGATGTGGATTGGCGTTTCCCGGTCACAGTCGACGATGTGGTGATGATGGGGCGCTTTGGTCAAATGGGTTGGTTGAACCGTCCGTCAAAAATGGATAAGCAAATTGTCCGCAAAAGTATCGAAAGAATGGGTATTGCAGACCTGGCGGACCGTTCCATTGGACAGCTTTCCGGCGGACAGCAGCAACGCGCTTTTCTGGCGCGCGCCATTGCGCAGGAACCACATATTTTGTTAATGGACGAACCTTTCACCGGTGTGGACGTGACCACGCAGGAAGTGACGCTCCACCTACTCGATCATTTGCGCAACCAGCAGGTGACAACGATCATCTCCACGCACGATCTAAATCTGGCTGCTTCGCGCTTTGATCTTGTGCTTTTGCTGAATCATAAACTCATTGCTTATGGCACTCCGCAGGAAGTTTTCGTTAAGGAAAATCTGGCGCAGGCCTTTGGGAATTCCCTTCTTGTCATGGAAAATGGAATGATGCTTGTCGACGAATGTTGCCCGCCGGAAGAAGAACATCATCGCCTCCATCAAGAACCTCCGCAATCGTAAATTGTGGTCTCGGTACGCCCCGACGAGCACGGGGCTACTCGACCACCAGTGCCAATCGTAAATCCAAAATCGTAAATCGTAAATCGAATGACTTTTCTCCTCGAACCTCTCACTTATCAATTCATGCAGCGCGGACTGCTTGCCTCCGTTATTGTCGGAGTCCTTTGTGCTGTAATGGGAACTTATGTTGTCCTGCGTGGGATGGCGTTTCTGGGGGATGCGATGGCACACGCAATTCTGCCTGGTGTGGCAATTGCCTATATTTTCAAAGGGGATTTGCTGATCGGTGCGGGCGTCGCTGCGGTGGTTGTGGCCTTAATCATTGGATTTTTCAGCAAAGACGGCGCAGTTAAGGAGGATACCGCCATTGGCATCCTGTTTGCGGCGGCGCTTTCTTTGGGGGTGGCGCTGATCAGCACCATGCAGACCTATGCAGTGGATTTGTCTCATATTTTATTTGGCAATGTCCTCGGCGTCAGTCCCTCCGACCTGTGGTTGATCGGTGGATTAAGTTTCGCCATCCTGCTGATTGTGGCTGTGCTTTTCAAGCCGTTTCTTGTTATTTCATTTGATCCCGTTCTCGCCGCGACCTTGCGCCTGCCTGCCGAACTGCTGCGAAATCTCATGCTGGTGCTTTTGGCGCTGACAGTTGTGGTCTCGCTTCAAACCGTGGGAGTCAGCCTTGCGGCGGCCATGCTGGTGACGCCCGCGGCTACAGCATATCTGCTTACCCGTCGTTTATTGCCGATGATGCTGGTCTCCGCATTAATTGGCGCGTTGTCATCGGTCATTGGGTTGTATCTCAGTTATTACCTCAATATTGTTTCAGGTTCGGCCATAGTACTAACGGCTACCCTGTTTTTTCTGCTTGGGTTCTTGTGGAAGCGAATGAAGTCTATATAATAAAAGTGTCGTTTATCAACCATTTCATAAGGAGATTTTAAAAATGGCGCTTATCGAAACTTCCACCAAAATCAATGCTTCACCGGAGAAAATCTTTTCCTACGTCTCCAGCCTGGACAGCCTGAAGAATCAATACGTTGTCAGCGTCGAGGCGGATGGGCCAATCAAACTCGGCACGAAGATCAAAACCAAGATCAAATCCACCATGGGCATGGAGAATGTCATCACCTCCGAGGTGATCGCCTACCAGGAGAATAAAATTTTCGGCACCAAGACCTATGCCGCCCCGCCCGCGTCGGATGTGATCAGCACGTATATCCTTGAACCCGATGGCGGCGGCACAAAGGTTGTGATGCAGACCGAAGCGGTGCTCACTCCGCCCGGAATGCCCAACATGCCCGGCATGGAGGATATGATGAAGAAACAAATGATTGCCGGGTACGATGCGGCGCTCGCAGCGTTGAAAAAGAAATTGGAAGGGTAACCAGGTCCGGGCGCGCGCGAAGCGAGAAGCGTTTTTGTCTTCTGCTCACGCCGCCGTCCTCGGCGGCGTGTTGCAAACAAATCTAGCAGATTAAGCCTATCGAAATCCTTCGCCGAGGCTTGCACTGAGCCTCTCGAAGTGACGGCGAAGGGAGCAAACTCTGAGAAGCGTTTTTGTTAATCCTCCTGTTGATTTCAGCAGGAGGATTTTTGTCGCGGAGCGGGTAGAATTGCCCCTATGCAAATCCATAAAAAAATATCCCTTGTCTTTCTGCTGACCGTTATTGTCTTGTCTGCGTGTTCCTCCAGCCAGACGGTGGATGCACCCACACCAACGGTTTCCATCCCGCTGACTCTGCCTGTCACGGATACTCCCATCCTGCCAACGGAGACGCTCGCAGTTACAAATACCCCCGCTCCCTTGCTGGAGCGCGCGCAATACCAATTGGACGCTGTCATTGATTACGACGCGCACACCGTCCGTGTGGATGAGACCATTCTCTATCCAAATTTAACCGTCAGCCAGTTGAACACGCTAGTGATTGCCATTGTCCCCAACCTTTGGCCGGATAGTTTCAGCCTCACCAGCATCGCCGTGGGTGGAACGCCAACCACAACCTATTCCATCGCCGGGCAGAGGTTGGATGTGGCGTTATCCTCCTTCCTGCCGGTGGGAAATGTCATCACCGTTGACATTCAATACACGCTTTCACTTCCATTTGCAGAGCAGGAAGACCCAAGCGTTTCGCGCCCGCGCATTTATGGATATACGTCCCGCCAGCTTAACCTCACCAATTGGTATCCGTTCATCGTGCCAAATATCAACGGCGAATGGGTTTTGCATGACCCCTGGTATTACGGCGAACATCTTGTTTACGACGCGGCGGATTATGAAGTGAACGTCAAATTTGCAGATCCAGTCACTGCTCCCACCGTAGCCGCGAGCGGAGCTCCCGAAGTGTTGGAAGATTCCACTCGTTACACCATCACCTCCGCGCGGACTTTTGCCCTTGCCGCCAGCCGCGAGTTCCAAGTCTCCAGCATGCAGGTGGGTGACATAAATATCTCAAGCTATTATTTTCCGCTCAGCAAAGTTGGTGGGCAGGCTGTGTTGCAGACCACGGCAGAATCGGTACAGACTTTTGGCGAGCGCTATGGGCCGTATCCGCACAAGACGCTTGCCGTCGTCATGGGTGACTTCAACGACGGCATGGAATATTCCGCCTTCTATTATCTCAGCAAGGATTTCTACAATTTATACGATGGCAAGCCTACGAACTACCTGACCTTTGTCGCCGCGCACGAGACCGCTCATCAATGGTGGTTCGAGCAGGTGGGGAGCGACCAGGCGCTGCAACCCTGGGTGGATGAAGCCCTGGCTACCTATTCCGAGCGTATCTATTATGAAAGCGTCCATCCTGATCTTGTCAGTTGGTGGTGGACCTACCGCATTGATTTCTTTAAACCCGAAGGTTTTGTGGATATTCCAATTTATGAAGGCGAAGGTTTTCGTCCATACACCAACGCGGCTTATTTCCAGGGCGCGCACTTCCTTGAAAAACTCCGTGAGCGCATTGGTGATGATGCCTTCTTCGCCTTCCTTCAGGATTACCTGGCACAAGGCCGCGGCAAGATCGTCACCGCCAGCGAATTCTTCCGCATCCTCAGCCAGCATACCGGCGCCGACTACTCCGACCTCGTCCGCCAATATTTCAGAAACACATATTAATGACCCGCCATCACACATTACGCATCGCGTATTACGCATTACTCATTACGCTTCTTTCGGCCTGCGCCTCTCCCACACCCACGCCGCAGTCGTTCGCGCCGTTCATCCTCATTACACAGGATCCAAACGCGTCGCCCACATCGACTCCCTTCCAACCGTCCGGGGGAGTCAACACCGCATTGCCGACATTTACGCAAGTGCCGTCCGCAACGGCCACTTCAACCATTACGCTCACCCCCCCGCCCACGTTGACGTTTACGCCTCCCCCTCCGCCGACAGTTGGTTCTGTTCCCCCAACATCTCCGCCGCCCTCAACTTCCTCACGCGCAAACTACATCCTGTATTCCACGTTGGATTTCACAGGCAAGACCATCACTACCGACCAGACCATCCGCTACTATAACGGCACAGGCGTTGCATTGTCGGAGATCGTCTTCTCTGTCCAGCCGAATCGATACGGCAATACCTTCGCCCTGAATTCAATTTCACAGGATGGCACAGCCCTGACATCCTACTCCCTTAGCGGCCAACGCATGACCGTGAGCCTGCCCATATCCTTGCAGCCAAATACTGCTACTACATTCGCGTTAAATTTTAAACTTAACATCCCGCAAAAATCAGCGGACGGTGTTTTCGGTTACGACTTCAACCAGATCAACCTCGTGGACTGGTATCCCTTCATCGTGCCCTATCAAGGCGGATGGGTGCTGTACGACCCCATGCCCTGGGGCGAGCATCTTGTTTACGATTCATCCGACATCGAGTTGAACATCAAAAAGGATTCAGATGTCGTCATCGCGGCGGGCGCAACGCCGGACCAAAACGGCGAATGGATTCGTTACCGCATGTATGGCGCGCGCACGTTTGCGCTGTCAGCCAGCAATGAATTCCTCGTTTCAGAATCAACTGTCGGCAATGTAGTGATCCGCTCGTATTATTTCAACGGATATAAAACCGGCGGGGAAGGCATCCTTTCGCTGGGGACGCAGGCCATCGAAACTTTTTCAGAACAATACGCTCCGTACCCACATCAAAGCCTCGCCATCGTCCAATCCGATATGCACGATGGGATGGAGTATGACGGGTTGGTATTCCTCGCCTCGGATTTTTACGGTCAATACACGGGCGGGTCTCGCGGTAACCTCGCCACCATCGGCGTGCATGAGATCGCGCATCAATGGTGGTATGGCATGGTCGGCAATGACCACGCCCTTGAACCCTGGCTGGATGAAGCGCTGGCGACCTACAGCGAACGTATTTTTTACGAAAATAATTATCCCGCCAATATCAGTTGGTGGTGGCAATTCCGAGTGGATTATTTCGACCCGAGCGGCTATGTGGATACCAGCATCTATAACGGCGGCTCATTCCGTCTCTACACCAACGCGGTCTATCTCAACGGCGCACACTTTTTGGATGAACTGCGCGAACGGATGGGTCACGGCAATTTTTCAAAATTCCTGAAAGAATATGCCCGGCGCTATTCCCATGGACATGCCACCTCCGCCGATTTCTTTGCGTTAATGCGTGAGACGGTCAACGTGGATATCAGCGATTTGCTGGATAAATATTTTTCAGGCTCTTATTAATCTCATACTGCTTCTGTGTATTCTCATCGTTTTGCTTCATGTTGAAAATAT
>JACPVB010000226.1 GCA_016191985.1 Chloroflexota bacterium | reverse complement strand
CCTGCGTGAAGGCGCAAGCCATGATTCATAATCAATGGTGAGGAGCAGTCGTGGGGATGGTTTCATAGCGGGCAGATTATACCCTTACGGGCATTTCATCGCAGGCTTATCAAGGGACTTGTTTGATGAGGCAGAAGTTCGCGCCCTGCCTTGAAACTTTGATGATGGCGGGCTGGTCGCGCAGGAATTTTAAATCTTCATTCGAGCGGGTGTTGACAAGATAAAAGTCGCCGGGCTGCATGTCTTTTTCTTCTGTGCGAAAATCGCGGATGGTGATATTTGGACTCGCATAATACGCTGCGATGTACGGTTCGCGCCGCACGAAGAGTTGCGTCCCTGCCGGCGCTTCTTCATTTAATCTGACAACTGCTTCCCGGTAACAAGTGAGCCAGTACTCCGTTTCATATTTTCGAAATGCGCCGGAGACATTCCCTGCAAAGGTGTTGTAATACGCATATTGGTAGGGATGAAGTTGGAATGACGGGATAACTCCAAATGCGAGGATAAAAATAACCAGCGCAATTTTCCCCCAATCTCTAGCATTTGTAGGGCGGGTTTGCAACCCGCCAAACTCCATAGCTCTGGAAGGTATCAGGCTGAAAGCCTGACCTACGAATGATTCAAAGACAAAGCCTGAAAAAATGAACACAGGCGGCAGGATGAAAAGGAAGTGACGGAAGCCGTCATACATCGGCGGCTGGCGGAGGATGACATATGCGGCGGGGATGAAAAACCAAAGCACAATGAGGGTAAGTGTGATTCTTTTCTGGTTATCAGATTTCCAAAATCCAACTATCAAACCTAGGGCAAATAATAGCCAGATCGGCTCGGTAAGCGTGTAGCCAAGAAGGAGCGGCAGGTAACGACGGGGAAGTTCATCGGCTCGGTATTGCGCGCTATTGAAGAGGACGGTCAGCTGGGTTGGGTTATCGGACATGAAACCGAAAACCTCAAAGAACTTTTGCAGGGGATTTGTCCACAGATACGGCCAGGCGATGAAGGCGACTAGCAGTGTGAACACTCCGTAAATTGCGAAATGCTTTATCAACTCGCCAGGCTTTATTTTCTTCCATTGATTCAGCGCATATAACCCCGTCAAGATGGCGGCCAGCGGACCAAGCACACGGATGGATGTGGCAATGCCGAGGAAGAATGCGGCAAGCAGAGTAGATGCTAAAAGCCTGTTCGAATAATTCGCTCTCGGCGGCGGGGACGCCGCCGAGGACGGCGGCTTGAGCATTTTTCTTTGAGCGAGTTCATCCACCATTTCAAAGCCAAAGCACATGGAACCGATGAAAAAGACGAGGAAGGGAATATCTTTTGGGTTGATGAAGGCATGTCCCCACAACAACGGTTGCCAGGCGAAGAATGTGCTTGCCGCTAGTGCGGAGGTTTGATTCATCCACTTTGAGGCGAAACGATAAAAGAGATAAACGCCGAGTTGAAAGGTCAGAAAATTAACGAGATGCCAGGCAGAGGCGTTGTCCAATCCCGCCGACTCGGCTAGTGAAACAATCGGGCGGGCAATAATAATATAAGCAGGGCCGCGATTAGCATGGTCTGTGCCGCTGGAGCCGTAGGCATTCTCAAGATTGAAATTTCCACTGAACCATTCTTTGGGTGAATAGGCATAGCGTAAGGCGTCGGCGTAATCGTAAAAGAGCGGCTCATCCCAGGATAAGCCATAAGAACGAAAAGTAATGAGGCCAATTGCGAGATTGACAATCAGCAGGATGAGAATGGGATGTTTACGAATCGTTTGCAAGAAAATGCCTTGGGAATTTTACTGAAGACCCTAAAGACTTTGTAAACCTTTAGAGAGTGTCTGAAACTCAACTCTCTAAATGGATTTGCAAGGACACAGCGAAACGGTTGATGGTCAAAATTATGAAGCGACTCGCTGTATCCCTACGTTACGGTCTTATTATTTTTGAGAAATACGGCGCTGTTGGCGTTCCTTCGCCTGCTCCATGCGCAGACGTTCTTCCTCGGTTTCGATGATTAGGGCAGGGACGGTTGTGGGACGGCCTTCATCGTCCAGCGCGACATAGAC
This sequence comes from Chloroflexota bacterium, assembly GCA_016191985.1. GTDB lineage: Bacteria > Chloroflexota > Anaerolineae > Anaerolineales > Villigracilaceae > Villigracilis. The sequence goes on along the minus strand of JACPVB010000226.1, from coordinate 7,795 downwards.
GAGATAGGCCGTGTTTGTATGGGTCTGCTCACCGGTGACGGGGTTTTCTGCGACTACGAGAACTTCAGCTTCCATGGAGGATTTGCCCGTATAGGTTACTTCTGCGTTAAGGATGATCAGGTCGCCAATGCGGATCGGCTGACGAAAGGTCATCGAGTCGATGGCGACGGTGACAACTTTCTTTTGGGCATGACGCATACAGGCCAGAGCGCCGGCTTCGTCCACCAGTTTCATAATCCATCCGCCGTGCACGTTGCCAAGCAGGTTGGCATGTTCGGGGTGCATGAGTTGCGAGAGGGTAACCCGCGAAGCGCGGATGGTTTTTTGGGTCGGGTTGTTTGTCATTTAAAAATTTAATCCAGGTCCTGTCTTTGCTCGCCGGAGTCTACGGTGTGCAGGCGTTCCGGGGCTTCCTGTAAAACGTCGATAACCGAATGGCTGAGTTCGGCCATCAGGCGGGGCAGGGGAACTGTAGCGGGTGGGTACACTCTCCCAGGTTGGGGAGGCGGGCTGAGGCGGGGTTTGAGCGTTGACGTCGCCCGTTTGCGGATGATGCGTGGGTCGTTCGTCAAAGTCCCCACGAAATCACCCAGCACGGAATAGACTTCCCGCATGGGCGTGACAAATCCAATCCAATCCCCATTGCGGTTGAATAAATACGGATATTGCAGAAAGGCTTCTGCATCGCCCTTTGTGGTGTAAATGGGAATTAATGCGGATTGTGCCATGGCCGGCCTCTTAATCGTTGTCAATGTCATTATACGTCCAATAGCGGTTCACGAAGAAGTTCCACAACATTACAATTCCCACCGCTGCGGCGAGGGTGAGGTTTTTTGCATAGAATTCGGCGGTGGCAAAGGAGGTGTGGAATACGTTCTCAAAGAACCGCAGCATGGGCGGTTCCACATAATGCAGGGTGGGAATACGGATTGCCACACCGGCAAGATTGACGAGGAAAAACATCCCAAGCTGCCCCAACAGCGGACGGGAACGTGATTCGGGGTAGGTCCACAGGCGGTTCCAGGTGAAGTTACTCATTACGGCGCACAGGAATGAGATCGTCCCAGCCATGACGAGGGTCATATCTGTAGTGTGCGAAAGCAGGTTCATGACTCCAAAATCAATCACTGCGCCCAGCGCCCCTACAAGAGCGAACTTGAAAAAACGACTGCGTTCTTTATTGTCTGTGAGGATCATTCCAACCCTAATTTTTGTTTGAAAAATGGTATGGTACGGCGGATGCCTTCCTCCAAATCTATATTTGGTGTCCAATTTAAAATTTCACGGGCGCGGGTGATATCGGGCTGGCGTCTTTGCGGGTCGCGCGCGCTCCTGGAATTTTCCTCGTAGACAATGCCTGCCTGGTTGCCGGTCACTTTGTTGATGGCTTGCGCAAATTGCAGGATGGACATTTCCACGGGGTTGCCGATATTGACGGGGAGGTGTTCGTTTGAATACAACAGTTTGACGATCCCATCCACAAGATCGTCCACGTAGCAGAAGGAGCGGGTCTGGCTCCCATCGCCGTAAACGGTGAGGGGCTGACCAAGCAGGGCCTGCTTGAGCAGGTTCGGCAGGGCGCGGCCATCTTCCAGGTCCATGCGCGGGCCGTACGTGTTGAAGATGCGGACGATGCTGGTGTTCACATTGTGAAAGCGGTGATACGCCATGGTGAGTGACTCGGCGAAGCGCTTGGCTTCATCGTACACGGCGCGTGTGCCAACGGGGTCCACATTCCCTGCATAGGATTCGGCTTGTGGGTGTACTTCGGGGTCGCCATAAATTTCGCTGGTGGAAGCCAGCAGAAAGCGCGCATTCTGGATGCGGGCAATGCCCAGGCAGTTATGTGTACCAAGCGCGCCCGCTTTCATGGTTTGGATCGGCAGGTTGAAATAGCCCGATTTGGATTGCGGGTTGGGGCTGGCGGGAGATGCGAAATGCAGGATCGCATCCACTTTGCCGGGGACGAAAATATAGTTCGAGACGTCACGTTTGAAAAACTCAAAGCGCTCGTTGTTTGCGAGGTGTGCAATATTGTCGGGGCTGCCCGTAATAAAGTTATCCATGCCGATGACATGGTGTCCGTCCGCGAGCAAACGGTCGCTGAGATGGGAGCCAAGAAACCCCGCCGCGCCTGTGATCAAAATTCGCATTTAATTATCCTCTTTCATTTTTTATTTCCAGTCAATTTCGCTTTCATCCAGCAAAGACCCTAACCCACAGGGCTTAGGTTTCTCTTGCAATCATAACTTTATTTTCATTTAGGTTTTCTGCAAATCGTATTCCTGAATTTACGAAAAAAACCTTTAGGGTCTGCACAAATGAAATTTATTTCCAATCAATTTTACTTATCAGCCCATCGCCAGTGACCTGGTACGCTTCACCGCTGCCGCTGTCTACCAGCCAGAGATTACCCTGATACACCACAGCCAGAAAATCGTTCGTCTGGCCTTCAATGTCCGCTGGCGCCCAAATGGGAGCCTGTGGTTCGATGCCGTTTGAATCGCTGGGCGGAAAGAGCATTTTTTTATTCGAGCCGTCGCGATCCATTACCATTAAACGATAGCGGCTGGTGTCGCTTTGCTCGATAAAGATGGACTGCAAATACGCCACCTGGTAACTTTTTTCGCCGCTGATTTGTTGAATGGGCGAAGGGGATGGATAAGCGAACATGCCGGTCGAGTCGATGATGGATACATTCGCTTCATTACTGAACGAGGCGGCGGAGAGGTCGAAATAGGGCGACTCTTCGCTGGTAATGGGCACCGGCGCGGACGCATGACTGACGAAATATAAATTTTTTCCATCCGCGCTCCAGGCCAGCGGAGGAATCCAGGCCCAATCACTGTGCGTGTTCAATGGCGTAATTTCCAGCAAAGGCTTGAGATAGCCGCCATCCTGGTCCACCAGCCCGATGCCATCGGGACGGGAGTAGGCCAGTACACCGCTCGGCGCATACGCAAAAGACATGCCCCACCAACCATACACGCCGCCGCTGTTCGCGCTTAACAACCTGCGCGGACTCCCGCCCGTAATGCTGACCCGGTACAAGTCATTATTTGCCTGCCAGCCGGGCGCGGCGCTGCGTGGCTCCACAGTGGAATAGGCCACAGAATTTGTGCCCGGAATCCACGAGGCGAAATGCACCACGTTCGCGGCTTGCAACCAAATCAATTTTGGGTCCAGGTTGCGGGTGCGCACAGCCCACAACGTGTTGATCTCTTCATCGGCGGGCTTTTTGGATTTGCGAGTGAAGACCAAATACTCACCATTCGGCGAGAGCGTGAAAATGCGCCCATCCAGGTCACCGGTGCTGACGATGATGCGGCGGTTGGCCGTGGAACCTTCCATGATCCATGCGTTGCCGCCCGCGAGATAGGCGATGGTGCCGGGGATGTTCAGGGGAGTGTATGAAGATTGCGCGCCGACCATTACGATCTCTGGCAGCGCTTCTTTTAACACCACAGTCTTCACTTCCGTTTTACTCACTTCGAGATTGTCTTCAAGAATCCTGCGGTAGGTGACTTCCTCCAGCCCGTTGACGCCGGCCTGCACCAACCTTGTTTCGCCTTCCGCCAGGGTTTCGTTGCGGACGATTTGTCTTTCAAATGGGATGACGATCTCTTCGGTTTCAAATTTTTCCACCACGCGGGTGAGGGTGACAAGGTCACCCGCGCTGAGGACGGTGTAAAACGGCGGGTCGGCCTGGTCGAGACTGCCCGGTGCGATGCCCGCGCTTTGAAATGCCTGCGAGACCGTGCTGCCTGCGGTGATGCTGACGTCACGGGTTGTGCCATCCGCGACGATGGTGACGACGATCTCTTCGCCGACTTGCGGAGAGCGGCAGGAAGCAATCAGCGTGGCAAATGTCAATAGGAGGAGGAGGAGCAGGTGCGGGCGGAGTCCGAGGCGGGGCATGTCGGGTATAATCCAGCCGCTATTTGATTCGCCCGGTCAGAGTCATGATGCCATCTGCGATGGAAATTGATTCCAAACGGAAGCCGACTGCGGCAGGACCAAGTGTCCCTGTAAATGCTTCGGCGATGACAGCGTTCATGGCGGTATTGATGCCCTGCGGGGCGGGGAGCGGACCGAAATCTGCCGAGGCGATCTCAACCTTTGGCTGGCCTGTCACTTCGTCGATGCCGACGTTCATGGTGATGAGGATGTTGGCGTTGAAAATGCCTTGTGTTACCTTGCCATAGATTTGCATTTGACCGTTGCGCAGCAGGACTTGCGGCTCGGTGAAGGGCGGGTCGGTTTGCACCAGTAATTTTTCGGTCAGGTAGGAGGTGAGCTGGCTTTCGGTGATCTGCAACGTGACGATGCCCGATTCCGCACCTACAAGAAAAGCCTGCTCGATCTGCGTGCGCATGTTTTGAACTTCATTGGGCGAGTATGGGATGGTTTGCGCGGGGTAGTCGGGACCGCCCACGAAGATGGAACAAGCCAGCGATGCAAGCGCCAGTGATAAGATGGAAAGATAAAGTTTGATATTTTTCATGTTTTTTTTATCTACGAATTGCGAGATTAAGCTTCGTACCGCAACGTTCACGTTGCGCGTATTTTGGCGGCAAAACTGAACCACGCAAGATAAATCTTGCGGTACTTTAACGAATGAGCGGAGTAATTATAGCATGAGCGACTCTCAATCCAATTTAGAACCAGAATTCAGCCTTGCGGCGAAGATCGAAGCAATGTTATTTGTTTCTGCCGAGCCTGTGCCGGTGGGGCAGCTTGCCCAGGCTTTGGATGTAACTCCTTCGGTGGTGGAACGCGGACTGAAGGAACTTGACGATTCTCTCTTAACTCGCGGCCTGCGTCTGCAACGAAATGCAGGACGCGTGCAACTGACAACGGCTCCTGAACTGGCTTCCCTTGTGGAACATTTTCTAGGACTGGAAGCCACCACGCATCTCAGCCGCGCCGCGTTGGAGACGTTGGCGATCATTGCCTACCAGCAGCCTGTCACCCGTCCGCAGGTGGATTCGATCCGCGGCGTGAATAGCGACGGCATGATGAAGAGTCTGTTGAGCAAGGGGCTTATTCAGGAGGCGGGGCGCACGGATGGACCGGGCCGCCCGATCTTGTATTCCACCACGCCCGAGTTTTTACAGCATTTCGGTTTAAGTTCAATCATCGAATTGCCGCCGCTTGCCATCCCAACGGACGTTGAGACCGAGCACACCGAGTTGTTGAAAGGTTAATCCATGCAGGAACGATTGCAAAAATTGCTTGCCCAGGCAGGGTACGGGTCCCGCCGCGCCTGTGAAGTATTCATCACCGAAGGGCGCGTACGAGTCAATGGCAAAGTAGCAGAGTTGGGACAGAAGGCCGACCTCGCTGCTGATAAGGTGACCATAGATGGAAAGGCCCTGCCCAGGGCAGAGACTCTAACCTACATCGCCCTGTACAAGCCGCGCAATGTCCTTTCCGCTGCCGAGGGACAGGATGACCGCCAAACGGTGCGGGATTTAATTCCCGTAGAAGGGCATCTCTACCCCGTTGGCCGCTTGGATTTCGACTCGGAGGGTTTGATCCTGATGACCAACGATGGTGAGTTGACGAACAAGTTGACTCATCCGCGCTATGGACATGAGAAGGAATATCGCGTGCTGGTTGCGCGCCGTCCCGATGAAAAGCAGTTGGATGCCTGGCGCAGGGGCGTTGTCCTCGAAGATGGGGATAAAACCCAGCCTGCCGAAGTGAATTTCCTTTCCACCTCTGGCAAAGGCGCGTGGATTCGGGTGGTAATGGGCGAAGGCAAAAAACGTCAGATCCGTGAAGTTGGCAGATTATTGGGTCTGCCTGTGGTGAAGATCATCCGCCTGCGAATCGGTACATTGAAATTAGGCAGCCTCAAGCCGCGTCAGTGGCGCTATCTCACCGCCGATGAGGTGGCTGAGTTGAAAGGGGATAAGGTCCCGAAGATGGGGGAGAGGGGGAAGGCGAAGAGGCAGGGTTATGCTGATGAAAAGAGACCAAGGAGTGAAGAAAAAGGGAGAGGTAAAAGATTTGGGAAATGAGGTGGGGAAGAGCTTCCTTTCCTCATCATCGATGCGACGATTGGCGTTTAGACCAATAGGACTAACGCCCAAGCGATTTTAAATTAATGGGTACTCGATTGATTTTTAGATTATTTTTTTAAGGTTCTTCATCTGGGAGCACTCAAAGGTTGATGGTAAATAGGCGCAAGCCGCCGTCATTTCGACAGGCTCAATGCAAGCCTCGGCGGCGTTCTGCGAGTAAATCTTTCGCCGAGGACGGCGAAGGGAGCAGGTCATGGGTGATTATTTTTTAAGGTTTTTCATCTTGACAAGCAATCAATAACAAATAAAATTAAAATAACATAAATCATAAAGGGGACTGGGGGTAAAGTAACAAACCCCAGCCCAAAGAACTAAAATATAGACCTCTTGTAAAAGCCAATCGTGAGTCACGGCTATGTGCTCATAGGGTATTTAGCAAGTGGTCAACCACATCAAAGCAGCAATGGAGAATGGGCTATGAAAAAGGCAATCCAGCACGTTGTGGCGTTGTTCGTCGTTTTGAATCTGATGCTTGGGCAGACCCTGCCCGTTTTGGCGCAAGAGGGAACCCTTCGACAAGCTCAGGGCGAGGCTCCTGAAACGCCCACCCCTACCGCTACACCAACCGAAACGCAACTCCCAGTCACGGAAGAAGCGACGGGAACTCCCTCGCCCACCGAGACTCCTACCGAGACTCCCACATTAACCCCAAGCGAAACACCGACTGAACTTCCTACGGGAACTCCCACGGAGACTCCCACCCCCGGAGAATCAACCCCTACCCTGGAGGCTTCCCCAACCGTAACGCCCACCGAGGAAATCCCCGCCTACACCCTCACCCTCACCTCCGACCCAGCCTACCTCACCCGCAGCGAACAGGTGAACCTGACCTGGACCATCGAGGGAGCGGTTTCGGTAGACGCCCCATTGACGTTGGAAATTCTATTGCCTGCCGGGTTTAGCGTGAGCAACCAGGCAGACCGAAAATTATTCGACCCGGCCACGAGGCTGTACACTACACAAGTCACCATCTCACAAGGCAGCCTGGCATTGCGGACAAATCAAGTGAACGATGATGTGATCTTCCTTGCGCGCCTATTGAACGGCGCAGAGGAACTCACCTCGTATTCCTTCATCCTGCCCCTGCACGAACGCTTCGAAGTGAGCGGACGCGGCGAAGGGCGCGTACAAGCCATGAACGGCAAAGTCCGCGTGACCTTCCCGGATGGTTCATTGGATGAAGACATTATTTTGAACGCGGGCTTTCCCTCCGCAGGCCACTTGCCGGAGAGTGGATTCAGCCAGAATGTGTTTGAATTGAAGGCGCACGCGAAGAGTGATGAAAGACGCGAAGTGAAACGCTTCAAGACTCCGCTGACAATTGAAGTGGATTACAGCGGCATGACCCTCACCGCAGCGCAGGAAGACGAACTGTATCTGTACTGGTACAACGAAGAGACCGGGGATTGGCACGCCTTGGAAACGTACCGCGATAAGGAAACCAAGACCCTCAAGGCTTCCAGCGACCATTTCACCGTCTTTGACATCGGTGTGAACGACTGGCGAGCGACACGCCTGCCAACGATTGACTCTTTCCAGGTTTCCCAATTTACCGGTGCCGCCACCTTTAGTTTACCTATCGAAGTGCCAGCCGGTCCTGGTGGTTTTCAGCCCAACGTCACCCTTTCGTACAACAGTCAGGTAGTGGACCAAGCCACGACCAAAACCCAAGCCTCTTGGGTGGGCATGGGCTGGTCGCTGGATGG
>JACPVB010000225.1 GCA_016191985.1 Chloroflexota bacterium | reverse complement strand
GCGTCAGCAATAGCGTATTCACGTCCTCGAACTCGATCAACGCCAGCACGAATGGACATTCAGGCAGGAACTCCTCTGAACCAAAGTAACACACAGTAAACGCGTGTACCTTTGCGCTCGCATTCGTGATATCAATCCATTTCGTCTCGTTGCCCGAATACATGTCAGCGCCGCGCGGGTTGGCGGTGGTGTATCCGCTTTCGGCGTCGCGCGAAGCGAGCAGATGCTTATTCGTCAACGCCGCGAACCACGGGCTGTCCTGTCCGTACGAATGCAGGTACGTGACCTTATATTCCTGCTCGATCTGGATCGGCGCCATCTTCTTGAGAAATTGCAATCCCTCCTCATCGGTGCTCACAGGGAACGGAATGCCGTGGACGATGTAGCCGCCTAATGTTTCTTCTCTTTGGGAAGGTAATTTAGCCATAGTAATTTTCCTTTCGTAACAGGTGGTCTCGACACTTGCACCTGATGCAAGTGCAGGTGTACGTCCCGCGAAAAACACGCGGGACTACTCGACCACCGGACTACGAGACTATCCTTCTCTCTCCAACACCGACACCGACACATATGTCCCCGTGCCGGCATGGGAATGGATTGCGCCCCGCTTCGCATCCTTGACCTGTAGCTGGTCGTCGCGAAAATGCTTTTGAATTGTCCCTTGCAGTTGCCACGTCGCAAAGACGCCCTGCATGAGTCCCGTTGCACCGACGGGATGTCCGCAAGCAATCAATCCGCCTGACGGATTGACCGCACAAGTGGATTTATCTTTTAACTTCAAGCCATAGTCAATGTTCGGCAAAAACGCCTTGCCAGATTCCGCGAACGGACCACCTTCGCCGTAGCGACATAATCCCAAATCTTCATACGTTTGAATTTCAGATGACGTGTACGCGTCATGCAATTCAACGAAGTCGAGTTCAGTCAATGGATCTTGGATGCCTGCATGCTTCCATGCCATGTTGCCTGCAGTCCGCCCCGCGCGGAACGAGTGGACGCCTGGATAGCGCGTGCCGTGATCCCAAAGTTTTTTGTAATACGCTTTCGTCTCGTCCGACGATTTCTCCTGCTCGGTGGCGTAGTTTTCCATGAAATAGTCGTAGTCCACATGCGGACGGTCCGCCATGCGCATCATGTCTGTGCCGCGCCCGATGCCCGTCACCTTCACGAGCGGACGCGCAATCTTCGCGCCCGCAGCTTCTAGTTTTTTCAAACCTTCTTCCGAGCAAAGGATTACCGCCGCCGCGCCGTCGGACATCACGCAGATGTCAAGCCGCGTCAACGGCCAGGCAACCATCGGCGAATTACGCACATCCTGGATGGTAATGCGTTGACTCTTCTGCGCGTACGGGTTATGAAACGCATTGATATAGTTCTTCACGCTGACGTGCGCCAACTGCTCGACGGTTGTGCCGAACTCCTTCATGTGCCGCGTCACCATCATGGCGTAATAGCCCGAATAAAAACCTCCGACCGGGTAATCAAACGAAATGTCGGAGGCTAAGGCGATGAATTCATTTCCCTTCCACGTTTCCACATGAGACATGGTCTCGAAGCCGTAGGCCACACACACATCCATGTGACCGCTGGCAACAGACTTCCACGCCTCCTGGAAACAGATTCCCCCCGTCGCGCCGCCACCCTCCACGCGGTGACCGGGTTTTGGACACAGCCCAAGGTAGTCCTGTGCCATGATCCCAGCCATCAACTGTCGGCTGAAATGATCCGAGAAATATGAGGCCACGGAACCATCCACAACGCGGGTAAACGTCGGGAAGTCGAGTCCAATATCGGCGATGGCATAGTCGTAGGCTTCTTTGATGACAGCTTGGAAAGTCTTGTCGGGTCGTGCTTTTGCAAACTTTGAAACCCCGCCTGAGATTGCATAAACTGGTCTCATCGGCGAACCTCCTTTGAATGAAGATGACTCCATCTTTGCAGAAACGAATCGAAAACACAACTGACATTCATCCGTTTTCTGCGGTGTCATTGGGAGGGCGTGATGAGGTGGCGCAAGATGCCGCCTTTCGCTAAACTCTGGGCGGCGTTTAGCGCCGAAATTATGGATAGGGCACTTTTAGAATCCCGACCTGATTTGCGAAATCTATTTCCAGCGACCTGATGCGGAGCGGTGTCATGCCAATGACACATTCCTGCGTTTCCGTACCGCCATATTCAACCGGCAGTTTGTAGTAAAACATTGCGTAGCCGCTCTCGTAATAAATAATATCTCCATTCTCGGGAGCGGATGCGGCAGGGAGGAATTCCCAGGGCCGGGTGCCCGGCAGGATATCCAGGGAAGCCAGGTTAAATCTTTGAAGGACAAAAAGCGCGAAATTAGGAGAGTCAAAGCCCTCGCCTTCAGAAAACCCGCCCGGATTCCAGGGGATATCCCTGTATTGGATCTCCTGCAAGTACAGGAGCACCTCGGCTTGAAGCGTAAAATTGCTTGAATATTCCTTCAAAACCGCCTCATCGATTCGGCACCCAAATTCAGCGAATGCCTGTACCCTGTTCAGTTCCGACATCGCCTCCCCAATCTGCGCCGTTGCTGTTGCCAGTTGTGCGGTTGCCGTAGCGAGAGATGAATTGGCTTTGGACACTTCCGTCTGTGCCGCCGCCAGAGCGACTTGCGCCTGCGGCACCTCAGCTTGCAAGGCGATGTAGTCCTGCTCCACCGCGGCGAGCTGGTTTGTGGTGGAGTCAAGTTTTGTTTGCGCCTGGGCGATCTGCCAGATGGTGTACGCCAGAAACAGCGCGGCGAAAATAATAGGTATGCCGGTTAACAACCAGGCTCGATGGCGAGAGAGGCGTTCCCGTTCTTCGATTTTTTTGGATAGCGATTCCAGTTGTTCTTCTGAAAAATCCATCTGCCACTTCCTTTAGCTCAGGGCCGTTCGTTCGATGTATTTCCACATCAATTCTTCAATCCGCTTTTGGGCGCGGACCCTTTCCGCTTTGGGGCTTTCTTTCAGGTCTCTCAATTGTCTTTTGAGCGTCTCAAAACCCTGGATTTTTTCCTTCCGGTTAAGGATATCCTTGATCTGTAACCCGCTCAGCGACAAAACAAAAGAGCCGCCCACGCCGAACAGCCCTTTGAACACATCCGGAAGGATCGAGGTGCTTGGAGGTAACCAGGCAGGAGAAAGGAATGCCAGCGCGATCACAAGGACCCCCAAAATTACCAGCCCGACAACAAAAAAGATGTAATAACGGATCGCCCTGCGCTGATTGTGGATCAATTGATCCAGGAAATTCTCGCTAGTAAACGCATCCATAGGGTAAAATCCTGTTTTCAGTATAATCTTTAAACAAAAAAAATCAACTTGAAATTTACCATCGCCTCCCCGGTCACCAGCCTAAAATCTCCAATCTCTAATCCCTGTGCTGAGCGTGTCGAGCCATCTAATTCTCAAACCTTCCACTTACCATTTACCAATTACCCTATGGAATCCCTCTCCTCCGCCCTCGATCCCCACTCCCCCGAATTCAAAGCCAACGCAGACCACAACCGCGCCCTTGCGCAGGAACTAAAAAAGCACCTTGCGCTTGTCCGCGAAGGCGGCGGCGAAAAATACCGCAAACGCCACGAGGAACAAGGCAAACTCTTCGTCCGCGAACGCATCGAACGCCTGCTCGATCCGGGCGCGCCCTTCCTTGAACTTTCCGCACTGGCAGCCATCAATCTTTATAGCAATGAAGCGCCGAGCGCGGGCATTGTCACAGGCATCGGGCGCATCTCCAATCGCGAAGCGATGATCGTCGCCAACGACGCCACCGTCAAAGGCGGCTCCTACTTCCCGCTCACCGTCAAAAAGCATTTACGTGCCCAACAGATTGCCGAAGAAAATCATTTGCCCTGCCTTTACCTTGTAGATTCTGGCGGGGCAAATTTGCCGTTCCAGGATGAGGTCTTCCCCGACGCGCATCACTTCGGGCGCATCTTCTACAATCAGGCGCGCATGTCTGCCAAAAAAATTCCGCAGATCGCCGCTGTCATGGGCAGTTGCACGGCGGGCGGCGCGTACGTCCCAGCCATGAGCGATGAAGCGATCATCGTCAAAGGCGCGGGCACGATCTTTTTGGGCGGCCCGCCTCTCGTCAAAGCAGCAACTGGGGAAGATGTCACAGCAGAAGAACTCGGCGGCGCGGACGTCCACACCCGCAAATCCGGCGTGGCGGATCATTTTGCGGAAGACGATGACCATGCGATTGAAATCCTGCGCAGCATCGTGGAGACGTTACCTCGCGGGCATGTCCACTCGCATCTTTCCGCGCTGGATGTTGCTCCACCCGAAGAACCTTTATACGCCGCTGACGAATTGTACGGCGTCCTCCCGCGCACCTTCAAAGAATCCTTCGACGTCCGCGAGATCATCGCCCGCATTGTGGACGGTTCCAAGTTTCGCGAGTTCAAAGCGCGTTACGGTACAACCCTCGTCTGCGGCTTTGCCCGCATTCATGGATACCCCGTCGGCATCATCGCCAACAACGGAGTCTTGTTCAGCGAGTCCGCGCTGAAAGGGGCGCACTTCGTCGAACTCTGTGACCAGCGTGGAATCCCATTGCTCTTTCTGCAAAATATCACAGGTTTCATGGTCGGCAAGGAATACGAGACCGGCGGCATCGCCAAAGACGGCGCGAAGATGGTCCATGCAGTTGCCACAACCCGCGTCCCAAAATTGACTCTCGTCATTGGCGGTTCTTTTGGCGCGGGCAACTACGCCATGGCAGGCCGCGCCTACGGCTCCCGCTTCCTATGGATGTGGCCCAATGCACGCATCTCCGTCATGGGTGGGGAGCAGGCCGCGAATGTGCTCTTAACCATCAAACAGGATCAACTCGCTCGAGAAGGCAAACCAACCCTCAGCGCGAAAGAAGCGGACGAGTTCAAACGTCCCCTCCTCGAAAAATACGACCGCGAAGGCAGTCCCTACCATTCCTCCGCACGCCTGTGGGACGACGGCGTCATCGCCCCCGATGAAACGAGACAAGTGTTGGGCCTGGCTTTGTCCATTGTCCTCAACTCACCGAAGGAAGAAGGTGGGTTTGGAGT
>JACPVB010000208.1 GCA_016191985.1 Chloroflexota bacterium | reverse complement strand
CAGGAATCCCAAAGCCGGGCCATCAAAGAACAGATCATCAGTGAAGTGACATCAAGGATCAGTTCATCCATCAATTTAAAGAACATCCTCCAGACCGCCGTGGAGGAACTTGGAAACGCCATGCCCGGCTCCGAAGTGGTGATCAAGCTGCAAAATAACAAGGACAATCATTCCGGGAGTTCCGAGAAATGACAGGTATACAGGAATCCTCACGCAGTTTTTTTGCCTCCCCCATTTTCCCTGAAGACCAGGAAAAAACTCGGGCAGCTTATTTTATTAATGTACTTGCCCTAAGCAACATCCCGATCCTTTTGCTTTTCATAATTATTCGAACCGCAACCGGAGCGGAACTGTTTGGGACTGAAAATATCATCCTGCTTTCGATTATTTTGGTTCTGATACTCGTTTGGGGATTGATGAAATCGGGGCGGGTGCGGGTTGCCGCTTATTTGCACGTCATGACGATCTGGCTGGCAAGCACCATGATTGCATTGGGAGGCAGCGGGGTGCGCGGGACAGGGTTTACCAGCTACTTTGTCGTCATGCTTATTGCAGGGTTGCTGCTTGATTGGCGGGCGGCTATTGGTATCACGGCGTTGAGCGCCCTCACAGGGTTCGGCCTTGCGTATGCAGAAAATATCGGCATAATCAATTACACTCCTGGTCCATCCATGGGAGTTGCAATTGAGGGCACTGTTCTGTTGGCCTTCGGAGGAATTTTCCTGATCCTGATCATCAACAGTTTACAAAATGCAGTCAAGAAGGAACAGGTCCGGGCCGATGAACTGCGTCAGAGCAATGAACAGCTCACAGGGCTGCGTGATGCGCTCGAAATCCGTGTAGCAGAGCGGACTAAAGAACTGGAAAAACAACAGGCCAACGTGGAAAGGCGTTCCCGTCAGTTTGAAGCGATCACTCGGGTGACACAGGCCATCAGCGCAACCCGTAATCTTTCTGAAGCCCTGCCGCAAATCGCCAATGTCATCAGCGAGCAATTTGGCTTTTATCACGTGGGTATATTTTTAAACGACCAGACAAATCAATATGCCGTTTTGAGCGCGGCCAATAGTGAAGGCGGCCGGCGAATGCTGGCCCGCGGACATCAGTTAAAGATCGGAACACAGGGTATTGTCGGTTACACAATCGGCACCGCCCAACCGCGCATCGCACTGGATACCGGGGCAGATGCAGTCTATTTCAACAACCCCGACCTTCCAGAAACACGCTCCGAAATGGCGCTCCCGCTGCGCAACGAAAGTGGTGTGATCGGTGCGCTGGATGTGCAAAGCACGGAACGCAATGCTTTTTCAAATGAAGATATTGAGGTGCTCACCACCCTGGCAAACCAGGCAAGCCTCGCCATTGAGAATGCACAGATATTCGACCGCAGCCAAAGAGCGCTTGCTGAATCCGAATCCATCACGCACCAATACCTGCAACAAAACTGGAAAAAACTTTCTGAAGACCTGAAATTCATCGGTTACAGATATACCCTGGCGGGAACGCAGGTTATCACCAGCGAAGAGGGATCGAACGACGTTGCCCCGTTGGAACTCTCGGATAGGAAGGAAGTTTCCGTCCCCATTGACCTGCGCGGTGAAACCATAGGCAACCTGACCGTTTACGTTCCCAAGGAAGAGCGGGTCAATAGAGACATGCTCGATCTCATCAAGGCCGTTGCGGAACGCATAGCCTTTTCCGCTGAAAATGCCCGCTTGTTTGAAGAAACAAGCCGCCGCGCCGAACGCGAGCAGATCATTTCAGATATTGCGGCACAGATCGGTACATCTGTGCGAACGGAAAGCATCCTGCGTACCACCGCCACAGCTTTAAGCCAATTACTGGATGACGCGGAAATTTTTATAGACCTACAGGCGATGAACAAAAACGGGAAGGATGCCGAAAGAAAATTGGGCATTCCTGATGATGGTTCGCCTAGGTCTGCGCATGACAGATGACACACGAGACGAAAGATGAAAAAGAACCGTGCACTACTTTATGACGTTTTAAACAGAAATAGTCGGACAGGATGTATTTAATATGAACGAAGCCAGATCGAGCCAGAATATTTCAGGCAATAGAACCAACAGCTTTTCGCTTCAAACGCAGTTGGTGTTATTTATATTGTCTGTAGCGCTAATTCCTTTGATTATCATTGCAACACGCGATACGATTCAGACACAACAGGCATTAACAAATGGGGCTGAAATTTCGTTGAAAGCAGGCGCAGAGCAAACAGCAAACAGTCTGGATAACTTCATTCAAAAAACATTGGACTCGGTTGGCGCTGAAGCGGAATTGGCCGACCTTGTAGACTTTTTATCGGCATCCCAGACGGTTCGAATAGCACCTGAAGTGAGAGAACGCACATTGACTCTCCTTAAGAACCTGAGTAAAAAAGACACCGTTAATATTTTGTCTTATGGGCTTACGGATTCGCTTGGAAACGTTTTACTGGACAGCGCCACCGATATTCAATATAACGAGTCGGAAAAACCATATTTTCAACAAGCACAATATAGCGACGAACCGATCGTCTCCTACGTGATATATGAAGAGGATGATATCACCACCCTGACTTTCGCAAGCGCGATTAAAAACGCCAATGGCAACCCCATTGGGGTGTTACGTGTAAAATTCAGGTCAACCGTATTACAAGACCTCATCATCAAAACCGTGGGGTCTTCCACAGATGTATCGGTTTTGCTGCTTGACCAATTTAATATTCGCATGGCAGACAGTGAAAACCCCGAGTTGATCCAAACATCCATCGTGCCGCTCGGCCCCGTGGAATACGCGAATGCTGTGAATAACCGCCGCTTACTGGATATCTCCCCGGAAGAACAAGCTACAAACTATCCTGATTTCAAAGCAGGGATTGACAATGCAGTATTGCAACCCTTTTTCAGGGCCGATATAACCCCAGATACAACGGGAGATGATACGATTGCAGTGGCATTCCTGAAAACACAGCCCTGGATTGTCGCTTACAGCCGCCCGACATCCAATTTTCTTGCGGATGTTCAGCAGCAAATTCGCGTAAATGTTACTCTGATTATCGCCGTATCCATATTAATAACGATCATTGCAACGGTACTTGCAAGGAGGCTGGCTCGTCCGATTATTTCACTTACGAAGACCGCAAACGCCATTTCACAGGGCGATTTAAGCGCGCGATCTGAAATAAGCTCAACAGACGAGATTGGTCTGCTGGCAAATACATTCAACAAGATGTCTTCCCAAATACAAGACCTGGTGACAGGCCTGGAAGAACGTGTGGCGCAACGCACCACGGAATTGGTTCAACGAAGTACGGAACTCGCAGAGACCACAAAACAAAGTGAAAAGCGCGCCGATGAATTACAAACAATCGCGGAGATCGCGCGCTACATATCCACTGAAAAACAACTGGAAAAACTCCTGCCACTTATCGCCCAAACAGTAAGTGAACGATTTGGTTTCTATCATGTCGGTATTTTCCTCCTGAACGAAACTCAAAAATACGCTGTGCTGCGGGCGGCGAATAGCGCCGGTGGGCAAAAGATGCTGGAAAGACAACACAAGCTGGAAGTTGGGCAAACCAGCATTGTGGGCAATGTAGCGGCAACAGGCACTCCACGCGTTGCGCTGGACACAGGCTCGGATGCAAACTATTTCAACAACCCGGACCTGCCAGAAACCCGCTCCGAGATGGCCCTTCCATTATCCACACGCGGGACGATCATTGGCGTGCTGGACGTGCAAAGCACCGTTCCCAATGCCTTCACATCGGCAGACATATCCATCCTTGGCCGGCTGGCAGATCAAATTGCCATTGCAATTGATAATGTCCGCCTGTTGGAAGAGTCCCAAAGCGCCCTTGAAGAAGCAAAGTTTCTCTTTCGTGAATATCTTACCAACTCATGGCAAAAGAGATCGGCCAACGAAATTTCCGGGTATTATCAGACCCTCACCGGCGGCCAACTGGTCACAGATATCCGCGACAGTAAATTGGGTGTCTCAACGGAGAACGATGCCAATTCATTAGCCGTCCCCATTCAAATCCACGAACAGGTCATTGGCACAGTTCACATTCGCCCCAACCAGAGTGACAAAACCTGGAGCAACGATGAGATCAACATTGTTCAGGCGGTGGTAGAGCGCCTCGGGCTGGCTCTCGATAATGCCCGACTCTTTGAGGAAACATCATCCCGTGCGGAAAGAGAGCGCCTTGTCTCGGATATTACAACAAAGATCCGCACCACCAATGACCCGCAGGAAATGCTCAAGACTGCGGCGGAAGAATTGAAACGCGCATTGGGTGTCTCACGCATCGAGATTGTCCCGCAAAAGCTGACACCCCCGGATAATTAATTGTATTGAGGTACCATCATGACGTTGAAAACCATAGCCGTATCGAATGAAAAAGGCGGGGTGGCAAAAACCACCACCACCCTCTCGCTCGGGGCCGCCCTTGCGGAGCTAGGGAACCGTGTGCTGCTGATTGACCTGGATGCCCAGGCCAACCTCACCCTCGCACTCGGATTTGAACCGGGCGAAAACGAAAACACGTCCAGCAATATCATGCTCGACAACGCCTCGTTGCTTGACGTTCGCAAAAAGACAGACGTGGACAAACTGGACCTCATCCCATCAAGCTCGCGCATCGAAATTTCGGAGCAATTCCTGCCGGTGCGCACGGGATACATCACCATTTTGCAGCGAGCCATCCGCACCACCCCGAGCCTTCCCTACGACTACATCATTCTGGATTGCCCGCCCGCGCTTGGCGCAATTACGAAAAATGCGCTTGCCGCTTCAGATCTGCTGCTCATCCCAACCCAGGCAGAATATTTCTCGGCGTACGCCTTGCGAAATATGATGGCACTCATCCGAAGCATCCGCGAGCAGGACAACCCCGACCTTGCCTATCGCATCCTTGTTACAATGCTGGACCGAAGAAACCGCACACACCGCAACATCCACGAACAACTTCGCTCCACGTTTGGCGATGGTGTATTTAATACCGTCATCGAGATGGATACAAAATTACGCGAAAGCCCGATTGCCGGCCTGCCAATTACGCATTACAAATCCGGCGCGCGCGGTTCCACCCAATACCGCGTTCTCGCTCAGGAGTTAATGGAATATGCCAAAGAAACCGAAAATAGACAAGCGGCTTGACAAGCTCTTCAAAGAAATTCAACCCGAAGAGAATGTCTCGAAATCCGGGAGCAGGCCAAAGATCCAGAAAGAAGCGCCGCCTCCTCCTGCGCCGAAAGCTGTTCAGAAAAAAACTGAATCAGCTTCCTCCCCGATTCCCACCCGCAGGCGTTCAACAACCGCCCTGTTTCCACCGGAAGTAATTACCAGAACAGAAGTTGCGGCGGATTCTTCCGCGTTTTCCGTGAATATTCAAACAGGGGAACAGGATTGGGTAACTCTGCGCCTGTTGGATGAAGCCCAGCAACGCCAATGGTCAAGCGACGAGCAATTGCTCATCAAACAGGTTACAGACCAGTTATCACTGGCGATGGAAAATGCCCGCCTGTTTCAGGAAACGCAGAAACGCGCGCAGGAACTTACCGCGGTCAACGAAGTAGTTTCGTCGGTTGCCGGCACACTGGACCTTAGAAGCACCCTGCAAAAAATTGCGGACAATCTGATCGCTCTGCTCTCCGCAGGCCGTGTGGGCATTGCGTTGATGAACCCTGAAAAGACAGCCCTGATCCTGACAGCGGATGCGACAGCCATGTTTGGCGAACCAAAAAATATTGGGCTTTCCATTCCGGTTGAAAACAACCCAGCCACACAGGAAGTCATCCGCACCCGTAAGCCGATCTTTATTCAGGATGCCCCCAACCATCCTTACGTAGCCGCCATTCGAGACGCATTGATCGCGCGCGGAACAAAGAACCTGCTTATCATGCCCCTGGTGGCGGAAGACGAAGTAATCGGAACCATCGGGGTGGATTTTTACGACCCCGACCGAATGATCACGCAGGATGAATTGCGCATCCTCGAAACCATCGTTTATCAAACTTCGACCGCTATTCAAAAAAACCAGCTCTTTGAGCGCATCGAGCAATCCGAATCCGACTTGCGCGCCCTGTTCCATGCGATGGAAGATGTCGTTTTGGTGGTTAGCAAGGAAGGGCGCTACGAACGCATTGCGCCCACCAACCCTTCGCGCCTTGTACGTCCACCGGAAGAATTGCTCGGAAAACTCATGCACGAGGTGCTGCCAAAGGAAACAGCGGATCGCTTTGTAGGCGCCATCCAACGGACCCTCACCAGCGTTGAAAAAGTTCAATTGGAATACGAACTGCCGGTTGGAAATGAGGTCTACTGGTTTCTTGCGAACCTGACCCGGCTCGATGAAAACACGGTCTTCTGGGTGGCTCGAGATATTACCGAGCGTAAAAAAGCGGAAGAGGCGATCCGCCGTAGAAATGAATACCTGGCCGTCTCCGCCGAGATCGGAAAGCTGGTCACCTCCACGCTGGATTTGAACTCGATCTTTGCGCGGACCGTAAACCTGATCAACGAGCGATTTAATTTTTACTACGCTGCAATTTACATCGTGGAAGAGACGGGCTTTAACGCCATATTGCGCGAGGCAACGGGCGCAGCCGGCGCTGAAATGAAGAAGCAAAATCATGCCTACCAGATCAATCTAAAATCCACGGTGGGCAAAGTGGCATCGGAAGGACAGGCCATGGTCGTCAACGATGTCAGGGTCAATCCGCTGCACGTCAGCAACCCATTGCTGCCCAACACCAAAGCGGAAGCGGCCATCCCTCTGCGGATTGGGAACCGCATTATCGGTGTGATCGATATTCAGGCAGAGAATAAGGGAGCATTCACCGAGGACGAGGTTGCGGTGCTGCAAACGCTTGCAGACCAGGTGGCGGTGGCAATCGATAACGCGCGGTCCTTCGAGCTTTCGCAGCAAGCTGTGATGGAAATGCGCGAGATCGACCGCCTGAAAAGCCAGTTCCTCGCCAACATGAGCCATGAATTGCGTACTCCTCTTAACTCCATCATTGGCTTTTCGCGCGTCATCCTGAAGGGAATCGACGGGCCGGTTACAGAGTTGCAGCAGCAGGATTTGACCGCCATTTACAACTCCGGCCAACACCTGCTGGGTCTCATCAACGATATCCTTGACCTGGCAAAGATCGAAGCAGGCAAGATGGAGCTGGCGTTCGACGAGGTGAACATTGCCGACGTGGCGAATAGTGTGCTCTCGACCATGAGCGGCCTGGTGAAAGACCGTCCGATTCAGTTGAAGCGCATTATTGAACCGAACCTGCCAGCGGTCCGGGCAGATGCGATCCGCGTCCGCCAGGTGATGATCAACCTGCTATCGAACGCGGCCAAATTTACGGAAGAAGGCGATATCATCGTGGAAGTCGGCCTAAAACCCGGGGCGCAGGGCCGCAGCGAAATCAGAGTCAGCGTGACCGATACAGGCCCCGGCATTTCAGTACAGGATCAGGAAAAACTATTCCAGCCCTTCTCGCAGGTGGATGACTCGCCCACGCGCAAAACGGGTGGTACAGGCCTGGGCCTATCCATCTGCCAGCAGTTGATCAACATGCACGGCGGGCGCATTTGGGTGGAAAGTGAAATAGGAAAAGGCAGTACATTCTTCTTTACCCTGCCCCTCTTCCGCAAGGAAAGAGACGGAGACACCCAGCCGAATGGAAACAAGATCATTCTTTCCATTGATGATGACCCGCAGGTAATCGGGTTGTATGAACGGTATTTACACCCACAGGGATATCAGGTTGTGCCATTAACAGACCCGTCACGGGCGGTGGAACGTGTGAGACAATTAAAGCCGTTCGCCGTAACCCTGGATATTATGATGCCCGGCATAGACGGCTGGCAGGTACTGGATGCGCTCAAGGGCGACCCGATAACCCGCAATATACCAGTCATCGTTTGCAGTATCATCGAAGACCTGGAAAAAGGTTTCAATCTCGGAGCATCCGATTATCTGGTGAAACCCATCCTTGAGGATGATCTGGTCAATGCGCTCGACCGCCTGAATGCCGACGGATCCATTCGCGATGTGCTGGTCATCGACGACAACACGGACGACCTGCGGTTGATCGCAAAAATATTAAGCGACGATGGCAGATACAAAGCCATCCTTGCCGAAGGCGGGCACAGCGGCTGGAACATCATTTCAACAGGAAACCCGCCTCACGCCATCATCCTCGACCTGTTCATGCCCGACATGAACGGTTTCCAAATCCTTGAAAAATTACAGGCAGATAAAAAGCTGCGCGACATTCCGACCATTGTCATCAGCGGCGTGGAGCTTTCAGCGGATCAAAAGAAGCAGCTTACCGAATTTGGGCAGCAGGTTCTCACCAAGGGGTCGTTCAGTGAAAAGGAACTGCTGACATCCATTCAACGTTCGCTGGAGCGAATCCGGGCAGGCAGCAAGTAAACAGGAGATTTAATTAACGTGTCATTCATCATCAAATGCCTGGACTGCGGGCATAATGCTCCCTATTATCCAACATCTTCCACGTGTCCAAAGTGCGGCAGTCAATGGCGTGAAGCGGAATACGATTATGAGCGCATCGGGAAAACCATGCCCGCGCTGCTTGCGACAAGGCCAGCCGGCCTTTGGCGCTATCGCGAATTATTGCCTGTCCGAAACCCCAATGTCAGTCTGTCCCTCGGTGAGGGAAGCACCCCATTGATCCGGGCTGGGAATTTGGGCATGATGCTGGGGTGTCCTAACATTTACATTAAAGACGAAAGACAGGGACCGACCTCCTCTTTCAAGGACAGGCAGGCCGCAGTAACCATTGCAGCCTTGAAGGAAGCGGGAATCACCGAAATGGTGGCCGCATCCACCGGGAATGTGGCAATATCCTATTCCGCATACGCATCCCGCGCAGGGATGAAGCTATGGGCCTTCGTAACCAGCCTTGTGCCGTCTGTAAAGATGCGTGAAATCGCACTCTACGGCAGCCAGGTGATTAAGATCACCGGGTCATACGATCAGTGTAAACAGGTCGCTTCCGAGTTTGCCCGCCAGCGCCGCTTGTATCAGGATATGGGCGCGCGCACCATCACATCCATCGAGGCGATGAAGACCATCGCCTTTGAAATAGCCGAACAATTGACCGCCGTGCAGGGACCCGGCGAGAACAGTCCCTGGCGCACCCCGGATTGGTACGTGCAGGCCATCAGCGGCGGCATGGGTCCGCTGGGCGTGTACAAGGGATTCCGTGAAATGAAACAGATGGAATGGATCGACCGTATCCCATCCTTCGCACCCATCCAGGCAGAGGGATGCGCGCCGATGGTCAACAGTTGGAAAAAAGGACTGGATAAGGCGGAGCCGGTACAGTCCCCCAAAACGCGCATAGAAACCCTTGCCACCGGGGATCCCGGTCGTTCGTATGAATTCCTGCGCGAGCACGTAAACAACACAAACGGCGTATTTGAAAGCGTGAGCGACGAAGATGCGTTCCGCGCGATGCACGTTCTTGCAAAAATGGAGGGTATCTCCGCCGAACCCGCCGCCGCAGTGGCGTTTGCCGGTTTATTTAAACTGATTCGCGCCGGGGTTATAAAACCAAGCGATACGGTCGTTGTCAACTGCACCGGGCACACCATGCCCGCCGAACCAAGCATTCTTGGGGATAATTGGTCGCGTGATATCAAATTCCCAACACTCGAGGAAACTCCCGAGGAAGGTCTGCTCTCCGCGCTCACACAGGTTGCCCCGGAGCGTTTCCCAAAGATCGTGATCGTGGAAGACACCGCCGAAGCGCGCCGACTCATCCGCCGCATTTTGCAATCGCAGGGGAACTTTACCATCATGGAAGCAGTCAACGGGCGCGAAGGACTCGAACTTATCCAGCGAGAATTGCCCGACCTCATTATCCTGGATTTGATGATGCCGGAAATGGACGGCTTTACCGTCATCGAATCCCTGCGGGCAAACCCCGAAACGGCCATAATCCCAGTCATTGTTGCAACGGCAAAAGAGTTGACGCCGGATGAAAAAAGCAGGCTCGGCGGTCAGATCCAATCCCTGATGCAAAAAGGCGATTTCCTCAACGACGAATTTTTGGAAGAAGTAAAGTCATTAATAAAATAAAACCCATCACCAGTACGGTAACAACAAAGGCTGGCATCCTTGCCAAAAAAACAAACCGCCGGGATTGTAGCGGCATTTAGTTCAGCAGTATTCCTTGGGTTGGCGCCTGTTTTTGGGAAACTCGCCATCACCCAGGGTTTCACGCCGCTGGCAGTGGTTGCCCTTCGCACAGGCTTCGCCGCAGGAATATTGCTCCTCGTTGTCTCACTTTTCTATCGTCAATATCTTTATATTTTCCCGGTGGGCCTGGTTGGGTGCATCCTGGCCGGCACAATTAATGGGTTAGGCTCCCTGTTTTATTACCTCGCACTCGAACGGCTGGACGCAAGCCTGGGACAATTGCTTTATTCGCTGTATCCATTCTTCGTGGCGTTGTGGCTCGTGCTCGACCATCAACCCCCAAGCCGCCTGACATTTTTTCGCATCTTTCTCGCAACCGTCGCGGTGCTATTGCTGACAAGTGTCCCCGGGCGTTCTGTGGATACCACCGGAGTGTTTATGATGATCGGTGCCGCAGTGCTGTACGCCATGCACCTGCCCATCAACCAGCGCGTGCTTTACGAAGTGCCCGCCCCTACCGTGGCGCTCTACACATTACTCGCGATGAGCGCCGTGGTCATCCCGGCTTATTTTTTATTCGACCGCGTCTGGCCTGCGGCAGGAATCCCCTGGCTGCCGGTGGCTGGGTTAACTTTTGTGACCGTCTTTTCGCGCATCGCCCTGTTCCTTGGAGTGAAAAAGATTGGCGGAATGCAAACGGCTTTGTTGGGACTTGCCGAACTTTTGATCGCCATCCTGTTTAGCAATATTTGGCTCGGCGAGAACCTTTCCCCGCTTCAATGGTTGGGCGCGCTCGGACTCAGCATCAGCCTGATCCTGGTCATGTATGAGCATCCGACTCTGCCGACGCATAGCGGAAAAACCGGCTGGCTCTCATGGATCCGTGCGCCAGGCCTGCCCAAGGATATTTTTGGGCCATATGAATAGCCACAAAAAAGACCACGCTGTTGTGGTCTTTTTTGTGGTCGTTATTTATCGCCTTCGTACAAGTAGCCTGTTCCGCGCACGCTGACCACCTGTTCAGATAGGGACGGAAATTGATCGAGCTTATGCCGCAGGCGGCTGACGAACGGTCGCAAAATTTCGGGCGCCGCCTGTTGGGAGGTATCATATCCCTGAACCAATAAAACCAATTCACGGTGTGAGAAAACCTTCCCTTTGTTTTCCATCAAAATTTTCAACAGCCTGCCTTCCGCAGGGGTGAGATGTTCGATCTTGGATTTAAACTTTATCTGGCGGCGGGAAAGATCCACAGTGGTGCCGTCCTTCAAAGAGTAAACTTCCTGGCCGCCAT
>JACPVB010000207.1 GCA_016191985.1 Chloroflexota bacterium | reverse complement strand
CTGGATATCGAAACCACCGGCCTTTCCCCCTGGTTTGGGGATCGAATCTGCCAGATCGCCATTGTCCTCACCGAGGGCAAACGCATCAAAACGACCCTTGACCTGCTCGTCAACCCCGAGCGGGAGCTTTCGCCTTCAGCGCTTCACGTCAATGGCCTGGACGAATCGAAACTGTCCGCTGCGCCGAAGTTTGCAGAAGTGGCCGACCAGCTCGAAGCGTTGTTAAAAGATGCGGTGGTCGTCTGTCACAATGCCAAATTCGATATTCAATTCCTCGACAACGAATATCGCAAACTTGGGCGCACGGTCGAAATCCCAAATTTGATAGATACACTTTTGATCGCGCGTGAATTCTATGAACTGCCATCCTATAGTTTGAACCACCTCGCCGAAGATTTTCACGTCTCAGCCAATATGGACGGCTCGCGCGCGCTGGCGGATGCGATTACTGCCAAGAATCTCTTCTTCGCCATGATGGACTCGCTCAAACCCATGAACCGTCCGCTGGACGATTTCATCGGCATCTACAACTCTCCCGCCTGGCCCGATGAAGGCGTGTACCTGCCCACTGAACTCAGCGAAGCCATCAACAGCGGCAAGCGGCTCTTCATCAAATACATGGACAAGGACGGCGAAAGCTCCGAACGCTGGGTTTCCCCAAAGGGAGTGATCGGCCTCGCCGATTACATCTACCTGCAAGCCTATTGTCACACCCGCGAAGCCGAGCGGACCTTTCGCCTGGATCGAATCGTCGAGCTTGCCGTGGAAGTGGAAGTTGGGAAAGGGTAAAATGCGCGCCAGTTTTATGATAAATTTACCTGCGTTATGGTGTTTTAATCTTTGGCCGTCCATAAGCGGTTATGAGGCATGATGCCGTATATCCGTAGTTAGGCGGCAAACACATAGTCAGTTTCGCATGGAGGTCGTATGGCAGAAGTCACACAGGATGCAACTCTCATTATCGCCACGAGCTGGCAGGCATTGCGCCGCGCCGAAAGCGGTGATGAGCGAACCGAAATCTGTAACTGTACGGTCATCATCGTCTTCGCTGCCTTCTTTATAGAGGCGAACCTCAATCACCTAATAGACAAAGCTCGCGCCAAGCCCGGCGTAACCCATGCACCGAACGATCATGATGGTTTGCAACCCAAATTGGCATGGGTTTACAACACCTTCGTGGCTGGCGAGGCCGTTACCAATCCGGATCAGCTCAAAGTGCGGCTGGAGGAGGAATTCCCTGGATTCCAGGCGATCCGAGAATTCAGAAACAACGTCTCTCACGGCATCGTTGACCGCACTATGGCAAAACTTGCCGCAGCAAAAGAACTGCGGATTGCGGCCAAGGCCATCGTGGATCGGCTCGTGACTATCGCTAAAGATAATGGTATTGAGTTAGAACGAGGCATCGAATACGAGATGGCGATTAGTTCTACAGAATCGGGCAATTCAGCCGCCTAACACAGCGTGCACCCGACGTGTGGGAGTCTGCGCGATTTATGAGCATTTTTCTGGCTTCGAGTTTTTCCTGCTCCCAAACAGACTCCACGCCCGCCCACACGCCACTAACGCAAACCATTGGGCGGCTTCGCCAAAATTTTATTATCAGGAACACATAGCATGGAACCATTCAAAAAAATATTGCGAACCCCTAACGCACTTGTTTTAGTTATTGCTGCTATCATTGCTTTAATTGGCGTAATTTATCAAAGTAACATTAGCAAAGATGTTGCGCTAATACCAATTAATGCAACCTCTACAGCCGAAGCAAGATTAACTCAAATTGCATCCCAACCAACAAACACTTTAGAACCTACCGCCACCGAAAGTGTACAAGTGTGTACAGGGGCGTTTTGTTTCCTCAATGAGGAAATAGATAAAGGTGATGTGCGTAGCAACAAATACGCAGAGTTTGATTTTACAAATTCAGCCCTCAATATTAAGGGAACGCGTCTTGACGCAAGAGTCTGGATCGATAACAATGATTTACCAAACACTGTCCGAATCACTGTAAATTTCTTGCCGCCTGATACAACTTGCATATTTTCAGTCGGGTTTAGTAACGGAACATCTTATAGACCTTCTTATCATATGGCTATCTGGCTAGAAACCCTCTACTTTCTGCATTATCGTCCAGATGGCATTGAGGAGCGGGCTAAGAATTTTCAGATTATTCCAAATATTTCCCTTAAAGCAAACGCTTCCAACCAAGTTCAATTAGAAAGGGAAAATGGTAATATCGCTGTAATAGTAAATGGCGCACGGCTGATTTGGGTTCCCCAGAGTGAAGAAGAAATGCAAGACATTAACCAATTAAATCGCTTATTCGTTAGTGCAAACAGCAACAGCCAAGAACCAGGTTGCACAGTGACAATTGAAGGAATCATTGTAGAAGAACTAACAAAGGAATAAAAGGTTTTGAATACAAAAACCGCCGAACAAAGCGTGGTGTGTCCTGAAAAGTCATCGTCTGTTCACTGGTGCGAGTCCAGTTCTGGTAAGGGTCAGGCCGCCAGATAGCAGGCAATCGATGCAATCGGGCAACTGACTGTGTCGAAGCGTGCCGAAGGTCCCTGAGAAAGGGAAGCAAAACAACAGCCCATAGTACCTGACATGTGGGTACGCTTCGCAGTCAAGTATTTTTCTGGCTTTGAGTTTTTTCGGCTCCCAGGCATTGTCCACGCCCGCCCACACGCAGGTCAACGCCAGCCGTTGGGCAGTGCTTACCACAGAAGAGGAAGAATAAAGGCAATGAATAAAGCAACCAAGTTCAACGTAGCAACATTGGGGACAATTTTTGGAATCTCCGGAATCAGCCATGGCTTCTTTGAAGTACTTCAGGGCAATGTCTCCACCAACAGCTTGTTTATCTTTGCGATCGGAGAAGCCCAGAAGATGTGGACACATGGCAATGAACCCGCTTTTACGCTGCTTCCCAGCTTTTTGCTGGCTGGTATCTCATCGATGATTGTGGGCGTTGCCATCATCCTCTGGTCGCTCGCTTTCGTCCACAGGAAGAACGGGCCAGCTATTCTCCTCCTTCTCTTCATTACACTTCTTTTAGTCGGGGGAGGCGTCGC
This sequence comes from Chloroflexota bacterium, assembly GCA_016191985.1. GTDB lineage: Bacteria > Chloroflexota > Anaerolineae > Anaerolineales > Villigracilaceae > Villigracilis. The sequence continues at coordinate 2,940 of JACPVB010000207.1, read as the reverse complement.
ACAGATCTTATTCTTTCCATTTATCTGGCTTGTTTCAACTCGCATCAATCAGCCGCTAACCTGGTGGCGAAAGATTCTGCCAATCCAGATGAGAAAGCCACTGACCCTGCTATGGCCCTGGTCCCTGGCAATTAGTGCAGGACTGCTCGTTTTTGCTCTTGTAATTGCCACCACTGGATTTGTACCTGGTGTGAGAGACTCAGAAGTAGTCTTATCCATTATGCTATTTTGTCTTGGGATGGAAGTAATCGCTCTTCCATTGACCTTCGTGACTGGCTTTGTGTATGATATTGCTATGGAACCTAATACCGCAGAGTGGAAAGAAGTGCCGCTGTAAAATCAAGAAGCTGCCCAACACAGCGTGGAGTGTCCTGAAAAGACATCCCTTCGACCTCGCTCAGGGCAGGCTCTGCTTGCTGATGAAGTTCAGCACTGGTAAGGGTCAGGCCGCCAGATAGCAGGCAACCAATGCAACCGGGCGACTGGTTGTGTTGAAGCGTTGCCGAAGGTCCCTGAGAAAGGGAAGCAAAACAACAGTCCTGATGTATGAGACGCTTCGCAGTCGAGTATTTTTGACTTTGAGTTTTTCTTGCCCCCAAACAGAGTCCACGCCCACACGCAGGTATCCCCTAAAAGGGACGATGCCGCAAACCGTTGGGCGGCTAAATGGCACTGCTGTAAGGAGATAATCAGATGAGAAAATTTCAGTCCTTTTCTCTGTTGTGGATCATCCTAACGACTTGCGTAATCTTGGTTGCCACTACAAGTCGCTATAATTATGAAGACCATTTCGCATGTGGGGGAAGGCTGGGAGTTGGCTTTCCAGTCTCTTTCTTATGTGACTATGGCGGTGGGGCAAGTTCTCCGATTGATAGTTGGGGAAAAGTTGATCTTGCCGATTTTCCCTATTTCAGCCTGCAGGGTTTATTCGTTGACAGCCTGGTCTATATTGCCATACTTTTTATGGTAGAGCGGCTGATATGTCGTATTCTTCGCCACAATGAGCAGTTTCATTCTGAATACAAAAAATGGCTGACATTCCTCAGTATTTCATTTCTGCTGGGCTACGTCTTCGCATCCTTCATCCTCGCGTCGAATCAGATAAACTTTCATAATTATCTTCTTGGTATACCTCCTACGATTGTTTACTCTCCAACACCGCCTGCGACCTCAATTCCATGACAAAAACCATGAATAGAAAGTCGTGATAGGAACTGAAGAATGATATTACCAAAGAAGCGAGACCCCAGATTCATCACTGTGCGTCGCGGTGGTACCCTCCAAGATGCCAATCATCACCTGCTCACGATATGGGCAGCCGATTGCGCACAGCATGTGTTACACCTATTCGAAGAAATGCAGCCCAATGATGATCGTCCGCGTCGAGCCATCGAATTGACGCGCGCCTGGGCGCGAGGGGAGACCACGATGTCCCAGTCCCGAGCGGCGGGCGGTCACGCGATGGCGGCGGCCAGGGATCTCAGCGGAGCAGCGCGTCATGCCGCGTATGCTGCTGGTCAGGCCGCGGTCGTTGCGCACGTCGCCGCGCACGAGCTCGGTGCGGCCGCCTATGCGATCAAGGCCGCACGTGCTGCCGCGCCGGAAGGAGAGGGCGAGAGCGCAGGGCGACTCGAGTGCCGGTGGCAGCGCGACCAGCTCCCGGAGGCGATTCGCGAGCTTGTACTCGACGACCAGCGGCTGCGGAACGACATCTGCTGGTTTGTATTTGATTGCTGATCAGGCAACCCATCAACACGCTGCATCTGCCCAACCCTGCTTGCACATGGACGCGGGGCGGGCTGCATCTCCCCGCCAGGGATTCAGCGCCTTTGAGTTGGTTCTAACTTTGGCTTTTGTTTGCCAAATCCGCCCCGCGCCGGTAAGGCCTGCCGTTGAGCAACTTAATCCATTTCAGAAAGGAAAAAAAACCATGTTCCCAGAAAATAATTATGATATGGATGAAATCGTGAAATCCCTACTCTCTACGATGAATGCTCAACTCCCAATGATGTACTCATCCATGCCTGGCATTCAGGTTGTAGAAGAAACAGATTGGCTTGGTATGCTATCAAGCCATCCTGATGTTTTTTACAATGCGGTTTATGATGCGCGTTTTTCTTCAGACAACGTTAGCAAAAGAGTGGACGAAGTCATATCCCTATATTCTGCAAAAGGCCAATTTCCAATGGTGTGGCTTCTAACCCCCAGTTGTCAGCCAGAAAATCTACCAGAAGTTTTGAGGGCTAAAGGTTTCAAACATGCTTTCAAAACTCCTGGAATGTTTCTTCGCTTGGAAGATTTCAATCAAAAAATAAAACTTAATAGCCCGCATAAAATAATCCATGTGTCAAACGTAGAGCAACTTTCACAATGGATAATTCCTGGAAAAGAGGGCTTTAGCATATCAGATTCCGTTATCAAAGCGTATTTTGATTTATTTAAAAACAAAGGGTTTGAATCCCGAACACCGTGGAAATTGTTTGTTGGTATGGTTGATGGCATTCCAACAACTTGCGTTCGTCTTTTCCTTGCAAATGGCGTGGCAGGAATTTACCATGTAGCAACCATTCCATCAGCGAGAGGCAAAGGTTATGGCACTGAAATCACAATAGCCGCCCTGGAAGCCGCAAAGAATCTTGATTACAAATTGGCAATATTGGCATCTTCTCCTGCTGGTTATAATGTTTATTATCGTTTAGGCTTTCGAGATTGTTGCTTCTGCGACGCATATATCGGTCCTGAGTAAAATCGCCACCCACACGCAGGTATCCCGCAGAGATCATGCGGGACTTACGCGAGCCGTTGAAACTGTCGAATAAGTCTATTATCAAAAATTATTTTTAAAAAGTGGGACGGAAGCGCTGAAAAGTGTCTGGTTTTTGGTGTTCTGCACAACATTTTGGCAAGATTTGGCAATTTTTTAGCCTGTTGTGGGAGATT
>JACPVB010000206.1 GCA_016191985.1 Chloroflexota bacterium | reverse complement strand
CTTTGTCCGTTGTAAATGGCTACGCCTTCCACAAGAATGAGCAGGTCGGGGTTAATAGCGAGGATGGCATTGCCGGCTTTTTCGGCAGCCAGCCGCCAATCCTTGGAGGTGTCACTGCAACCCCAGCAGGCGTTGAACGGCTCGTTTCGCAAATCCATGCCAACGACGGTTTCATTTCCTTTGTAACGAGTGGCTAACATTTTCCAGTCATCGAGCCAGCGCTTTTCTGAATAGGTGGTTGTATACCAAAGCCCGTTTGACTCAGGTCCGCCGCCGGCTGTGGAGCGATGGTTATCCAGGATGATGCGAATGCCGCGCGCACCCGCCCCGCTGATGATGCGGTCCATGACCTGCAAAGAGGTTAGACCGGCGAGGTCGGGGTTTTTCATATAATCGATTCCAGTCGGCATGACGGCAGGGTCGAGCATGGCATTGGAATATGGCAGGCGGATCACGTTGTATCCGAGCGATTTGATCTGGTCGAGCATCTCGCCCCAGTTGCGTGACCATAAGCCATCGGGCGCGTATGAACTTGTTTCAAAGCCGAACCAATTTATGCCGCTTAAGCCAACGGGCGAACCGGATGAATCCACGATACGGTTGCCTGAAGTATGCAAATAGTTGGGAGATGGCGCTGCCTTTGGAGTCGATGACATGGCAAGCAGCCCAAAAACAACCAGCAGGTTTAGATAGAGAGATTTTCTATGGATGATTTTTGGGAGTGGCGAATGTCGTGGGGTTAGCCACAGAGCGCACAGAGATTTTGAGTTTTTTCTCAGAGAACTCTGCGATCTCTGTGGCAAAGAAAAGTTTACCCACCTTTTTCGCCACTCTCTGATTTTTTTTGAGATTTTGTAAAACATGAGAGAGAGGTATCCTTATTACTTTCGCTTGTCATTCTGAGCGACACCTGCACTGCACCAAACGCAGTGCGGTGCAAGTGAGCGAAGAATCTCTGACACCAGGGGTAGAGACCCTTCGCTATCGCTCAGGGTGACACAAAAAAAGCGGTTAAACGTCAATGTTCATCAACAGATCGGGGTGGGTGTTGGTATAGGTGAAGGTACACCCGGCGGCAGGGGAGTAGGCGTATTGCTTGGTGCGCCAAAACCTATCGGTGTGGCGGTGCATCCTTGCGTTGAAGAAACAGCAGCGGTCGAAGTGTTGATTCCGCCGACCGGTGTGGGGGTTGAGGAGGGAATCGGAGTCAACGAAGGCGTCGGGGAGGGTGTCGTTCCAATTGTCGGCGTAGGAAGAGGCGTTCCGCTGGAGATGGGTGAAGGTATGGGCGTTGGAGAAATCTGCGTGGGAACGGTCGGTAATCCAAAGAGCTGTTGGGGCGGAACGTCAAGCGGTTGATACTTTGCGTAGATCGGTAATCGATCTGGCAATGGGATTTGGAAAATGATCCACACGAGGGCAATCATTGCCACAAGAGTCGCCCAGGTCCATTTGGCAGCGGAATCCTCGCCGACTGCCACGCCGCGATCCAGATCGGTATGGCGCATTTTTTGAGATGGCGCGGCTTGAACACTGAGCAAGCTGAAATAAGGAGCAGCCAGAAAGAGACTGGCCTGCCAGGATAGCAACAATCCCAGCCAGAATGTTTTGAATCCGGGGCGGACAACAAAAGCAGCTAACCCAAATACCAAAAATAACAAACCGATCAGACTCTCGGATTGGGTCACGCGCAGCGCACCTAAAACCCTGGATGGACTTCTGGACTTTGGCGTTCGGAGAAATACGCCTTTTTTTCGGAACAATCCCTGAATGCAAGCCAGGGTCACTGCCCAACCCAGGCTGAAGAAGTTGTACATGGAGCGCAATGCGACACGAGCAGGCAGCTCAAGCGCCTGACGCAGCACCCAAAGGAAACGCCAGAGATGCAGGAACAGGAAAATCGCGGGGATCACCAGCAAAGGTCCGGTAAATGGGCGGACGGAAAACACGCCGTAGAAAATACTGGCAACTGCGCCAAGCGTCAGGAATATACCGAAAAGGAGATTGAGCACATCGGTGAACCATTGCAAGCCGCCAACCAGATAAAAGTAGCGTTGGGCAAGCGTGAGACGATTCTCCGGGTCGATCCAACGTCCCCAGGGCATGAGGGAATTCCAATGTTTTCTGAGAATTTGAATACCACCGAAACACCAGCGGAAGCGCTGTTTCTTTAAACTCTCGAAGGTGTACGGCATCAAGCCGCGGCCGTAGCTGTGTTTGATGTAAAGGGATTCGTAACCAAGTTTGAGAATTCGCAGACTGGCTTCCGCATCTTCGGTGATGCACCATTCATCCCAGCCGCCGATTTGCTGCAAGGCTGTCTTGCGGATCAAACCCATCGTGCCGCAAAAGATGATCGCGTTATGTTCGTTCCGAACCGGCATGGAGACTTCAAAGAAATATTTATAGCCATGGTAAGCGGATTCGGAGAAAGGATCGCGGTGATGGTCGCGGTAATCCTGTGGGGCCTGCACAAACCCAATCTTTGGGTTGGCGAAAGCTGGTACAAGTTCGCGCAGGAAGTTGGGTTCCACCATATAGTCCGCGTCGATGCTGCCAACGATCTCCGCCTCCGGCGCAGTGTGTGCCAGGGCGAAGTTCAACGCCCCGGATTTGTAGCCAGGCCACCGATCCAGATGGACAAAGCGGAATCTGGGTCCAAGTCTTATGCACAGGTTGCGGATTTTGATCCAGTCTTCTTTGCCGGGCGTATTGTTATCTACGACCAGGACTTCGTAATTTGGGTAATCCAGTTGGGCAAGTGAGTTGAGCGTCGCCCCGACAACTTCAGGCGGTTCATTGTACGCCGGGACATGCAGCGAGACCATTGGCGCATACCCTGGAATGGGTTTGATACGGCCAAACCTGCGGCCCCAGTGAATGCGGCAAAACAATTCCAGGCTTTCGTAGGCATGAGTCAATGCCATGACGAGCGCCAGCGCCTCGATCAGGAAGAAATCCAGCGCAATCACGAATGAGACGGCATTGAGAGGGGTAAAGGCTGTCACCATGAAGGAATAGACGATGAACAGCAGCGTGGTAAGTATGGTCATCGCCCAAGTGACCTGACCAAAGGCATTCCATTTTCTGAGCAGGATGATCCAGATGATGCCAAAAAGGAAGGCGAATATTGTCATCGAGACGATCTCACTTGGAATCCCAAATGTCAACAAGCCCCAGACATCGCCGATCAGTAAGACGCACGTCAGCCACGCCGCCGAAAAGAGCGGGCTGCCCTGCCGAAGGCGGTGACCTCCAGTCAAAGTTGCAAAGAGGCTGATGGCAAACCACCCCGTTGCCAGGTATAAGAATCGAGTGAGCATGGTTACTCCACTGTAATGGTTTTATTTATCCAATCAGGTGCAGGATGAAAATGAAGCTAAAGAAAAGCCCAAACAGGAATATGACGCCGGAAGCAGCCAGAGTAATTAATGAACTGGCCTGTCCGGCGCGGGATCGCATGATCTGACTGGCATTCAATGCCTCCCAAACCGCAAGAGGCGCAAAGATCAGCGTCCCAATACCCGCTAATAGCAAGCCGAAAATCGCGAGGATCAAATATCGTTTCGCGGCTGTCAGACGGTCCACCTCGTTGTGGAAATAGCGGGTTATTGTTGAGCGTTTCTTGGGAATACTTAAGACCATGCGCTCCGTGTTATGGACGCGATAGAGGTTCTCAGTTTCTTCCAAATAAGCGAGGAATGGATCACGGTCCAGAATTTCCTTGAGCACAAAAAAAGTAAAGTGATACCTATCCTGATGGTCTGGTTTCAGTTCATTCAGGTAATTCATGCACAGGATTTTTTCATCCAGGGAAGAGGCCAGGCTGGCACGCGCCAGCCAGACCTCGAAGTTCTTGGGCACGAGCTGCGTTGCGTGCAAGCTAAGTTCGTACGCATATTCGATATCCCCTTCTCGAATGGCATCCTCAACATCAACCAGTAAATTATCTATATCCGCGGGCTGCATATCCTCTGGAAAATATAGTAAGCGGTCTTTTCTCTCATACACGATAAAGTTTCCTATGGGTGAATTTCGTATTTATAAAATAATGTACGAACGCTGATAACGCTTCAAGCGGTGACAAGACTCTGATGGCGGATTCTGTTGGTCAACCCACCGGCAAAAAGGATCTCGACCAGGCGCGGGGTCAGCGTATGCCGCACGGTGAACGTCAATTCCTTGGAATCCAGTTCGAGCATCACCAAAGTTCCGGTGGCATCCTGGGTTAAGGTCTGATCTATGAGAATGCCTATCTCGTTTTCTGGAGTCATCTCTCCTTCCACCAGATGACTCTTAATTAGTTTTTGCGAAACGTTAAGACTCATACGATTAGTCCATGTTTATATAAGCATGGCGTCAATCTTTATGTCAAGCTGGTTTCGCAACAAGTTGGAAACAGGGCAGCCCTCATCAGCCTCCTTGACAAGTTTTTGGAAGGTGGCATTGTTCAGATTCGGCACGTCGGCGCGCACATGCAGTTGCATGCGGGTTATCTCATAGCCTCCATTTTTGGATACCACGGTACAGGTTGCATTCGTATCGGTGTGCTTGGGGTCAAAACCGTTTTTCTTTAGCGTGCTTGCAAGCGCCATGCTAAAACAGGCCGCATGAGCTGCCGCAATTAATTCTTCCGGGTTCGTGCCCGCTTGTTCGCCAAAACGGGTTTGATAGTTGTAGGGTAATTGCGCCAGAGACTGGCTTTCCGTGCTGATTGTGCCAAGCCCGCTCCTTGAATCGCCGGACCAAAGCGCGCCTGCTTTTCGATTAATGGTTGTCATTTCGTTATCCTTTCTTTCTTCCAGACTTTTTCCTGAAATAATCAGGCATGGATCAATTCCATTTTCTTCTCAGAGATCGCAGTAATCAACAAGTCGTATGATTCTGCGAATGCCTTCACCCCTTCACCCAATAATTGCTCTGTCACATCGCCAAGATGGATGCCCAACTCTGCCAGGTCTTTCAACTGCTCGACGGCCTTTTCCGGGGTTTCTTCAAGCGTCAATGCAATCGTGCCATGATCCAGGAACATTTCCAGTGTTTTGGGCGGGGTGGTGATTACCGTGTTCGGTGCGATCAGCCCTTCCATATATTTCACATCTGGGTAATCCTGGTTTTTGGTGCCTGTACTGCCGAAAAGCACGCGTTGTATATTCCCACCTTTATGATCGAGGTGCTTCCAGCGTTCACTCTGAAAAGCAGTCTTAAAGTGCTGGTAAGCTACCTTTGCATTTGCAATGGCGATTTCACCTTTGAGAGCTTCCGCTTTTGGCGTTTTATAGGCATTCAGCATATTATCTATTTTGGTATCCAACCTGCTGACGAAGATCGAGGCGACGGAAGCAATCGGACGAATGTCGTAGACCTTCGCCACTCGATTTTCCAACGCGGAAATGTAAGCCTCCGCCACCTGATCATATTGTTCGGTGGAGAAAATCAACGTTACATTGATGTTGATGCCTTCCTCCGTTAATTCCCGAAATGCCTGTATGCCTTCGGGCGTAGCCGGGACTTTTATCATGACGTTGGGACGGTCTACCATCCCAAAAAACCAAACCGCTTCGTTGATGGTTCTCTTTTTATCGTGGGCAAGATGCGGGTTTACTTCCAGGCTGAAATAGCCGTCTTTGCCTTCGGTCTCGTCGAAGACCGGGCGCAGGATGTCTGCTGCCATTTGGGCGTCTTCGATGAGTAAATGTTCATAGATTTCCTCCGCCGATTTCCCTTCAGAAGCCAATTCTCTGATGCGAGTATCATATTCTTCGCTCTCGGTGATGGCTTTTTGAAATATAGTGGGATTGGAAGTAACGCCTCGCAACCCACGATGCACATAGTTCGCCAGCCCGCCAGAGGTGACCAGAAGGCGGTCAATGTAATCCAGCCACACCGATTGCCTCACATCCGTCAGTGTATGTAACTTTGTCTGAGTCATGGATTTGCTCCTTTCATTCTTAGCCGGGCTTGAAACCCGCGTACATATTCGTTCCGGGTATTGCGTTCAAAACATCCCTTCGCGTATCTTTCCATTCCCGGAAAATGCCTGAACTTTTTCTGCCAGAGTTTTGAACCCGGTTTGAATTGCATGGTTAAGGGTATGCTCCGGGTATTCGCCCCTTTCGCTTTGTTCACCGGCTTCGATGCCGGTCAATAACTCGATCCCTTCGTCAATGGTCGAGACGGGGTAAACGTGAAACTGGCCGGCTTTGACCGCATCCACCACGTCTTCACGCAACATGAGATTTTTGACATTGCTTTGGGGGATGAGAACGCCCTGATCGCCGCTGAGACCCTTCATCCTGCATACGTCGAAAAATCCTTCGATCTTTTCGTTTACCCCGCCAATCGCCTGGACCTGTCCATGCTGGTTAACCGAGCCAGTGACAGCCAGATTCTGCCGAATGGGATATCCAGACATGCTGGACAGAAGCGCATAAAGTTCAGCAGAGGAAGCGCTGTCACCCTCAACCTCTTCATAAGATTGTTCAAAGGTAATACTGGCAGAAAATGCCAACGGCGTTTCTTGTGCAAACTTTCCGTTTAAATAGCCAGTCAGAATCATGACCCCTTTATTGTGGATGGGTCCGCCCAATTCGATCTCACGCTCGATGTTGATCACACCGGCTTTGCCGACACCCGTCCGGGCTGTGATGCGGGAGGGCTTACCGAAGCTGTAATCTCCCATCAACAAAACAGAGATGCCATTGACCTGACCGACCGCCTCCCCTTCTGTATCGATCAGGATCGTGCCCTCCTCGATTATCTCCCGCAGACGCTCTTCCAATTGATTCGAGCGATAGATTTGTTCATCTACTGCCTGCTTGACGTCGCTGCCCTGCACGAACTTGTTCCCGTTCTTGCCCGCCCAATAACTTGACTGATGAATGAGGTCCATCACATCTCTGAATTTGGTCGCCAGTTTATTCTGATGGCTGACCATACGGGCACTCTGTTCGATGATCTTGGCAACGCCCGAGGACGCAAATGCCAGTAGATTTTCCTTCCTGCAAACGGTTCCGATGAAGCGGGCGTATTGCTGAAGCGCATCCTCGGTCCAGTCCATCTGAACCGAAAAGTCGGCTTTGACCTTGAACAGTTCACGCAAATCTTCGTCAAGGTTGTAAAGCAGGTAATAGATCATCGGGTCTCCGGTGATAACAACTTTGACGCTCAACGGGATCGGTTCCGGATCAAGGCTGCGCGTCGAAATGGCGCCCAGGCTTTCGTATATGGATTCGATGCGTATCTCCTGATCCTTGAGCGCCCGCTTCATTCCCTCCCAAGCCATGGGTTTGGTCAGTATGTCGCGCGCGTTCACCATAAGGTACCCCCCATTGGCGCGGTGCAAGGCTCCACCCTTAATCATTTGAAAGTTGGTGACCAGCGCGCCCAAACGGGCTTGATATTCGACGCGTCCCAGCAGATTGAGATACGTTGGGTTGCTTTCAAAGATAACGGGGGCTCCTTTTGTTTCGGAGTTGTCCACGAGCAGGTTCACGCGATAGCGCTCAAAATCGGGCTTGCCTCCATTTTGCAGCGCCAAAAACGGAAGTTGTTGTTGAGCTTCTTCCATTTCCCTGGCTTGTTTATAAACCTCCACATTCTTCAAGATGTCGGTTCGCACATTTTGGAGGAATTTGACTACAGGCCCATGATCGGTGTATTTTCGCAGGACGCGGTTGATCAGATGCTCTACCGCATAGGCGACAACTTCCTGATCCAATTGGTGAATCTCTTCCTTCGCCTCTTCCTGAATCTCTTGAAGTTGGCGGAGGGTATCCCGCATTTCTTCCTGAAGTTCATTTTGGCGCTTTTCGATATCAGCCCGCTCTCCTTCACTGAGCCCATTGAATTGATCCGGATGTAGCACATTGCCGTCAATGATGGGCGCCAGAACAATCCCGCGCGGGGTTTGTAACAGGGCAAAATTTTTCGAAGCGGTTCCTTTTTCGAGTTCTTCAATAAGAGCCTGACGCTTTTTCTGAATTTTCGCCGAGATCTTCTCCCTTTCCTCGTCATAATCCTTGGTCGCAAACGCGCTGGGGATTTGATTGCCCAGGTCTTCGACCAGGCGGTCCATGTCGGCCTGAAGCTTGCCACCCTTTCCGGCAGGCAGGCGCAACACAAGCGGCCTGTCGTTATTATCAAAGTTGTTCACATAGCACCAATCATCAGGAACTGGCTGGTCAGCGCTTTTGCGTTCGAGCAAATCCTTGATCATGGTGGTTTTACCTGTGCCGGCCTGTCCGAGCGCAAATATGTGATAGCCCGGACTCTCGATATCGATGCCAAATGAAGTGGCGCGAACGGCGCGTTCCTGCCCGATGATCTCTGTTAACGCGGGCAAATCCGCTGTGCTCTTGAAATTAAACAATCGCGGATCACACACGCGGCGCAAGTCTTCAACCTGTAACTCTTTGTATTTTTTTATCATGACGCTTACCTTCCCATCTATATAACCTTTAACTGTATGTAGGTAGTTGCTGTTGCATAAATAATCACACTGACCGATTAAAGTAAAAACTCCACACGGTGCTATCGAAGGAATCGAAACCGTGTCAAATAATGAATGATAACGAGGCACGTTCACAATCCAATCGAGAGCCAACCTCAAGAACAACTATTCAATTGTATTTTTCTTGTCCCAAGCTGACAGTTCCTAATCAATATCCCACTTATGGTTTTCATTATATGGCAAAGCCACTCCGCTTCCGTTAAAAGTCTAATAAGGTTTCCTTAGAAAACACTAAAGAATGACTATAAATGAAAGGTGTGATAGCTATGTATATGACACTGTGTATTTTTTTTAATGCCGAACTCAGCCAGGCTTGATTGCTTTGATGTACATTCCTCCATCACGCATTGGGCCTAAAAAAATTTACCCGCTTGTGTACACTCCTCCACCTCTGCTGGATCGAAGTCCCACGCGTGGACTATGAAAAACTCAGCGGAGATCGTTTAGGGGAATCATCAGGGGTGATTCGTCAAAGAGTCCAGGCTGCACGCAAAATACAACGCAACCGATTCTCCAATCCTCTGATTTCCTTCGTCTTATTATTTTTCCCGTGATAAACTTTCTTCCGCATGAAACAAAAAATCCGCGTTCGACTCTTCGGCGCAATCCAAATCGAAATCAACGGAAAGCCGACGGCACTTCAGCGGCGCAAGGCTGAAGCGTTGCTTGCTTATCTATTATTACATCCGGGGCCGCAATCACGCGAAAAGATCGCAAGCTTGCTATGGGGTGATTCATTGGATGACGATGCACGCCGTTCCCTGCGCGTAACGTTGACCGACATCCGCAAAGTATTGGGGGATGAGATTCTTACCGCTTCACGCGACACCTTGAGCCTGAATCCTGCCCAGGAAATGGAAGTGGACGCCCTGACATTTTCCCAATTACTCGGCACGCCGGAAACTTCCTCCATTCCCGCACTTGCCTCTGCATTGGAACTGTACCGCGGAGACCTGCTTGAAGGGATGTACGATGAGTGGATTGCACACTACCGTGAAAATTATCGCCGCATGATGCTCGCCGCCCTCGGCACATTGACCGAACGGTATCGCGCACAGGGCGATTATTCCCGTGCCCTTGACCATGCCGAACGATTACTCACGCTCGACCCATACAATGAAAAAGCTGTTCAACACGTGCTCTTTAGCCTCGCGGCAAAGGGAGATAAGGAACGCGCCACAAGGCGCTTCAAAGAACTGCAAGATCAAGGAGACATCGAATTCTCACGCGAGACCCTGGCGCTGTATAAAAACATCCAGCAAAGCGACTCATCCACTGCATCAAAACTGACCAACCTTCCGCGTCCGCTTACCAGTTTCATCGGCCGCGAAGATGAATTGAGCGAGGTGGAGACTTTGCTCACGCAGGCGCGCCTGGTGACATTACTCGGCGCTGGCGGAAGCGGAAAGACACGTCTTTCCATTCAAGCCGCGGACGAGATCGCGCATCAATATATGGGCGGCGTATGGTGGGTGGACCTTTCCCCACTGACCGAACCTGATCTCGTCACGCAATCCATTGCCAAGGCCCTGGGCGTGAAGGAAAAGGCGAATCAAAGTTTATTGAACTTAACCGCCGAACGGATCGGCGACCAGCATCTGTTGATCGTGCTGGATAACTGCGAACATCTTCTCTCTGCCTGTGCGCAAAGCGTAGAGTATTTGCTGACATACTGTCCGCAGTTGACCGTGCTTGCCACCAGCCGGGAACCGCTTGGGGTGGAGGGAGAGGCCGGTTGGCAAGTGCCAACTTTCCCGTTGCCCGAAGCGGGTTTGAATATCAAAGTGTTGAAAAAAAACGAATCGGTGCGCCTCTTCCTCGAACGCGGCCAAAGCGCCAACACCAGTTTCCAATTGACCGAAGCGAACGCGCCTCAAGTCGTCAACATCTGCCGAAAATTGGACGGCATCCCGCTGGCAATCGAACTGGCGGCGGCATTGCTGCGGTCCCTGCCGGTGGAGGAGGTCTCGCACAGGCTCGACCAGCGTTTCGAGATCTTGCATATCTCGGATATGTCGAGAGTGCCGCGTCAGAAGACCCTGCACGCGCTTATTGATTGGAGCTACAACCTGCTCACCAACACTGAACAGATCTTCTTCCGCAGGCTGGGCGTGTTCACCGGCGGCTGGACGTTCGATGCGGCAGTGGTGGTCGGCGGCGGGTATGAAGCGGAGAACATCCAAAAGAATTTTAATGAGGGCGGGTCAACTTCCGCGTTGCCGATCAACCCTGCTGATATCGTGCTGGGGCTGCTCAATGCACTGCGGCGTCGTTCCTTAATTCAGGTCTCCTACACGGGTGAAACCTCGCGTTATTCAATGCTCGAAACATTGCGCGAATATGCAGTAGAGCGATTGGAGGAATCAAAGGAACTCGCGGTTATCCATGCCCGCCATCTGAATTATATGATTGCGTTCGCGCGCGAAGCCGACTCACACTTGCAAGGCAAGGCAGATATGGTTGAGTGGGGGGAACGGCTCAAAGCTGAGTTGGATAATGTGCGCGCCGCCTTGAACTGGGTCATGCACGCGGGCGACATGAATCAAGGCATGGCGCTTGGGGCGGCCATGTATCGCTTTTGGGTCACCCGCGGATTCGGCCAGGAAGGACAAGACTGGCTGAAAAGACTCATTTATCATCCGCACGCCCAAGTCCGCACCCACGAACGTGCCTACGCACTCACAGGTTATGCGCGCGCTCTGCGAAACACAAGTGAAATCGGGAAAGCCCATCCGCTGATGGAAGAAGCCATCGGGATCTTCACGGCCTTGAAAAATAAAAAAGACCTCGCCTACGCGCGTTTTGCGCAAGGGGATATTTTCTGTTATTCCGGCGATCTCGAAGCCGCCCTGCCTCCTCTGCAACAGGCATTGGCGTATTATCGAGAACACCCGAAGGAGTCGTTCATCCATGTCAATGTCTTGTCTTCTTTGGGGCGGGTGGCTCTTGCACAAAAGGATTTCCCCAGAGCTTATGAATATATTCAGGAATCTTCTGCAATCTCGGAAGCGCAGGGCGATACCAGCATGTCCGCATGGAACAAGCTGGTGCTTGGCGATATTGCATATTCGCAGAACGATCTGGCGCTGGCACGCGAAAATTATGAGGCTTCGCTGACGCTCTACCGCCCCATGAACCGCGCCGCTAACGTGGCCTATTTGCTGGAGGCGCTCGGCAGTCTCGCATTTTGGCGTAGCGAAATGGACTCCGCCATCGCATTATTCAATGAATGTTTTCAACAATATGACAGCATCAACAATGTGGGGACGGCTTTCAGCCGCGCTTATCGCGCCTCGATTGCGCAAATGCAGGGGGATCTGCAAGCTGCAGCAGAATGGCTGCAACGCGCCGCCTCACCCATCTCGAATATCGAAGATATTTACCGTTCGGTATATCTGATCAAACTCGCGGATTTTTCATCTGCGCAGGGGGATTCGAACACTGCGGCAGTTCTCTACCTCTTTGCCCTGCGCCTCACAAACGACCCGATCACTGTGCTCTTCCCCCCGGACCGCATCCACGCTGAAACAGAGTTGGAATCAGTCCGCAGGTCCATGGGCGAAGCGGATTTTGAATCAGCCGCACAACGCGCCCAAACCATCACTCTCGAAGAATCCATCGGCCTGGTCTTTCCTTCCTTGTAGCGTTTTTGTAACACTGTTTGAATAAACTGGGGGCATTCATTCATATGGAAAGGAGGCCTAATATGCACCTGTTCGAAACCATCCTGACTCGCATGATGGGCGATTCCGCGTACGCAGACGAAGTCTTTCGTGACCCCGTGAAAGCGCTGGCGAACTACAACCTTCCCAACGAAGGCATTGCCAAGTTCAAGGCGCTTTCCCGCGCCGATTTCGAGTCGGCGGCGCATGAGTACCGCAAACTGCTTGCAACGCTGGCGCCCGCATTTGCAATCCGGATGGAGTCGGCGCCCCCTACCCCACCCCCGCTTTCCGAAACTTAATGAGTTCAACACCAATTCAAAGGGAGAAAAACCGTGTCCGATTTTCAGATGCTCGTGAACAAAGTTATGACCGATGAGGCTTTCGTCAATGCGCTGGCAGCCAACCCTGAACAGGCGCTCAAAGATGCGGATGCCGCACCCCAAAGGAAGTTGTGCGGGAATTTGTAGGTTGTCATTTTTTCTCCGTTAGTCAGTAGGGCGAGTTGTTCAACCCGCCATGTATCAAAATTCTAAAGTTGTCAGGCTAAATACCCTACGGGCACATAGCCTGACTTACAGTATTTACATCCGTTTGAAAATTGGCAGGGTGTCAAGCGGGGCAGGGTATTTTTCAAGCAAGGTGTTGCCTGTAAAAATCTCTTCCGTCCAATAATTCTGCCACCTGCCAGCGGGCAGATATATATCGCGTTGAGTTGTCTTGGGCGTGACCACAGGCGCGACCAAAAATTCATCTCCCAACAAAAATTCGTCATCGCAGGTCAATGCGCGTTCATCGGATGGGTCAAGCCAGAAAATTGGGCGAACGATGGGCAGTCCTTTTGTGATTGAGGCTTTCGCTATTTCCAGAATCTTGGGCGCAAATTCGACATGCAGGTTTGCAAAACGACGGCAGAGTTCGGTACTCTCCACGCCATACTCCCACGGGGCCAAACTGAATTGCATCGAAGGCAGCAGCGCGTTCAACTGCGTCCAGCGGATCATCATGTCCGCGCTCGCTTTTTCGTCGTACTCGTTGCCACCCACCATGTCGGGCAAAATGAACGGGTAGCCTGCCATGCTCATCGCGAGCGCGCCCGTCAGCACGGAGTGCAAGCCGTTATCCAAACCCCACGAGGTAGTCTTATCCCATTGGCGGAAGAAGATTGGAGCGACTTGATTTCTCCAGCCAGAGCGCACTTCGGTGAGACGATGATGCTTCGCTACTGCGGCAACATAAATATTGCTGTACTCGTTCGGGTGGATTTTCTGATACGTGACTGCATCTTCGGGAAGGAAACAGGCTTCGCCCGCATCGAACTTGAAGCCGTCGCATCCTGTCTTAACCTGTAGCTGGTTCAGTCGTTCGAAGAACCACTCCAACGCTGACGGATTGGTGACATCCAACAAGCCGCCGCGTCCCTGCCACCACGGCACGAGATGGGGAGAACCATCTGGACGGCGGACAAGCCAGCCATTCTTCGTCCCTTCGGCAAAAGCA
Source organism: Chloroflexota bacterium (assembly GCA_016191985.1). GTDB lineage: Bacteria > Chloroflexota > Anaerolineae > Anaerolineales > Villigracilaceae > Villigracilis. Next base: position 5,867 of record JACPVB010000206.1, on the reverse strand, counting down.
TTGGACTGTTCATCCAAAAATGGAATGACCCATGTGGTGACTTTGAAACCATTTGCGTGGAGTTCATCAATCATCGCTTTGGGATTGGGGAATCGTTTGGGGTCAAATTCCAAGTCACCATAATAGGCTTGCCAGCGGTCGTCAATCTCCATGATGTGATAGGGATAGCCGTTGGCAATGATTTCATCTGCAAATTTCAAAACAACTTCTTGATTGATGGCAGTTTTGTAGCGCGCCCAGGTTGTCCATGTGGGTTTGGTGAACAAGCCTTCGGGCGGCAGTTCGGTGGGATGCCCGAAATGTTTGATTTGATTCTCGTAGGCGGTGACAGCGTTCTCGGAAAAATGAAATTTGAGATTGAGTGCATTCCCCTTGAAGGTGAACCTGCCATCCCCCATCCCGCCTTTATCAAGGAATGGACGGTCGGCAAATGAGCCGCGCCCGTCAGTAGCGAAGCTCCATTTGAAGCGCAGATAATCTACGGGCGGTTGGTTCATACCAAAGTCCACAGGCGAGTCTGCGATGATGAGCGTGCCGTTCGAGGAGAACCAGGCAGGGTTCATCACGCCGCTCAAACCAGTGGGACCGTTGTCGAAGGTGTGGAATGGGGTGCTGTGCAGCATCAACTTATTGAGCGGGTGATGCTGGTTAATGAGTTCGCCGCCTCCGTACCAGTAGCCTGGGAGTTGGATTTTGATTTCGACAGGGGAATCAGCTGGGGTGGTGGATAAAGCCCAATGGTCAGCGAGCAACTCACAGCGGAGTGTGAAGCGGGGAAATATCGCAGTGACGGATGAATCGTCGGTGCGGAGATTCGGCCTGGAATCAGAATCCAGCCACACGGTCATCATCACGATGTTATTTTTTTTGAAGGAGATGGAAAAGGGGGAGGAGGTGGTTTCGATTTGAATCATGTTTTAAACACAAAGGACACGAAGGTCACGAAGGAAAAGATTAAAACCTCACCTGCACTGCACCAAACGCAGTGCGGTGCAAGTGTTGTGTTCCTTTGTGCCCTTCGTGTTTAATTTTTTATCTCTTGAATTTTTTGCCCGTCGCAAGTTCGACACTTTTGTAGGCGCCGTCGTAGATGCCAATGCTTTTGTTCTTGACGATGCAATCGCAGAACATGGCGAGCAGGTCATCGGCTTCGGTGAGCAGGTCGATGGCTTGCAGGGTTTGCGGGATGGTGCGGGTTTCAACGGTGCTATCGCCGATCTCTGCGCCACGGATCGCGCCCCACATTTCGTGTCCGCCGACACGGGCGTTAAAAATTTTGGGCACAGGATAAAACGCGAGCTCGCTGGGCTTGGTGATCATCACATCCATGACGCGCATGAGATAGTTGGTGGCGTAGACGGCATGGAAGGTGTTATCGTGCAGGAAGATGTGCAGACCGTGCGCGGGCTTCTTGCGAATGCTATCTGTGAATTGCTTTGTGTCTTCCCAGGTGAAGTGCGTGTTGATGAGTTCTTTGTGCTGGGCGAGTTGTTCCTGCAGCCAGGTCCAATTGTCTTTGTGATCGCCGAGGTTGATGAAAAGCGCGATCTGGTCTTTCTCGATCATCGGGATGGCGTGTTCGATGATGGCTTTGAAGAGTTCGCGCTGCGCGCCTGCGCCGCCCATGGTGACAAGGAAGCGGCGTGGTTCTTTGGCTTTCATGCGGCTGATGCGGTCGGCGCAGTCGGCTTCGATGTTTTCAACGAGTTCATGATCCACATGATGACCTGTGAAGAAGAGCGCGTCCTGCGGGACGGGCTTGAGGACTTTGCCTTTGTCGTCAAATCCGCGCATGGCACGGAAGCCGTAATATCCCGACGGCGATTGAACGGCGTGCTTGGCGCCTTCGGTGAGTTGGAAAGCCATCGGCCAGTTATCGAACATCATGTCAACTACGTTGGTCATGCCACCAGCGACAGCGCCCATTGCCGTCCACATGTGAGACGTGAGCGTGGGCATATCCGATGGAAGCGCGCCGTAGAGGTTGTTGAAGAGTTCGCTCATCTTGTAATCTTTGACTTCGGTCTTGAGGAAGCGCCACGGCCAGGTGCTGGTCATGTAATTGAAGAGCGCATCCAACCCAGGGAGAGTTGGTTCGCCCGTGGTGAGAGATTCCCACACGTATTTATCGAACCACGGATAACGCTGTGAGATGCGCGAATATTTGCTGTAGTTGGTATTGCACCAGTTGATCACGTCTGTGCTGATGCCAGGGATGCCGAGCAGATCGAGCCAGTATGGTGTGAAGCCCATTGCTTTGGCCGCAGAGACACCCGCCATGGCGATGCGATAATGTCCAAATCCCATGCGGATGGTGCTGACGATGACGCCGTTTGTTTTGTCTAGCGGCTTTCCGCTTCCATCGCGGACGATGTTCTTCAGCCCAAAAATTTCCGAGCCATACGGATGGTCTTCGACAGTAAGGTTGAATTTCTCATTGGGGTCGTAATTGAATTTTTTCGCCAGCATGTCCTTCCACTGATCTGCTGCGCGGGTTTGGCGTAATGTGATGGGGTTGCCGTATACCTCGTATCGGCCATCCTTCTTCTGTAGCATGATTCACTTTCTCCTTAAAAATAAAATAATTGCGGAAAATGACGGTGGACAACGGACGATGGACGATGGTTTGTTGTCCACCGTCCATCGTCTTTTTTAAATTATCCAAACTTGGATTTTACTATCCTTTGACACCGCTGCTTGCCACACTCTCCACGAAGAAACGCTGGCCGAGGATGAAGACGATCAGCGGCGGGATGATGGCGATGGCCGCGCCCGCCAGAATCAGATTCGGTGTGTCGGATGCTCGTCCGCGCAGCACGTTGAGTGCGAGCGTGAGCACATGATTCTTCTCGTTACCCACGTTGATAATAACCAGCGGCCAGAAGAAGGAATTCCATGCGTACAGGAATGTGAAGGTTGCCTGTGTTGCCAATGCTGGCACACTGGCAGGGATGAGAATTTCCCTCAGAATCTGGAGGCGTGATGCACCATCGAGTAATGCGGCTTCTTCGATTTCCTTAGGGAAGGTGATGAAGTGCTGACGCATGAGGAAGGTTCCGTAGGCAGTGAATATCCACGGGATGATGAGGGCGGCCAGGCGATCTGTCCAGCCGATGAGCACCATGAGTTGATAGAGCGGAACGATGAGCATCACGAACGGAATCATGATCGTGCCAAGGTAAAACACGAAGACCGTATCCCGCCCGGGGAATCTCAAACGCGCAAAGGCATATCCGCCCACAACCGAGGTGAGCAACTGCCCCACCACCACAAGAATAGTCACCAGCGCGGTGTTGGTAAGCGCGCGCGCCATGTTGTTAAGTTCGACGATTTCGGTGTAGTTCTCAGGATGCCAGCCGATACTTTCCACCGGCTCGCTCAGGCGCACGTTTTGATAAACCTTGTTCTCAGGATTCTGCGGGTCGATGAACTCACCCACCGTCGTCTGGCTGATCAAAATCATCGGGATAATTTGACCGTCCACTTCCACATCGAAGAGTTTTTCCTGCTTTCCGTTCACTTCTACTTTTTGCTGGTTCGTCGCTCCGCCGGTCGGTTTCACCTCTGTGAGATAGCGTTCGAAAGTGGAGGTTAAGTTATCTGCAGGGGCGTATGTCCCCACTTTGATATTGCTTTTCGCGAGCGCATATTCCTTTTGCGCTCCATTCACATCCACATAGTAGAGCGGAAGGGGTTCATCGTAGCCGTCTACTACGATTGTCTCAGGGTCGCGGGGCAACATGCGCGGCGGATAGCGGAACGTGTCTGCGGGAATCTTGAAGGAGGTGGCGATCATATATGCGAACGGAAAGATCATCACCAGCGCAAAAAAGGTAAGAACAAAATAAACAATGAATTTATTCAGGAATTGCAGAAAGCGATAGGACTGGATTTTCATGACGGCTCCTGTTTAGCTTTCATAAATGCTGGACTGGCGCTGGCGCTGGAACTGGATGAGCGTGAGGCCAAAGATGACGATGAACAAGACCCACGCAATCGCGGAGGCGTAGCCCTGCTGAAAATTTTGGAAGCCACTGCGATACAAATAAAGCACCAGCGTGATCGTGGAATTGTTGGGTCCCTCGGGCGGGTTCATCAAAATGAAGACCTGCTCAAAGACCTGCATGGCCTGAATGGTGGTGGTGGACACAACATAGAAAGTTGTCGGGGCGAGCATGGGGAGGGTGATGCTCCAGAACTTGTCCCATGCACCTGCGCCGTCCACCGTGGCGGCTTCGTACAATTCACCAGGAATGTTTTGCAGGCCAGCGAGAAAGAGCACGGTGTTGAATCCCATCGTTTGCCAGGCGGCGATCAGAATGATGGAAAGCAGGGCCGTCTTTTCATCTGAAACCCATTGAATCTTCGGGTCAACGACTGCAAGGTGGAAGAGGTTATTCCAGAATTCGATTCCCACCGTGATGAAGTAGTTGATGTATCCTACTGTGGCATTGTACAACCACTGCCAGACGAGGGAAATTCCAACCACGGCGGCAATGCTCGGCATAAAATAGATGGCGCGATAAAACTTCATGCCAGGCAGTTTGCTGTTCAGGACATTCGACAATACCAAGGCGGGGATCACACTCAAAGGAACAGCGAACAGCACAAAGGTCAGGGTGTTGCGAAGCGCGAGCCAGAAGAATTTATCGGCGGCGGCAAATAATATCCCGCCGTTACCAATTAGGAAACGCCCCACTTCATCGTAGACTTTGATATCCACAACTTCGCGGGCGAATTGGTCTGGCGAAGAAAGCCATGCAAAACGGACGTTGAGTATCTTGGCGTAGTTGGCAAAACCGATCCAATGGGGTGTGTTGAAGGCATCTGAGTCGGTGAAGGAAAAATAGAAGGAAAGAATGAGCGGCCCCGCAAAAAAGATGAGGAAGCCCAGCAGGTTCGGGGAAAGGAAAAGCCAGCCATTGATGACCTGCTCGTGGTCGGTCTTTGCATGGAGCGCCTGGGAGGTACTGTCCCGCATCATTGACCAGATGGAGACGCCAAGAATCAGCGCGCCCGCAACAGAGATAATTCCCATCGGCTGTGCAAGTTTGCCAAGAAAATAGAGGATGCCGTTAATGGCTTCCACTTGTAGAAGAAAAACGACGAAGCCAGCCAACATCACCCAACGGCCAACTACTTTCAAACTGTTCTCGGAAGTCTTCTTTTTCTGAGGAAGATATTCATCCATGATGCTCAGGAAATACCCGACAATGGTGATTCCCAAATAAGGGATGCCTTTCGGAAATGTTTCGCCAAATGCATCGATGCCGATGAAGGCTTCGCCTGTATTCAAAGCGAGAACAAAACAGACGACAAAAGCAAGATAATCCAACACTAATGAGATCATCCTGCCGCTGTGATTGCGGCGGGAGATTTGAACCGCCCCGATCACACTGAATATGGAGGCAAACGTCAACACGATGGAGACCAATATCTTTTGCCAAAGAGCCGTATCTGCCGCACCGCCCCAGATGTAAACTACGCCGCCCGCTGCAAGGAGGGCAAATAATATGCGCCAGAAAAAATGAATGCGCAAAACAAGGTTTGTCTTTGGGTCTACGTGTGAATAAGCGGTCATAGTTCACATCTCCACGGATCGGGCCAGAAGAAATTGGTTATACAAAAAGATCACGAAATCACAAAATGGTTTTGTAGCTTGGGGATTTCTTCGTATTTCAAAAAAGCAGGGGCAGGCAAAATAATTTTGCCTGCCCCATTGTTCCTATTATCAGTACTTCACGAAAGTGTAAAACAGGATTGATGTTGAATGACCTCAGTCGCCCCCCATAAACGTTCAATTGCACGACTGAGTAAGAGCGCCAAGCGGCGCAGAGATAGCCAAAAACGTTTTGGCACTTGTAATG
>JACPVB010000204.1 GCA_016191985.1 Chloroflexota bacterium | reverse complement strand
GCGCCCATCAATGGCAGTGTCCACTGTGTAGCCTTCATAAGCCAAACCGCGCTGCAACAATTTCAGAATAGCCTGGTCATCTTCGATAATAAGGATTCGCTCATTCATGGCATTGCTCCTAACCAGAATATACCATAATTTTGCATTGCTTATTTCCCTCTCAGCATCTTCACAGCCGTTTGAAAATCATGCGGGTATTCCGCTTGAAAGCTCATTAGCTCATTTGTGTTGGGATGCGCGAACTTCAATGAATAGGCATGCAGGGCGGGGCGCGGGATAATATCGGTTTCAGGCGCGCTGTACAGGACATCCCCCAGCAGCGGATGCCCCAACGCATATGCATGGACTCTGATCTGATGCGTTCTCCCCGTCATCGGCATCGCCTCCACCAAAGCCGACGTCTGATAGCGTTTCAGAATTTTGAATCTCGTCTCAGAGCGGACTCCGTTTTTGTTGTCCACCATCGTGCGATGCTTGTGACCCACATTCACCCGCAGCGGAAATTTTGTGATTTTCTCATCCCATTTCGGCACGCCATTCAGAATGGCATGATAGGTCTTTTCCACCTGATGTTTTTCAAACTGAATGTTCAAGGAGCGGTGTGCTTCGGCTGTCAACGCGAAGATGAGGATGCCGCTGGTAACCTTATCAATGCGATGCACAACCCAGATTCCCCGCCCTGAGCTTGTCGAAGGATTTCCATATTGTTCTTCAAGCATTTTGACAAGATAGGTTGCGTCCTTATCCCATCCTTCAGGCAACACAGAAAGCTCCGCAGGTTTGTTGACAATCAATATATGTTCATCTTTATAAATAATATCCATGCCTGAATTTAACCACAGAAACCCATGGATCGGTCCATCCGTTTTCATCCGAGCATCCGTTCCAAAATCTGTGGGCAACCCTTGACATTAACGTTACGTAAGGGTTTATAGTAGCGGCATGTTCACTGTAAAACAACTCTCAAAACTGGCAGGTATCACACCGCGCACCCTGCACCACTATGATGATATCGGCCTCCTCAAGCCATCCCGCGTAGGTAACAATGGCTATCGCTACTACGGGGAGGATGCCGTGCTGCGCCTCCAGCAGATTTTGTTCTACCGTGAGCTGGACATTCCACTCGACGACATCAAGAAGATCATGGGACGCCGTGATTATGATGTGATGGGAGCATTGCAAAGCCACAAGGAAGCTCTGAGCAAACAGGCTGCGCGCATCAACCGCCTCATTCAAACAGTGGACAATACCATTAATCATTTGAAAGGAAGCAAAACAATGAGCGACGATAAATTTTTTGAAGGTTTCAGCGAAGAAGAGCAGGAGAAATACGCCCTCGAAGCGGAGCAGATGTATGATCCCGAAACCGTGCGGGAATCAAACCGCAAATGGAAGGCTTATTCCGCCGCGAAGAAAGAAGCCATTATTGCAGAAAGCAAAGCCATCTACCAGGATATGATCGCAGTCATACCCAAGGGCGCGGCCTCTCCTCAAGCCCAGGCCGTCGTCGAACGCTGGCGCAAGCACATGAATTACTTCTGGACGCCGAACCTGGAACAGTTGCAAGCCCTTGCAAACGGCTACGTGGAAGATGCACGTTTCAAAGCCAACTTCGACAAGATGCATCCAAAGTTGGCTGAATTCATGCGCGCTGCAGTGAAGGCGTACGTGGAGGACAAAAAGTAATAAGTGACCAGTAACAAGAAAATGCCAGAGGTACTTAATCTCTCTGGCATTTTTATTTATCGCTTGTCTCATAACTAAGTAAACTTTTTATTGAAAATTACGAGTAAAAAACGAATTTTCTGTTTACTAAATTATGCAATACTCTGTAAGAAGGGAACATTTCCCACAGGGTTTTCGTTGATAGAGTGAAGTATTAACTTAAAGATTATAAGGAGATGAAAAATGAAAAAGACTTCCCTGTCTTTGATTATCCTTGCGGCGCTTTCCGTATCGATCCTGGCTGCCTGCTCCGGCGGAGGTTCCGCTGCCCTCGCCGGTGAATGGACGCTGGTATCGTATGGTGACGCATCCAACCCGACCCCTGCCCTACCGGATGTGGAAACTTCCATCAGCTTCGGCTCAGACGGCCAATTTGGCGGGAATGTGGGATGTAATTCCTTCGGCGCGGGTTATACAGTGAATGGAGACCAGCTTGTTCTTGAACCGATAACCTCCACCCTAATGGCTTGCGCTGAAAATGCGGAGCAGGAATCCGTTGTCCTTGGCATCCTTTCGGGAGAGGGCATCACATACCAGGTGAATGGCACGGAGTTAACGATCACATCCGCAGACGGCGCTTCTGTGGTGGTGCTTGCGCGCAAGTAGGATCATTGTATAAAAAAACCAGAGAATTCGTTTCTCTGGTTTTTTTCTTTTAACTGCTTGCCCCGCTATATTGCCTCAGCCCCGCCTTCCATATTTTTGAAGCCACCCAAAAACTGGCAACACTGATGGCAACAAACATCAGTATCTGCCCGGAAGCCAGCTCACCGCGCAATGCCTGCAAAGGGATGGTGGTCGCCACGGCAATGGGAATGATAAAGGTGACGATCACTCTCAACCAGACGGGATACACTGTGGCTGGATAACGCCCCGCATCCATCAAGGCTTGCAGGATGGTGACGTTATTATCAAATTTGGTGAACCAGAAGGTGAGCGCAATTAAGACGATCCAAAGGCTGTAGATGATGAGCGTGCCTGTGATGGCGAGCAGGATGAAGGTCAGGATGTGAAGCGCGGTGGTTGTTCCTCCAGACATGTTGACGCCAACCACAATCAAAACAGTGGCGAGGATCAGGTCCCAAATCCGCCAGACGGTGATGCGCGAGAAGGTGACCAGGAACATGCTGTTGACCGGCTGGAGGATGGTGTAATCCATCGAGCCGTCGCGGATGGATTGATTGAATTTTTCGGTGTTGGGCCAGATGAGCGCGATCATCATGGTGTTGACGAGGCGGAAGACTCCCAACAGTGCAATGAGTTCGCCGATCCCCCAACCGCCAAGGGTTTCGGTGTTGTTGAAAATGATGCTCAGGCTGAGCAGTTCCCAGCCGAGCCACATGAGGTTGAGCAGAATATTCACAACCGTATCGGCGCGATAGGCAAGGGCCATTTGAACATTAACTTTAAAAAAAGCGGAAAGAAGTTTAAGAGTGTGCATGTTTACGCTCCCACCGCGGAGTAACGCTTTACGCCATTGCGCCACACCCAATTGAAAAAGAGCAGTGAAATACCAAACCAGACGAACGACATCACATACCCCTGTGTGATTTGTTCGGCGGATAGTTTCCCAAGAATCAATTGGACGGGATAATAGATCAATAGCTGGAACGGGAGATATTGGGTAATGTTCTGAATGACCTGCGGCATGAGGGTCAGCGGTACGAATTGGCCTGAAAACAGCAGGATCAGCGCGAAATAAAATTCGTGAATGGAATACACCCGCGTGGTCCAGAATGCGAGGGAGGTGATGGCGGCGGAGAGCAGAAAGCCCGTAAAAAACGCCAGCACCATGGCAGGGATGGAAAGTAAAACGCCGGCGAGCGTTACACTGCTGAAATCTGGTTTAAAAAGAAAGAACAAAATAAACCAAACAGGGACCAGCCCCATGATGGTAAGCATTTTGAATGCGACATTGTTGACGAGCGCATTTGTGAGCATGGGATGAATCGGTCGGATCAATTCGCCTGAAAGCGAGCCATCCTGAATTTTATAAGCGAAGGTGTGGATGATGATATTGCTGGTAATCTGATCGCAAATTAAAAGCACCATGTAATAGGTGGTGAAATCGTTGACGGTGAAGCCATTCACGTCACCTTTGACTTTTGCAATGCTCGTCCACACGGCAAGGTAAATGATGGGAGAGACCAGCCAGTACAACAGGTACATGATAAGGTTGGCGCGGTACTGCCATTGCTCGGCCCAGTTTACCTGCCAGAGTCGTTTGATGATAAGGAACATAGTTTCTCCTTTTGGAGTCAAGCGGCTTGCTACTTGACATGCAGGAGCAAGCTCCTGCACTCCAAAGTTACGAATTAAACGCCTGCTCGATCACATCCTCGATGGGTGGATCGGCGATGGTAATGTCGTGGATGGGCAGATCAGCCAGCAGTTTGGAGGTGATGCGCGTCACATCCTCCGCTTTGACCTGGATATACTGCTTTTCCCAATCTTCTTCATTTTGAACGAGCGTGCCGTACTTCGACAGGTCATGCGAATTGGATTCCGCCAGGATCACACCGATCAATTTAAACGGGGCAATTTTGTGTGAAAGCTCATTGATGCCGCCGTCGTATTTAAGCTGGCCGTGATGAATGATGATGATGCGCTCGCAAAGCGCGGTCACATCCGCCATGTAATGACTGGTGAGCAAAATCGTCGCACCCGTACGCTTGTTGTACTCGCGCAAAAATTCGCGGATGCGCGCCTGCCCGCTGATATCGAGGCCGATGGTGGGTTCATCTAAAAATAAAACTTTGGGACGATGCAGCAACCCAACGGCAATCTCACATTTCATGCGTTCACCCAGCGAAAGGTTGCGGACGGGTTTCTTCATCAACGGCTCGAGTTCGAGCAGTTCATCCAATTCCTTGTAGGTTTTTTTATATTCATCGTCAGGGATGCGATAGATGGCCTGGTTCAGTAAAAACGAATCCGCCGCGGGAATGTCCCACGAGAGGCGGTTGCGCTGGCCCATCACGAGAGTCATCGAACGCAGGTATTCAGGGTTGAGTTCCCAGGGCGTAAAGCCAAGCACATTCGCACCCCCGCCAGTGGGATGCAACAGCCCTGAAAGCATCTTGAGCGTGGTGGTCTTTCCCGCACCGTTCGGGCCGAGGAAACCGACAACCTCACCCCGCTCGATCTTGAAGTCCACCTGCTGGACGGCCTTCACATCCTTATATTTGCGTTTAAAAAAACCACGGACAGCCGCGCCAAACCCGCCTTCGCGCTCCGGCACTTGATAGGTCTTGCTGAGTTGTTGGACACTAATTGTAGGGGGCATAAAATCTCTCCTGGAGAAGAAAAGATTTTACCATTCTTAGAACAGAAGTGCTAGTTAAATTAGAAGGCAGACACGCGATACCAAATATCCACGCTCACATGAATCGTCTTGGAGTGTTGAACATCCATGCCGAGGCTGGGTTCAGAGGCGGTGGCTGCGGCGCGTTTCACCATCATGGCCTGCGGCTGGAATATGACAGGTGCATCCTCGTCAAACGTATTTTCGATCAGATCATACACGCCCAGCAATTTCACATTCAAAGATGCCGCCACCTTTTGCGCCTTGCTTTTTGCCTTTTCCAAAACGAGGTTCAAGCCGCGTTCGCGCGCTTCGTCTTCATCGTATTTCCATTCGATGCGCTCAAGTTCCGAATTTTTTTGAGATGAAATCGCATCCAGCATCTTTGGCAGTCCATCCAATTTTTCACAGCGGATTTTTAAACGATAGACCGCGCTGGATGACTTGAGCAATGCGCCGCTCGCCACCTCGATGTGGACTCCCTGCAGCGTGACCGCCTCTTCCTTAACCCCAAGCCTGCTCATTGCTTCGATCAGCAGGGTCACCTCTTTGGCTTTTTTCACCGCCTCGCCTCCACTGAGGAGCGATGAGCCTTTCACAGTCACATGCAAATCGGTATGTGTGGCATAGATTTCCTCTTTATGCGCGGCGGAGATTTTTATGGTATCAGGTTTGGATTCCATGTTTATTTCCTTTTCGTCCATCGCAAGTGACAGATCCTAAAGCAACTTTAGATACGGTCTCGTAGGGACACAGCGAAACGATTGATGGTCAAAATTATGAATCGACTCGCTGTGTCCCTACTTTTCAACACTTTCCAAAGGCTTTGGAAATCTTTAGAGACTGTTTCTTAAGTACACGGAATGGACGGACGCTTCGCGCACGGTCAAATACGGATTTTTAAAAAGGTTTTCCGTGAAAATCTGTGAAATCCGTGGAGTCCGTGTCCTAAAAAAGTAGTTAAGAACACTTTCTTAGTGCCTTTTATTTGAATTCGCCAGCCATCGTAATGTGAGCCAGTGATATGAATCAGGCCGCGCCCAGGGATGATGTTCGCGGACTCGCGCCAGCGCATCCTCTGCGCTGATGCCTTCCAGCAGGATCAATGCCGCGCAACAGACGGTCGACGAGCGGTTCATCCCCGCTGTGCAATGGACGAGGACACGCTGGTTCTGTTTCAACCGTTCGATCACCCACTCCGCTTCTTCACAAAGTTGGTTTATCGTCATCCCTTGTGAGCCTTCGCCGTGTTGAATTGCGCGGTCATTGGGGTGAATCACCTTCCCCTTTTTCACCCAGCGGCTTGAGTCTTCACTCAGGTTTAGCACGGCATCCACCTGCGGGCGTTGTTTGGGCTGGATATCCACGCCGCCGATGAACAGCCGATGGTGAAACGTTTTATCTTTTAAATTGATGGAGATCGGGTCGCCGCCAAATTGCTGATGCAGGGATTTTGGCTCGGGAACCAATCCGCCAGGCATCGGTGACGGCGGTGACCAGTCCCGCTCGATGGTAAACGTTTTGCTGTTCATCCCAAAATTCTCTGCCTTCGCATTCTTTGCATAAAATTGCATGTCCGCATCGGTGGGCGCGCGCAACCCAAACATATAAAACCCATCCCGCTTATTTCGCTGTCGCCAGGAAAGCATGTAAGCAATCGTCCGCGAGGAATCTTCGAGGCTATAATTATGGAGTGATGTGAAAAAATTATCCCGCTTCAGTTCTGAAACGCTGGAAAAGGCGAGTCTCAAAGGCACATATTTCGCGCGGACACGTTCGTAAATTTTCCCATCCTTCTCAAACAAGCTGGAAGAGAGAGGTTGGAATCCCTGCACTTCCAAAACCAGTTTGCTATTGCCCTCGTGGTACGAATCCAACCGCGCTCCCTGCATGAGTGAGGCGAATGGATGCTGAATGATATGGGGTTTTTGGGAGGGTTTCATTTTATGTCACCATTAATTTTTGTTTTGGATATCTCTCGTAGCGTTTCTCTTCCATCACGCGGCGGATTCTATCGAAGCCTTCCCAAATATCTGCGAAGGAAATATATAGCGGCGCGAATCCCAAGCGTAAATTGTCGGGGGCGCGAAAGTCGGGGATGACGTTCATCTCTTCGATGAGGGCGCGGTTGATGCGGTAGCCTTCGGGATGTCGGATGGAAATGTGCGAGCCGCGAGTGGCAGAGTCTACTGGGGAGCCGAGGGAAAAGTCGAAGGGGATAAGCCAGCTTTCGGTTAAGAAAGAGGCGTAGTCTGTCATCAGGATGGATTTGGCGCGGAGTGAGTCCATGCCTGCTTGAAGAATCGGTTCGAGGGCAGCTTCCATCGTCAAAAGAGAAATCATGGGCTGTGTGCCAACGAGGAAGCGTTGCGCGCCGGGCGCGGGGGTGTAGTCGAGGTCGAAGTCGAAGGGATTTTTTTGACCCCACCAGCCCCAGATGGGCGAGGAAAGTTTTTCCTGAATGTTTTTGTTGACGTATAAAAACGCGGGCGCGCCGGGGCCGCCGTTGAGATATTTGTAGGTGCAGCCGATGGCGAAGTCTGCGTTGCAATCGTCGAGGTGGACGGGGACGGAACCGACGGAGTGGGATAAATCCCAAAGCACGAGCGCGCCTTTTTTATGGGCGAGTTCAGTGATGCGCTGCATATCGTACATGTATCCACTTTTGAAAACGACATGCGAGAGCGTGACAAGCGCGGTATTTTCGTCGATGGCGGCTTCGAGCGCGGCGAGGTCGGGAGTGATGTCGTTGTCGATTGCGCCGATGCGGATGATCTGGTGGTCTTGATATGACGGCGGAAGAACACCGCCGTCTACTCGACCACCATTTGAAAGCAAATGATTGATGCCTTGAAGAATATAAAGATCGGAGGGGAAATTGAAAGTGTCGGTGATGATTTTTGTTTTGTTCGGTTGCAGCGTAAGCGCGGATATAGCGAGTTTAAAGAGGTTGATAGAGACCGTGTCGCCAACGAGAGTTTGACCGGGCGCCGCGCCGATGAGCGTGCCGATCTTATCGCCCACACGGGAGGGAGCCTCCCACCAGCCTTTGTTCCAGCCACGGATTAGGTCTTTGCCCCATTGTTCATCCACGACTTCTCTTGCTTTTTGTTGAGCAGTTTTGGGCAAAATTCCCAACGAATTGCCATCAAGGTAGATGAGATCCGGGTCGGGAATGACAAACGCCTCTTTGAAAGAGGCGAGTTTATCTTGTGAGTCGAGTTGCAGGGCAAAGTCGTGGGAAGGGGAGAAGGTCATGAGTCACCTGTAAGTTGATTTCGCCCGATTGTAATCGGCTTTGATGGTTTAGGCTTTATCTATCGCTTGTCTCATAATTAAGCAGGGCTTACGCAGAATGGTATTTTCGTCCGCTAATCTTCACGAATTTTCGCTAATCTTTTAAAAATTCGCGCAGATTGGCGTAGATTAGCGGATTCTGTTGGAGTTTTGTGTAAGTCCTATTAAGTAAACTTTATGCTGAAAATTACGAGGGAAATTTGAATTTTTTGTTTACCAAATTATGCGATACTCTGTAAAAACTCGGCTGAGAGGATGTCGCCTCCGCCCGTGTAGTAGAAGCGACAATTGTCACCCTGGTTGATAGTCCATCAATTTTTCGTTGACGTTGAAAGAGACTCCGCTCACGCGCATTTGCAGGCGCTTTTCGGTCTTGTAACCGGTTTGATCTTGATTCATAATCCGATGCTCCACCCAAACAAAATTCACCGTGCCTTCGGCTTTTTGAATGGAAAGATCATTCTTTCTGTTCGTGCGGGACGCCATAAACACAATCAGGACAACCACTGTGAGACCAGGGCCAAGAATGGCGAAAACAGGTAACCCGCCGGAACTCCCTGCACTGGCCGACGCCACACGAACGACAAAAAATGCGCCAACGCTAAGAATCAGCAAAAACGCCATGAAAACCAGAATACGACTGTTGAATCGCTGCACTTTGCCTTTGACATGTGCACGCTGATTCTCCGTGATGCGTCCCTGACGATTTTCCTGTAAATCGCTTTGAGTAAAATTGAAATATTCCTGAAGTTTAAGTTCTTTGGACATGCCTCTCTCCTCACAAAATAACAGATGACAAACGCCGCGCGGCTGTCATCTGTTTTAGTTAAACCTATTTTATACGGAGCGTTATAAAATAGTCTCCCTCTTTCGGGTGATTAATAAAAAAGAGGCGGACTTTCATCCGCCTCAAAATTATTCTTCCTTTCGCAATGCAGGGAACAACAACACCTCGCGGATGGAATGTTTATCCGTCAGCACCATGGCGAGGCGGTCCACGCCCATGCCGAAACCGCCGTTGGGCGGCATACCGTAGCGCATGGCTCGCAGATAATCCTCATCCAGCGGATGCTTCTCTTCATCATCGGCTTCGTAATCGCGTCCCATTTCGAGGAAGCGCTGTTCCTGATCAAGCGGGTCATTCAATTCGGTGAAAGCATTGCACAACTCGAAGCCCGCCGCATAACCCTCGAAACGCTCCACGATGAGCGGGTCACCGGGCAGGGATTTTGCCAGCGGCGAAATATCACGCGGATAGTTATAGAGGAAGGTCGGCTGAATGAGCGCGGGTTCAAGGAATTCGCCCAGCAGGAAATCGATCAACTTGCCGCGTGTGGACTTCGGATCAGGCGCCGCTTTGGGTTGCTTCTCATTAATAGCTTTGAGCAACGCCTCGGCAGTTTTGTGCTCGGCAATGTCAATGCCGCTGGTTTCAAGGATGCCCTGACGCATTTCTAAACGCTTCCACGGAGGCTTGAATTCCAACTCGTGCTCACCGAATTTGACCCTGGTGGAACCAGTCACCTGCTCGGCGGCGTAGGAGACCATTTGCTCGGTGAGTTCCATCACTTGAAAATAATCAGCGTATGCCCAGTAAAACTCTAGCTGGGTGAATTCGGGGTTGTGCTTGAACGACACGCCTTCGTTGCGGAAGTCACGACCAATCTCGTAGACTCTTTCCAAATTCCCAACCAGCAGACGCTTGAGATACAACTCGAAGGAAATTCGCAAGTACATGTCCTGGTCAAGCTCATTGTGATGCGTTGTGAACGGACGCGCCGCCGCGCCGCCATACAACGGCTGGAGAATGGGAGTCTCCACTTCGAGGAAATCGTGTCCATCGAGAAAAGCCCGCAACGCCTTAATGAGTTTCGCGCGCTTGCGGAAAGTCTCGCGCACATCGGGGTTGACAGCCAAATCGGCGTATCGCTGGCGAGCACGCAGTTCCGCATCTTCCAGCGTGGCATAGCGGACGATTGTGCCATCCTCTTTCGTCACGTCTTTGTCAGCGGGGAGAGGGGTTATAGACTTTGCAAGCAGCTTGAAGTCGTGGACGTGAAGCGATACTTCCCCGGCCTTGGTACGCATCATCACACCCGTCGCTTCGATGAAATCACCAAGATCAAACATCTTGTTGAAAAATGCCAGGCGATCTTCGCCAACTTCGTTCACGCGGAAGAACAATTGCACCTTGCCGTCGCCATCTTCGATGTGAACAAAAGCCAGCTTGCCCTTTGGCCGCATGGAACGGATACGTCCCGCGAGAGTGGCCTTCACTTCAGTGGCGGCTGCCTCTGCCGCTTCAAACTCGGCAATGGCTTGGGCACTGGTATGGGTGCGCGCGGCGCGGGTGGGATAGGCCTCCACGCCCTCCGCGCGGAGTTCTTCCAATTTTTGCAAACGAATTTTTTCAAGAGAATTGTATTCTGCCATGATGATATTTTCTTTCATCTTTCTTCTTTCCTCCGGCTGAAAGACGAAAGAAGAAAGAAAGGGTGTGAGGTAATAAAAAGCCCCGCCTCCAACGCAAATTGGACGCGGGGCAATTCATGCGCGTCCTGTTTTTAGCCGACTTTGATGATCTTAACGTTGTAGGTGCCGCCGGGAGTTTCCACTTTCACGGTCTCGCCCACTTTATGACCCAGAATGGATTTGCCAATCGGGGACTCGTTGGATATCTTGCCTTCACGCGGGTTGGCTTCCGCCGCGCCCACAATGGTGAAGGTCTCGGCCTCAAAGTTACCTTCTTTAATGGTTACTTTGGTGCCTACCTGAATGGCATCATGCTTCTTGCCTTTGCCATTCTCTTCAATGATCTGGGCTGTGGCCAGAAGAAGATCCAACTCCTGAATGCGGCCTTCCACGAAGGCCTGCTCGTTCTTGGCGGCTTCGTATTCCGCATTCTCGATCAATTCCCCGCCTTCCATTGCCTCGTGCAGCCTTGCGGCCACTTCCATGCGTTTGGTTGTGCGTAGATGATCCAGTTCCTCTTGAAGCTTCTGAAAGCCCTCTTTGGTAAGGAAATTGGTTGGCATAGTATTGTCCTGCTCTAATAGTATTTTGCATCTCTGGATCAGAGATGCAAGTGGATTAAAAATTTCCGGTGGTATCGTCCGGAAAGTCGCGCTTACTATATCATGATTCAAAACGAGATTCAAGTCCCAAAAGTATTACAAAAAATGTCTAGTCAGAAGACCACAGGCAGATTCCGCGATTTTCCGACCAATATTGGTGGATTTGAGAGCGCATGTGCTCTGAATCTTCGAATAGGCTGGAAATCTGGGATTTATACGCCAAAATCGCCTCCTGCCACCGCCGCAGGCCTGCTTCGCCCACCGTATGAGCATTTGCCTTCATCCCAGCCGTGTGCGGAATCAGTTCCTCGGGAGCTTTGAAAAGGTAAGGAATATCGGCGTAATACAGCACGGGCCGCTGGAGCAAATCCACAGCCTGGCGGACGAGGACATGGTCTACGTGTGAACCAAGCCCAAGATGGCAGACCAGTTGGTCGGTCGGTTGGAGGCGGGCGGAGATGGATTCTGCTATTCGAGCGGGGAAATCCACTTCGTCTTCATGAGGAGGCACAAAAATGTAGCCGTATAACCAGTCATTATTCTTGCCGCGGCGGTAGATGCAATCGAGATAATCAAAATAAACAGGCTGTGCGCCGACGATTTTGCAGGCTTGCTCATCCTCTGCGCGGCGGGCGCGGATCAGGTCGGCCACCGAGGAGATGCCCCATTGGTAATGCAGCAGTTGCGCAAGCGGGGAAAGCTCTTCGGTGGATGGAGTGCCACACAGGATCGTCCAGATTTCAACCTGTATCCCAGCCTTTGTCTGTTCGTAAATCAGTCCGCCGGCGGAAAGCACGGCATCGTCAAGATGGGGGGAAATATATATCCAACGCATGGGCATTTTTACCACAAAACAGTAATGGAATTTTAATGTGAGGTCATGTAAACTTATAAGATAAACACGAGGCTGCATGAAAGAGAGACGCAAAGAGGAACGTAAAAGTTTGATGGCTTACACACAGGTCTTCGACTTGTATGGGGGCTTTTTGCTCGGTTATTTGGGAGATTTGAATTTGCACGGAGCCATGGTCATTGGCGACAAGACCATGCAGGAAAATACAGAACTGACGATTTCGATTGAACTACCCGAATTACCAGATATCAATGCAGCGCGCATGACCATCCCTGTGCGGGTGGTGTGGTGCCAACAGGACCTCAGCCCGCAATTTTTCAACATTGGTTTTGAGTTCAAGGAAGTGAGCGACGAACAAAAATCCCTGATCGAGGCGATCATCAAGAATTATGAGTTCAGACGCGATATGCCGAACTACCCTCCCAAACCGGGGCAAAAAGTGTAGAAAAACAGGAAAGTGGATTATTGAAGCGGATATCGGAGACCGAAACGGACAGCGGATATTAAAACGGATATGATGAAGGCGGCAGTTCCCAAAAAGACTGTCGCCTTTTATGTTACAAAGTGCCGCATAAATAACCAAACCAGAACAATAATTTTTACTGGGAATCTTGCGAATGAGTTTGGTAAATTGTGTAACAAGCGGTAAACTTCTGTCCATGCCAACAGCCAGAACATTATTTTTTACCGCGCCAAAGCAAGTTGAGATTCGGGAAACGACCCTCTCCCCGTTGAAAGAAGGTGAAGTT
>JACPVB010000203.1 GCA_016191985.1 Chloroflexota bacterium | reverse complement strand
TCGAGCAATTTCTTGAGGTCGCGTACTTTCATGATGCTCTCCTTGCGTTAGCTGTGGGGCTACCCGAATCCACCCGGCATCTATGGCATACTCCTGGCGGCTCCATACCGTGCCTGGCTCGCTTAGGGCCAGCGCCAGCTCTTCAGGATTATCGGTCGTGCAGCCCCATGTTCGGATCGCATACAGGGTCACTCCGAGCAAGTCAGCGGCCTGCTGTTGATTCCCGGCTGCAACGATCCGCCGGAAGCGCCCGTCGTAGTTGATTCCCCAAACCTTCATGGCTTCCCCCTGGTTCTGGTCCGATTATTTTGCAGTACCTGCTTCAGGCTCCAAATACGCATCACCCCGAGCTCCAGGAGTTTCCGGCGCTGGGCCTCGGTCCAGCGGATCGCGTTGCGGTTCAAGGTCCCCCGGCGGATGGTATTCAGGCTGTGATAATCTCCCAGCCCGGTCTTTCTGGTCGCGATAGCCAGGATGCCGGCCTTCTCGGGGATTGAGGAGTCGTCGGCGAGCTCCAGCGGCAGGGCGAACCACAGTTCGCGAAACAGCCGGGAGTTGTGGGTGTGCCGCTTCTTGCGGTCGGCCCGGAGATCCGCCCGGCTGGTCTTGATCTCGACTTCGACGGCAAACCCTGACGGCCGCAACACCACCAGGTCGGCCTCATAGCTTAGCTCCAGTCCCCAGTAGACATTGGGGACGATAACGTTAGCCCTGGGGTCAAAATGGTGGACCACTAGAAGCTCAATCTTGGGGATATCTAGCAATTAGGAACTCCTCTCAAGCCTTGCCCTCCAGCATGGCCTCTCGGAGGTGATCCCCGAGACCATGGCATCCTGGGGCCGGCATCGCCCTCGGTCGCGCCCTCCTGGGGGATAGTTGAGGCAGTCCCAGCAGCGGGGGGTTGGCTGCGGAGCCCGGGACTCCAGGACCCCCCCAGTTCTCAGTGCGCGATAGAGGCGGTCCTGGTTGCGCCGTCAACTACCCCCGGATAAATCCGGGGGCTTGTAGCTACCCGGAGGCACTACGATAGGCCGGTTGACTTTGGCGGCCCACTCAGAGCGGATATACCCCTAGCAGACCTCCACGATTTGATGCTTGTTTTTTTTGCTCCACTTCTGTGCTGAGTAAAACGAGCAGCACTCGTGGAGCACATTGCCAGTGCCCAGTTCCTCCACCAGATGCCAATGTTGCATCGGGTGGACTTTGCCAAACTCGCCATCTGGGGCATCCAGCAAAATCTGGATGCCCCTTCTTTCTCGGATTCTAACTCTCATCATGCTTCATCCTCTCCATCACCCGCCGCAGCGCCTGCATTACCTTTAGCCGGGTGATCATGTCCGAGGCCATGCCCGCCGTGATATCCCCTGCCTGACCACCGAGCCAGCTGACCATCTGCCGCTGTTTCTCGCTCGCCGGGCTTTTTCGCCACCAGGCATTGGGCTTGGCCAATTTCACATCGCCATTCCTTCTCACCAGGTCCTCGGCTATGCCCTGGCCGTATCCCCGGGGGAGCGAATACGGCGTGTCCAGGAAGGCCTGCTCGCCCCTGCCGGTCAGGGTGAAGACGCTCCAGCGGTCAACCCCGGGGTCGCTACAGGCCTTGCCCAGGCAAACCCAATCTTTACCCAGAGGAAGCACCCACAAGGGCTTGGGCTTGTCGAACACCAATAGCCAGTGGAAGGCCTCCCCTCGCCGGGCGAAGATGTCCACTTCCTCGACGTTGAGTTTGCCGGTCAGGTAGTGGGGCCGGACGCCGGGCGGGCCGCCATTGCCTTCGGACTCCTCGACTTCTTCCTCGTCATCCGCAGGAGGTTCTTCTTTGTCCTCGGACTTGAAGAGCGCCTCCAGGGTGACCAAGTCATGGATCTTCGAGCATCCGCTCAAGTCCATGATCAGCGCATCCTCTTTACCGGGATAGAGCCTGGTGCCGCGGCCGATCATCTGGATA
This sequence comes from Chloroflexota bacterium, assembly GCA_016191985.1. GTDB lineage: Bacteria > Chloroflexota > Anaerolineae > Anaerolineales > Villigracilaceae > Villigracilis. The sequence continues at coordinate 3,747 of JACPVB010000203.1, read as the reverse complement.
AAAAGATTTTTAGATCGCGTGGGCCTACAGATTGCCACGCAGGATGTCTGTGGGCTATCAAATCCTTCGGTCAAACAAGCGGGGTTGCAGAGTACCCGCGTTTCCTCATTCTCGTACCTGGAGAGTATAGAGTCCCTATCCTGGTCATTCACCAGATAGTTTAAGCTCTCCGCCGGGACTCCGGCGTTCATAAATGCCGCTGCCATCTCCCCGGCCAGTTCGATGGTGGGGGTAAAAAGCAGCGTTTGGCGTCCTTGTGCGTGTTCTTGCCATGCCTGACTGACCAGGAGAGGGCCATTGGCAGCGGAGATCGCCTGCCCCAGGGCATCGTCCTGGTAGTCGCCACCGGTCTTTTTGATTTTGCGAAGATCGAGGTCTTCAAGCTGGAGATGCAGGGCTCGGATCGGGGATAAATAGCCTTCGGCGATCATCTCCTGGAGCTCTTTCCGGTAGACGATCTCCTGCCAGATATCGCCCAGTGCTTCCTTCCCACCACGGAACGGAGTGGCGGTGACTCCGAGACAGAGAGGCGGGTCCTGCTCCGCGAAGGCCCCGAAGTAGTCCATGATTCGTTCGTAGCTCGACCCTTTTATGGCGTGATGACAATTATGGACTAAAATTCCATTTGCAAAATAATTATTCGTGCCCTCAACTTCTAAATTATAGACAAGACCTTCTTCACACATTCCGCCAAATTCGAAATAACCTGATGATTTTGAAATCTCAATACTTTCCACCCCAATGATTCCAAGAAATTTTCCTTCTTTTTGTCTTGTAATTTTCTCTCCAAAGCACGGTGGCTTTCTCCATCTACCTCTATTGCAATTTTCAATGTTGGTTCTGCAATGTCCACTTTGTAACAAGTGGGATATCCTTGCTTTTTGGGAATCCCTGTTGGAATCACAAATTCCATTTCCCAACCAAGAGCTGAAGCCAATAATTGTTGAGGGGCAGGAATTGGCTTTCCATTTCCCCCTTGGAAAGGAGGTTTCCATCCCATTGCACGCAAGGTTGTCCGCTGCTTGGCCCTGTAAACAGGGTTCTGCATCGGATTTTTTTCTTTCATCCTGGATGAGGCGTATATTCTGTTCGTTTTTGCCATTGTTTCCGATGAAATTTTTGCTAGGTACTTCTCCTTGCATTCTTCCGAGCAATATGCCCGCCCTGTTTTTAAAGCATTGTTCCTCCGATATCCCTGCACTGTGCATATAGTCCCACATTGCACACATGGAAGAGTCAAAGACAGTCTTCGCTCTTCCCTCCTTACAAGTTTGCATGTCTCCGAGCAGATAGCAGGTGTACCCCTCCCATGTTTTGGCTTGAATATGGTCCCGCAAACAACACATGGTCGTGGAAGATATTCCCCGCTCCCCATTAGTATATACTCCTTTCTTGTTTATGATGCTATACGCCATATTATAGCATGATAGCATACGAGCGGGCAAGTACATTTCTGCGCCAGTGCGCTTGTCTCTGGTAAAAACAGGATGTTCGGGTGTACATATCAAATCGGTGCCATCGGCAAAGAATATCTTGACCAGCGCTGACGCTCTTCTCCTGAAAACATGGGTTACCGGCCTTAAAATCACATCCCCGGTATCATGATCGACAGATCGGACATTATCTCCAACCGAAATATTTTCTATTGGCACCCCATCAACCAGGGTTCCCGCGGGGAAACACTCATCTGCTATGATCGTCCGGAAGGCATCTCGCTCGAAGCGGGCCAGTCTCTTCTCTTGCGCTAAGGTCTGCACGCTCGCCACCACGCAGGCATGGTCCCGCTCGTCTCTCTCGGCTTTGACGACGCCGATATCGATATCGGGGACCACCATGCGGATCTTGTCGGCGGCCTGGCCGATCAGCTCCTTGCGATGGGCCAGGACCAGGGCGCAGCCCGGCCGCCGAAGGATCAGGTGAGCGAAGACTACCGTCTTCCCCCCCCCTGTAGCCATGACCAGCATGGGCCGAGTGATGCCACGGACATAGGCGGCCGCGATGGCTTCGAGGGCTTCGAGCTGGTAGGGGCGAGGGGCAAGGGTCATTCTTCTGTGCCAAGGGGATATTTAACGAAACCGATTCCCTGCTCTGCCAATAATTCCTTATAACGATCATCGGGACAAACCACAATAAACTTGCCTTCAACATAATTTCTGTAGGTGTTTATCTGACGGATCAATTCGCCAAGGCTTGGAATTTCGGTTTTAACTTCAAAATAAACTTCTTTATTTTTTGGCAAAATACGCCATTTTAATTCAAATTCAAACAATGTAAATGTTTTATAAATATCATTTTCGTTTAAATCAATTTCAATATAATAGTCTTCATAAGTTATTGATAAATCAATAAATCCAATAATATAATTACTTCCAGAGGTTATAGGTTTATCCCATTTCTTTTCGATAATTTTTATGATTGGTTTTCTTGGAATAATGGATATTAAATATTCATCAGTGAATAATTTCTTAATACTCATTTCATTCTCTATTAATTTTTTGTGTTCAATTATAAATTCTTCTGTGCTTCTTATTTCTTCTTGTCTCCATTTTTCTGGCCAATGTATAAATCCTTCATTTAGTCGTTTTTCCGCTTCTGGCAATAGATAAGAAAATCCAGGAGAAAAATTTTTATATTTATCAATTAAATATTTTGAATTGTCAGAAAATCTATGATCAAATAAGTCTGGAATGTTTATCCACTCCATCAAATTTTGGCTATTAATTATGTTATTTAGCCAAATCATAATCTCATCATGTTTAGGCCTTTTTAAATCCTGATCCATAAACCCCATTTTCTTGAGTAACGTATTAGCTCTTGGTTGCGTCACGACATTCTCCTTTTTCAGGGCTTTCGTATTTCTCCCCCAGAAGATCCATGGCTTCTCTGGCCAAGTCGTTCTGGGAACGGCGGAAACGCAAAGCAAGCCGTTGCAAAAGCTCCTTCTGCTTGGGCTCCAGGTACACATTGTGAGAAATCAGCTTCATGACTATCACCTCCTTTGTATTCTAGTATATTATAGAAAATACTTTCGCATGTCAAGATAAAAATTTCCCCCCGAACAGGTGCCGCAAATTTAAAAATCCCACTATGTCGTTATTACAAAGGCATTTGTGACAAACGCCGCAAAAGAACCGCCGCAAATTTGTGGCGGCCGGAGAGTGTTGCTGGGTAGCATTATACAGCTAATTTTGGGAGGTGCCGCAGGTGCCGCAATATATACACCCTCAAAAAAATATGGAAGGGGAATCAAAATTTTAAGAGGATATTCAAAAAGGTGCGGCACCTGCGGCACCTCCCCTAAATCCAACATTCCTGGCCCTTTCAGCCGCCGCAAGTCATATGCGGCGGCTGTGCGGCACCTGCGGCACTAGAGGGTTGAGAATCGGACTACTTTCGCCCTGTTAGGGGATGAATTTTCTATTCGCTCTATTTCTCCGGCTTTTACTAAAAAATCCAAAGAAACTACAGCGTCCTGGCAGGAGATGTGGGCATACTTGGCTATTTCCCTGGCAGTAGGATTTCCAAGTTTTTCTATGACTCTCTTAACCTTTCCTTCTCGGTCACCGCTTCCTCGGTCATCCGCTTTTCTTTTTATTTGACCTGGCAACATATGGATACTTTTTCTTTGACGTTCACAAATTTCTTGAGCTTTTGCCCAATGAGATAGAGTTATTTGGTCCTCATTCCCCAACGAGGCAAAAATGAGGGATATTCTTAAAGCTCTAGTTGGCAGTCTTTCATACATTG
>JACPVB010000214.1 GCA_016191985.1 Chloroflexota bacterium | reverse complement strand
TAAACCTGTCACCACCTCGCTTGAGGTGGATCGTATTCTGGCAGAGGCCATATCCGACGTGCTTGAATGTAAAAAGACTCACAGATAAATTGATTGTGTAGGTGACTCGATTGGGAGTTGCTTCTTTCAAATTTCACCACAAGGCGCGGGGTTCGCAGAGCTTTCATGGCTATCTCTGCGTTCTCCGCGCCTCCATATTTTGGTGAGACCCTGGGTTAGTTCCCCTTTTCTTTCCATATCTGCGCCAGCGCATTCTTGAACGCCTGATACGGCTGTGCGCCGACGATGGCATAACGGTCATTGATCACATAAGTCGGCACGCCCGTTACGCCGATCTGCTGCGCCCAATGGACTTGCTCCGCAACCTGGGCGGTGTACTTTTCACTTTCCACCACCCGCTGCATATCTTCTGCGTCCAAACCAGTTTCCTCAGCGGCGGCGCGAAGCGTTTCCCATTTGCTCACGTCTTCTCCCTCGGCGTAGACTTTGCGAAAGACCACATGATGGAATTCGTTTGCCCTGCCGTGTTCGCGGGCATATTCTGTGGCTTCGTGGGCGAGGCGCGTGTTGTAAATGCGCTTGGTGGATTCAAACTCCATGCCGTGCATGGCCGCCATGCTTTTTAACCTTTCCTCCGAGCCGTTTGCACGGGCGCGCAGAATGTAATCGGGCAGGTCCATGCCTTCGGGGGGAGTATCGGGGCGCAAATAATACGGACGCCACTCCACATCCACGTTGTATTCAGCTTTCAATTGGTCGACCACACCCTGGCCGACATAGCACCACGGTCAGATGTAATCGGAAAAGATGGTCAGTTTAAAATCCATTGACGGTTCCTTATCTATTGAGATGAGGGATAGACTGTCAATGGGGGGTGGTTCTTACTCTTATCACGAGGGTGCGTCGCACCAAACACATAGGCATTTTCTCATTAATCATAATAATATTCCGAACACGAGAACTCTTCCCCGGATGGGGTTGTGACAATGATAGGCCAATCGGTGTCTGTGATTTTATATTTGTCGATTTCCTTGCTGACGGAGGCCAGCGCCTTGTCTGCGTTGAAACGGGCGAGGTGGAAGGATTGCCAGGAAAATTCGCGTGAGTCTTGTCCACGCTCGTAGCGGATACATGCCAGGGCGGCGGCAACTTTCTCTCGGACGGGATCCGGTGTGGCCGTGGTCCGAAGCGTTTTGACGAGGGTGGGAATGGCGTCATCGGAGAGGTCAATGAAGTATTGGGCGTCCAAATCCACGCTGTCTTTTATCGCGCTATTAATTTCGCGCTGGATGTTTTGATTCACGATGAAGACATCCACATTCAAAATGGGGAGGGAGATCGCAAAACCAAAGGACGCGATCAGCATGGCAAAGGCAAACATTCTTTCCTTGCGCAGGATTTCAAGAACGATGGTGGCGATGAGCAGCAGGCCGATCCAGATCAGGAAGACGTGGGTGTAGGTGCGCAGGCGCGAGAAGCCGTACGCCGCTTCATACAGACCGAGACGCTGGTACGCCGAAAGGAGCATGACCAACAGAAGAGCAACGAGCGTGACGCCCAGCCCTGAATAAATTTTTCTCTGCGTTTCACTCTCGCGTTTGGTGACGGCGCTTAATGTGAGCAGCATCAGCAGGGCGAAGAATGCCACCGTGACGAGTTCTCCAAATCCGCGGCGGGCGTATTCGGAGTAGGAATATCCTTCATTGGTGATGTTGGCTGTGCCGCCGAAGAAATATTGAAATTGGATGACGACAAAAGCAGTGAAGAGCGCCACCACGCTCCCCAGCACAATGGTGGATTCGATAAAGCCAAGGAATTGCGGAATGATGGGTTTGTCTTCGCCGCCAATTTTTTCATCTTTTGATTCTGTGGAGGCGTGCAGGACGACACCCGCAAGGGCATATCCAATCACAACGATGTAGATCATGCGGAAAATATATTCAGGCAGATCTTCGAGATTGAACAGGTCCACAAAATCATCCAGCCGTTGACTGAAGATCACATCTGCCGAGGCGAGCAGGGAGGCGAAAATGGCGATGATGGGCAATGCAATCATAATGCCGCGCACCACGGGCCAGATATTCCGTTTGGAGGGTTGAATGCCCGCTTCCTTTTGTTCCTTGCGGACATCGGTCATGAACGTGATCGGACGGACGACCATGCTTCCGAAGAGACTCAGGGATTTGCCGAGATAATCCAACATGGTGTACAGATACCAACGTCCGCCGAGGTAGGTGAAGGCGAGGATGGACATCGTCAGCAGGGTGAAGGTGTAGGCGAGGAATGTCGTCATTGGCTCGGCGCGGATGAATGTGACAGCGGCAAAGAAGCCGAATAATGGGAGCAGGCTCAGGCTGGCGCGATTCGGGCGAAGCCCGTCGCTTAACAAAAGGTAGAAGGCCGCCGCCAGACAAGCCATCGAAAAAATGGCGAAGTTGACGCCTGCGGCATTTTCCCAAAAAAGGAAGTCGAAGAGCCAGCCGAGAACGAAGACAATGATCCAGAGTTTGTTGGGGTTGGTTTTCATAATTTCTCCTGATCGAATTTTCCGAAGGATAGCCTTGATGGTCTTGCGGAGTCTCTCAAAAGGTATCAGAAATTTTCCTGATAATGGGGAAAATTACAAATCTGTGAGAATCCAAATTGGCCTATTGACATCCAAATTATTCTGTGACATACTGCTGTCATTGTTCGGGGGCAAACAAATTAAACCGCCATCCTATAGAAAGGAGGAGGTGATGTCTCTCATGGATAGTAGCATTAAACCCAGCGCTGTGGCATCCCTCCTCAAGTAAGTCAGGAAGCCACAGCGCCCCACGACTGCCATCCGCAAGGATGGCAGTCTGGTTTAAGGGACGGGCGCAGGGGTGCGTCGCACCAAACGGGTGAAATATTCCCATGAATAAGCAGAATCCAATCGATTGGATTCTGCTTATTCATTAAGGTGCGACGCACTTAAGCTTGCAAGTGACTAATAAAACCCAACGGAAGAATCAACCCTGCGCGCGTACTCGTCAATTCCCCCGCGCACGTTGACAACATTTTTATATCCCTGCTGCGCCAGCCACATGGTCACCTGCATACTGCGGTTGCCGTGATGACACAACACGTAGACGGGAACTTCCTGCGAGCGGACCAGGTCCGACAGGGCGTTTGGCCCTTCATTTGCAAGGCGGCTCATTGGCGTGACCTCGAGCCTGCTGTCTTCGATTTTGGCATTTTCCAACTCTGACAGTTCACGCACGTCCAACAGGATGAATTTTTCTTCTGACTTTAATTTCTCACCGAGTTCGGTAACAGTAATTTCTGGGAACATGTATAAAACTCCAGGTGGCGTCCTCGCCGCCGTCCCCGGCGGCGAGGGCAAAAGAGATCACAATTTACGATTTTACTGCGGGAGCGTAGAACTTCTCTACGTATTCCTTCACCATGCGGCGGGTGGAGAATTGTGGGATGACCGTCTTCATGGTGTCTTTCATGCGGCCAATCCACTCGTGGGACATTTCCTTCGGGTCGCGATTGTAATACATGGGGATAATTTCGTGCTCGAGCTTGTGATACAAGTCCTCGGCGTCGGCAGTATCCTGAATCTCGTTCGATTCATACGGCTCATCACGGCCAATCGACCAGCCGTTGGTGCCGTTGTAAGCTTCACGCCACCAGCCATCCAGCACGGAGAAGTTGAGCACGCCATTGACAGCGGCTTTCATGCCTGAGGTGCCGCTGGCCTCGTAGGGGCGGCGCGGCGTGTTCATCCACACATCCACACCCTGGACGAGATAACGCGCCAGGTTCATATCGTAATCTTCGAGGAAGACAAGGCGTCCGCCCGTTTCGGCTTTCTTCACGGTGCGATAGACTTTTTGGATCAACTGCTTGCCGGGCTCATCCGCGGGATGTGCCTTGCCTGCGAAGATGATCTGCACTGGCATATTGGGGCGGTTGATGATGTCAAGCAGACGTTCAATATCGGAGAGGATCAGGTTGGCGCGCTTGTAGGTGGCAAAGCGGCGCGCAAAGCCAATGGTCAACGCGTAGGGGTTGATGAGCACACCGGAGGAAACCACCTGCACAGGATGGAAGCCACCCAGGGTCCAGCGGTCGCGGACGCGTTCGCGCATGTAGAAGGCCAGCTTACGTTTGAGGTGCTGACGTACTCCCCATAATTCAGGGTCAGGGATCGAGTTGATTTTTTCCATCAACTCCTGGTTATCGAGGTTATCGTACCAGTCTGCGCCGAGATATTTTTCGAGCAGAACATTGAGGCGGCGGGCCATCCAATTCGCGGTGTGGACTCCGTTGGTGACGTGTTGGATCGGGACATCTTTCACGTCGCGATCTTCCCACAGGAACTTCCACATATCGCGTGAGACTTCGCCGTGCAGTTCGGAAACACCATTGCTGCCACCGGAGAATTTCAACGCAAGGATCGGCATGGAATAAGTTTCGCCGTGCGGCTGGTGATGTTTGGCAACATCCATGAATTCTTCGCGGGTGAGGCCAAGCTCGGGCCAGTAGGTGGCAAGATATTTGTCCATCAGCCAGAGGGGGAACTCGTCGTTGCCCGCGGGGACGGGGGTGTGCGTGGTGAAGACATTTTGTCCGAGGGTCTTTTGGGCGGCATCTGCAAAGGTGAGGCCCTTTGCCACCAGTTCACGCGCCCGCTCCAGGGTTAAGAAAGAGGCGTGTCCCTCGTTCATGTGCCAGACATCGGGAGAATATCCCAAAGCGCGCAGCATCCGCACGCCGCCGATGCCAAGCAAAACTTCCTGCATGATGCGGCGGTCGAGGTCGGACCAATACAGGCGGGCGGTTAATAAACGATCATATTCATCGTTGCCTTCGACGTTTGAATCAAGCAGATAAAGCGGGATGCGCCCCACGCGGGTCTCCCACACCTGGACGGTGATGTTGCGGTCAGGGAATTTAATTTCAATCGTAACGGGCTTGTTATTTTTTGTAACAAGTGCAACGGGCAGGTGCTCGAATGTCAGCGGGTTGTTGAGCGCTTCCTGCCAGCCGTCTTCGCTGATGCGCTGGGAAAAATATCCCTGCGCGTACATGAAGCCGACGCCGATGAGCGGCAGGCCGAGGTCGGATGATTCTTTCAAGTGATCGCCAGACAACACGCCGAGGCCGCCCGAATAGATGGGCAATGTTTCATGCAAGCCGAATTCCATCGAAAAATATGCAATCGGATTTTTCAATTCGGGATGTGCTTTTTGAGTCCACGATTCTTTTGTGAAATAGGAATTGAATTTTTCAAAAAGCGCATCGTACAACGCGAGATAATCCTTGTCTTTCGCGGCCTGGTCCAGGCGCGCGCATTCGATCTCTTTCAAGAATCGGATCGGGTTGTGTCCGAGGCGTTCCCACAAGTCATAATCGAGTCGGCCAAAAAGACGGACTGCTTCAGGATGCCAGGTCCACCACAGGTTTGTGGCGAGTTCGCCAAGCCGCGCAATGCGCTTGGGGAGTTCAAATTTTTGAGAGGGAGAAGTTAAGAATTCCATAGCGGCGAATGATACCGTAAAACAAGGGATTCGGTATTTTTTAGAATCGTGAATTTGTCTGTTGAGTGAACAAATTATGTGGAGGCAACGTTATTTTTCTCCCTGTAAATTGTAATAGCAACAAGGTGTGGATTTCCATATAGCTCCAAGCGAATGCTGGTACTATAATCCAAATCGAAACTTAACTATTTAGATGGAGTAATTCTATGTCTGCGTATCAACATATGCCAATTAAAAAAATAGCGATCAGCACGGGCGGCGGCGACGCTCCCGGCTTGAACGCTGTCATTCGTGCGGCGGCCCTTTCCGGGCACATGCGTGGTTGGGATGTGTATGGAGTCCTCGATGGTTTTCACGGGATTTTGTCACCGGAAGAATATCCGAGTGGTGGTTTTGTTCCACTGACCCGCGAAAGAGTCAGAGGTATTACCCATTTGGGTGGAACTATTTTGGGAACCAGCAACCGCAATAACCCGCTCAGGTATCCGATCACACGGCCGGATGGAACGATAGAAGAAGTGGATCGTACCGATGAGATCGTGCGTGGGTTCCGCCTGCATCACATCGATGCGCTCATCACGGTTGGCGGAGACGGTTCGCTGGCAATCGCAAGTGTCCTTGCAAAAAAGGGTTTGCGCCTGATCTCCGTGCCGAAGACGATTGACAACGATCTGGACAAAACAGACGTCACCTTTGGTTTTGATACCGCCGTCGGCTTTGCCACAGAAGCATTGGACCGTCTGCATTCCACCGCGGCTTCGCATGGACGTGTGATGGTCGTCGAAGTGATGGGACGCTACGCTGGTTGGATCGCTCTCCACTCAGGTGTGGCTGGTTCCGCGGACGTGATCTTGATTCCCGAAAAACCCTATGACATCTACAAGGTGGTTGAAAAGATCAAAGAACGCGAGGAACGCGGCAACAAATTTACCATCGTGGTGGTGGCCGAAGGCGCAACTCCGGTGGGCGGTGGAGTCACAGTGCTTGAACATGAGGCAGGCCGCGCAGAGCGTTTGGGCGGCATTGGCGAAAAAGTGGCGGCTGAGATCCACGCTATTTCAGGCAAGGAGACTCGCGTGGTCGTTCTCGGCCATCTGCTGCGCGGAGGTTCGCCCACATCCTTCGACCGCCTCACAGCTCTGCGTTTCGGCGCGGCAGCGGTTCGTGGGTTGGAAGAAGGACAGGCCGGTGTAATGGTCGCTCTCGACCCGCCGCATGTTAAATACGTTCCCATCGAAGAGGCCATTGGAAAAATGAAAATGGTGCCGATGGATTCGGATATCGTCCTGACCGCTTGTGATATGGGCATCTCATTCGGCTAACACGTTATTTTTATGAATCAAGGTTCTCTGGTATTTGGTGGGGTAAGCCACAGAGGTCACAGAGAAAATGAGTTTTTTGAGCTTTTCTCAAAGGTCTCTGTGCGCTCTGTGGCGAGGCAGCCCCACTTAATCCCAAAGAGCCATTTTTAAAAAGCCATGATTTTGCAACAGACTCTCATACACAGGAGGGTGTAACTGTTGTATACTCCAGACCAGTCTCGTTACAAATTCACAGGGAGAAAAAATGAAAAGAACGTTGATAAAGATTCTTCAAAAAACAGCCAGCAAGATTCTGGAGCCAACCGTCAGGGGATTGGCCAGCAGCCGTCAAACTCAAATCCTTTTGTCCTTGAAATACAGGGAGGCCGCCGCTCGAAAAGAAATGCTGAATTTTGACGATGTGGGTTTTGATGTTTATTCAACCACCAACGAAGATGGCATCCTGCTGTACATCTTCTCACTCATCGGGACAACGAACAAAAAATGCGTGGACATTGGTTCGGGGTCCGTCATGGGCAGCAGCGTTGCTAATTTGATCATGAACCAGGGGTTTACTGGCTTGCTTGTGGACGGGAATCCTCGCAATATTGAAATTGCAAAAGAATTTTATTTAACGCAGATAGAAAACTGCCTGACACCGCCGACTTTAATCTCTGCCATGGTGACGGCTGAAGGCATCAACGGTCTGCTTGAAAAGCATGAATACACCGGCGAGGTGGATTTATTTTGCCTGGATATCGACGGAGTGGACTATTGGATCTGGAAGGCCTTGGAAATTATCCAACCGAGAGTCGTCGTCGTGGAATATCAGGACCTGCTCGGACCAACCCACGCGTGGACAGTGCCTTACAGCCCTAGTTTTTCCGTGGCAGACTACCCGGTCAACAAAGAGAACAATAACTATTGCGGCGCTTCGTTGCAGGCTTTTGTCAAATTAGGCAGGCAAAAAGGATACCGCCTTGTCGGCTGTAATAAAGGGGGCTGGAATGCCTTTTTTATGAGAGATGGCGTCGGGGAAGATTTTTTTCCTGAGGTTTCAGTACAATGCTGTTTGCAATCCAGTTGGAATCAGTATGGCGCTGAGCACAGGTTCCCACTCGTAAAAGACATGGAATGGGTCGAAGTGTAACCACTGCGAATTGAATCATAATTTTAAAATCCTTTGAGATTCAAAGCTCAGGGGATTTTTTATTGGGCGTATAATTTCCTCATGCCCACCGTTCAACTCTTTATCACCTGCCTGACCGATTCATTCTTCCCGGAAACGGGTGAGGCCGTCGTGGACATTCTCCACCGCCTCGGCATTGACGTGGACTTCCCTCCCGATCAAACCTGCTGCGGACAGCCGCAATTCAACGCCGGTCTCCGCAGAGATGCGCGCGCGATTGCAGAGCATACGATCAAAGTGTTCGAGAGATTTCCGAAGTCTTCGCAAAGCGCCCTGTGGGTAAAGACTTCGGAAGTCTTGCCTGATATCATCACTCCCTCAGGCTCCTGCGCTCATCATTTCAGGCATAATTATTTGGAATTGTTTGAAGGCGATTCGGTCTGGTATCCGCGCGCAAAGGCGTTATCAGAACGGGTCTATGAATTCACCGAATATCTCGTGGACAAACTCCACGTGACCGATCTCGGCGCAAAATGGGACGGTCTGCTGACCTACCATCCCTCCTGTGACACCCTGCGCGGCATCCATGTGGACAGGCAGCCGCGAACGCTGCTTCAAAACGTACAAGGTGCAAC
>JACPVB010000213.1 GCA_016191985.1 Chloroflexota bacterium | reverse complement strand
TGCAAAATAATGTGTACCGCGATATTTATGTCGCGGTACACACCAAATGATTGAATGTGTCAGGCTGAAAGCCTGACCTTACTTTTTTATGGTGGAAAGCGTTTTTAGAAATGCAATAATCTGCTTCAATTGTTCTTCGCTCAAAAATAATTGCTCCAACTCCGTGTGACCCATCGGCGCGGCGGGCGCTTCGTTGTAATGATTCAACACACCTTCCAACGTGGTGAATTGACCCGCGTGCATGTACGGCGCGCGCAGGGCCACATCCCGAAGGGATGGCGGTTTGAAAGCGCGCATCAAGGCTTCGCCTTCGGAGAGCATAAATTTCAACTCACTGCAATCTTCGGGTGAGGCGTCGCTGTATTTACTCAAGCAATTGAATTCATCCGCCAGCACTTGTGGTGCGCCGAGCGTGCGCCCCGTATCCTCGGGCAGGTTTTCGATGGGGGGCACACCCGTGTTGTGGAAATCATTATCTGTGAACAATGCGCCGTTATGACAACGCGTGCAATTCGCATCCCCGATAAATAACTTCAGGCCAGCAATTTCATCGTCGGTCAAAATTGTTTCAGCAGCGGTGTCATTTGCAAGAACGGCCTTCACGTATTGGTCGAAACGCGACTGCCCCGGCATAATCGTGCGCTCGTATGCCGCAATTGCCTTGCCCATATTGGCATAGACCTGCGTCACGGCTTCGCGGTCTTCCACGCTCATTGCTTCCCAATTTGCCGCCGCAATTTCGTCGCTCACGGGCGCGGCAGGTTCAGGGAAGCGGCTTACGTCCGAAAAATCTGGCAATGCTCCAAAGATGGCTTCATACTCATCTTTGTAATACGTCTGAATCAATTTCACATACTGCGTGCGCGTGCCGCCGTGCTCCACCGGGCTCTCCAGCGGACCCAACGCCTGCGCCCACTGACTGTCCTTGCGCCCATCCCAAAACAACCACGGGTTGTAGGCTGTCCCTGCAATTGGCATGGCGCGGCGGTTGGTTGTGCCCACACCTTGGGCGCGCGGCAAGCCATCCTGAAAATTCTTTTCAGGGTCATGGCAGGTGGCGCAGGCGACTTCTCCATTACTGCTAAAGCGTGTATCGAAGAATAACTTCTCGCCCAATGACGCCGCTTGCGTATCATCCCCATATTGATTGGATGGATCGGGTTGTAATTCGGGCAGACTGCCGATCCAAAGCGTTCGCAAAATTTCGGCTTCCGCCTCTGTCCACGCTGTGGGTTGGTTACTGCACCCGAACAGGATCCCCGCTGAGAGCATGAGCGCGATTCCTGCGAGAAGCAAATGCTTCTTCAACACATTAGCCTCCCAGCACAATGTTGAATGTGACATTATCCGTAGTCCCACCGGCAGAGATATTGAACTTCACTTCCCACCATCCACCCATTTGGAATTTCATGCCTTCGATGAGATAATCTCCGTCCCCTAAATCCTGAGTTACCTGTGGCGCGGTGGGCAGGCCGTGACCATGCTCTGGCATCCCGCCACCTATGAGAATGGACGCGCCTTCCACGGGTTGACCATCTGCGGTTTCGACGTGCAGCACCCACGAGTGCATCGAGCCGATGGCAATGGGGTCAAGCTCGCTCTTGAATGAGACCTTGAACGCGCCGTTCTCTGTCAGCTTTTCGGTGCTGGTGTCCAGCTCATTGGCGCTGACATTGCTTGCGTTGCCTCCGTGCATTACCTGGGACATAATCGGGTGCATGAAGCGCGGACCGAAAACAGGCATCAGCAGAAAAAATGCGGCAATCAATACAACTGCCGTGACTACAGCGGTAACAATAATGGTTCGATTTTGGGGATTCATTGAAAAACCTTCCTTTGGCGTTTATATTTGTAATAAGCTCGCATGTTAATCGTCCGAATTTTTATCGTCAATTGGATTTCGATTTTCTTTACAGAATCTTTATAATGCCTTCACCAGCCTTTTAATGCACTTCGATACATTTATCGCAGAATTCTTTGTGGTAAAAATAATAAAGGTAAAATCCTCCCATGACCAAAATCCTTGTCATTGACGACGAACCCTCCATTGTCAACCTCGTGCAGGCTTATCTCAAACCCGAAGGCTATGAAGTCTTTACTGCTAATGACGGCCCGTCAGGGCTTAAAGCTGCGCGCGCCTTCAAGCCAGACCTCATCATTCTCGATGTGATGCTCCCTGGCATGGACGGTTTGGAATTACTTTCAAAATTACGCCGCGAGTCTGAGGTGTATGTCATCATGCTTACGGCTCGTACCGAAGAGACCGATAAGATCGTCGGTCTCTCGGTTGGTGCGGATGATTACGTGACGAAGCCGTTCAGTCCACGGGAATTGGTGGCGAGAGTCAAAGCGGCGCTGCGGCGGCTCGGAGCAGGAGCAGGCCCGGGCGCAGAAGGAGGCGTGTTGTCCTTTCGTCATGTGCGCATCGATATTGGCGCGCGCCTGGTTACGGTGGACGATCAACCTATCGAATTGACCACCATCGAGTTTGATCTTTTGCGCGCGCTGGCTGAAAATCGCGGACGTGTCCTCTCGCGTGAGCAGTTGCTGGAGAAAGTTTGGGGCGGCGAATATTTTGGCGAAATGCGCGTGGTGGATGTGCACCTTGGGCATGTGCGTTCCAAGCTGGGCGACTTCGATTGTATTGCCACTGTGCGCGGCGTGGGCTATCGTTTCGATGATGAGGCATTATGAAATATTTCAGATCCCATTTGGGCGTTAAACTTTTTACATCCTATATTCTGGTCATTGCCATCGGCATGGCAGTCATTTGGCTGACTACAATTATCACAACCCCGCGCGCGTATGCACATCATTTGCAGTTCATGGAGCAAAGATTGGGGATGGGAAATGGAATGATGTTTGGGCAGGGTCAGGGACAACAGGGCGGTATGATGATGGATTTCTACCAAAGTTTTCGAGCATCATTCAATGAATCCTTGATCTTCGCCGTGATTTCGGCTTCGCTGGTTGCGCTGGCTGTGAGCTTTGTTTTGAGCAGGAGTGTGATCACGCCCGTGCGGGTGATGACGAATGCCAGCAGGAGAATTTCGGAAGGTCATTATGCCGAGCGCGTGCAATCACAGGGAACCGATGAGTTAAGTCAACTTGCGGCGAGTTTCAACCAAATGGCGTCGCAGCTTGAACAGGTCGAAGCGATGCGCCGCCGTCTCATCGGCGATGTGGCGCATGAACTTCGTACGCCGCTCACCGCCATCAAAGGTTCCGCCGAAGGTCTCATGGACGGTGTGCTCCCCGCCAACGCTGAAACCTACCAACAAATTCACAACGAAGCCGAACGCCTCAATAAACTGGTCAATGATTTGCAGGAACTCAGCCGCGTGGAATCAAAAGCCATTAATTTAAATATTCAACCCGTGGATGTGACCCGCCTCATCGAGACCGTGACGAAGCGAATGCAATTCCAGTTCGATGAAAAACGCATCCTTCTTAACCGACACCTGCCACACGACCCAATCCTCGTCCTTGCCGATGAAGACCGCGCCCTGCAAGTGCTCACCAACCTGCTCGGCAACGCCCTGCAATACACCCCCGAAAGCGGGACAGTGACCGTGACCATTGAACGCGAGAAAAACATGGCGAAATTCTCCGTGCGTGACTCGGGTATTGGCATTCCCGCCGAACACCTTGCACACATCTTCGACCGCTTCTACCGCGTGGACAAATCCCGCTCGCGCACACACGGCGGCTCTGGCATTGGACTCACGATATCGAAACATCTCGTCGAAGCACAAGGTGGAAGAATCTGGGCGGAGAGCAATGGAGAAAATAACGGCAGCGTGTTTGTATTTACATTGCCCATTGCATAGTTCGATTGAACGAACCTGATAAATAATCCAAGTCGCTACCTGCGAATTTGCACGAAAAATTTAACGCGAAGACGCGGAGTCGCAAAGAAAAAGCATTAACTCTTGGCGTCTTTGCGGCTTCGCGTTAAAAATCTCGGTTGAAAACCGACCAAGAAACAAAAGTGACAACTTGGGTTAATAAGAAAGAGCCGTGCATGTGAAAGCACGGCTCATCGTTTCTTATCTTTCGTACTGTTTTATCGGCGTCTGCGGCGGCCAGTGAATAAACCCACGATGAAAAGCAATACCACAGCGCCCAACAGCGCCACGAGGAAGCTGCTGAAGTTGAAGCCCGTCACGCCTTCCTTGCCGAAGAATTCCATAATCCAACCACCGAGGAACGCGCCGATGATGCCGACCACGATGTTGGCAATTGCGCCCATCTGCTTGTTCCTGCCCATGACAATGCTGGCAATCCAACCCGCCAGCGCCCCAAAGACGATCCATGCAAGAATGTTCATTTCTACCTCCGTTAAGAAATTGGTTTTGGTTCGACCGTTTTATTGTAATGCAGATTTTCATCACACCTGTTGACACAATCCTGCCACAAATTTATGATATGCTCCGGGCATGTCTCACCGCATCCTTGTTGTGGATGATGAACCCTCCGTCACAGACCTGATTGCCTACAACCTCCGCAAAGCCTTGTACGATGTGCAGATTGCGGCGAATGGACGGGATGCCCTGCGCCTTGCGCGTGAATATCAGCCCGATTTAATCTTATTGGATTTGATGATCCCCGAAGTGGACGGACTCGATGTCTGCCGCGAACTTCGCAAATCCAGCGCTGTGCCGGTCATCATGATCACGGCGCGCGGCGAGGAGATTGACCGCGTGCTTGGCCTTGAAATCGGCGCGGACGATTACGTCACCAAACCGTTCAGTGTGCGCGAGTTGATGGCGCGCATTAAAGCTGTTCTGCGCCGTGCGCAAAAAGACGGCGAGGTTGAATCGTCCGCGTTGTTGCGTGGGCCTGGAAATTTATTGATGGATGTCGAGCGGCGTTCTGTCGTTGTCGGTGATTCATCCATCGAGTTGACCCGCCTCGAGTTTGATCTGCTCCATCGTCTGCTGATCAACCCCGGGCGAGTCCTGACGCGCGAACGTCTGCTGGAACAAGCCTGGGGCTATGAATATGTCGGCGATACGCGCGCAGTGGATAGCGCGATCAAACGTCTGCGTGCAAAACTTCGCGCGGTTTCACCCGCAGCCGATTGCATCGAATCGGTGCGCGGCCTCGGCTATCGGATCAACTGATATGCAAACCATTCGCGCACGTCTTTCCGTAAATTATTTTATTGTGTTGACTATCGGCATGATGTTTGTCGCTGCACTTGTGTGGCTCGCGGTCAGCGATCTTTATGTCAACACGCAACGCGAAAATCTTCTGGCTCAGGCAAAGCTCATCGCAGCGGGTTTGCAGGATGCGCCTCTTCCAACACAATCTATTCAACCTTATTCGCAGGCCGCAAATGTTTTACCAGGCGTTCACACGCGATTGATCGGGGATAGCGGCGCGGTCATTGTCGGATTGCCTTTATCGGATGAGATGATTCAATTATCTGAGACGGAACAATTCGCCTCGATTCCGCCCTGGGAGTTGATTCAACGCCCCGAAATAGAATCAGCCCTGAAAGGGACTCCCGCCACTGCGCTCCGCAAGGTGATTGGCAGCCAGCGCGTGCTGTACGCCGCCGCGCCGATCCAAAATTCCAATGGACAGATCGCGGGCATCGTTTATATTGCCACTCCCTTGCCGTCAAGCGGATTACCAACGAATACGATTTTGCAACTGCTCGGTGCGGTTGTGATCGCAGTTTTGCTTGCAAGTATGGCGGGCAGGCTGCTTGCGCGCAAGATCGCGGCCCCGCTCGAAGAATTGGCTGGTGCAACAACCGCTGTTTCAAAAGGCGACCTCAGACAAAGCGTTTCAACCGATATCAATATCTCGGAACTTCACAGCGTCAGCCAGACTTTCAATGAGATGGTGGAGAACCTGCGCCAATCTGATGAAGTGAAAAAAAACTTCATCGCAGATGTGACACACGAACTGCGGACTCCGCTTACGGTTATTAAGGGCACGATAGAGACTTTGGAAGACGGCGCATTGGACGATCTCGAAGGACGCAGTTCTCTTTTATCTTCGATGATGCGCGAGACGGATCGGCTGATTCGCATGGTCAATGAATTGCTTGTGTTGACCCGTGCGGATGCAGGTTCGCTTAATTTGAACATTCAAAATCTGGATTTGGTAGAGTTGGCCCAGATGCGCTGCGAGACGATGTCCGTGATGGCGTCCCGTCAAAAAGTGGAATTGAAGGTGATCAGTGCGTCGCACCAGACAGATGAGACCTTCTCGTTAAACAGGCAGAATCTGCTCGATATTGATTCTCTTGTTGAGTCTGGTGCGACGCACCCCTTATTCGTTTCCGCCGACCCAGACCGCCTCTCTCAAGTCTTTGACAATCTGCTGGCAAATGCCATTCGTCATTCGCCAGAGAATTCGGTTGTCACGATCACGATTCAACCCAAAGACGGTGGCGCCGAATGCTCGGTCCGCGATTCGGGGACAGGTATTCCCGCCAAGCATCTGCCCTTCATCTTTGACCGTTTCTACCGAGTTGAATCCTCCCGTGACCGAGCCAGCGGCGGCACCGGGCTGGGACTCGCCATCGCGCGCGCATTGGTCAATGCTCACGGTGGACATATTTTTGCATCGAGTATTGAGGGAGAGGGGACTGTGATCACATTTCGGTTGCCATAAATAATCGTAGGGGTTACCCGTCAATGCAATCAAGAACCATGTTGTGTAAAGGGAGGGTCGCCCAATACGCGAAGCACTTGAAATGCAAGGGCGCCCCCCTTCAAGGTTGGTCGGAATGCCTTGCATCCTATGGACGGGTCGCCCCTGCGTGAAAAGTGACATCGGACTGACCACATTTTGACACAAACCTGACGGGGTGAAGGGATATCCTGTGGAATACATTCACACAAGGAGATTCCCATGAAACAGTTTTCCACCATCGTTAATACCGTCCTGGCCTGCACGTTGATTTTTATCCTTTTCAGCGTTGGCTTGCCAAATTTTAATGCCAGCGCCGCAACATCCACTCCCACAGCAGAGCCAACTCAACAACCTATGGCCGCCGCATGTGATTCCAGCCGCTCGATTCAAGTCAGTGGGACGGCTGTCGTTAATGTGACTCCTGACCGGGCGTTGATCAAATTGGGAGTGCAATCAAATGGCAGGTCCGCGAAAGAGGCGCAGGCAAAGAATTCCGCAACGATTAATCAAGTCACCAAAGCGTTGAAATCGCTCGGCATCGAATCGAAGGACATCGCTACCGACTGGTATGTGATCGAGCCGCTGTATGAGGATTATGACTCGCTTCACATCAAGGGCTATCGGATTTACAACATTGTCGAGATTACCATGCGCGATGTACACAAAGCCAACGAAGCGATGGTCACTGCTTTTCAGGCGGGGGCCAACCAGGTTGTGGACGTGCAGTTTTATACGAGCGAATTGCGAAAATATCGCGACCAGGCGCGTGAGCTGGCAATGAAGGCTGCAATGGAAAAGGCGGAGGCGCTTTCGGGTGCGGCAGGCTCCGCTGTTGATTGCATCCTGACTATCAATGAAAATACTTATTCCTATTTCAATTACGGAGGCTGGTGGTGGTACGGCTATGCCTCAAACCAAAACCTGTGGACGCAAAATGTCGTCCAGAATGCGGCCCCTGCTGGCGGTGAATCTCCCACTCAAGAGGACGGACCTCTCAGCACAGGGCAGATCTCGATCCGCGCCGAGGTGAATGCGTCGTTTGGGTTGAAGTAAATTTTTAAAATAAAAGTCCCCGCCACAATGCGGGGACTCCTGCTTACTTGATTTGATACTCGGCTTCCGCGTTCTCATCGTAATCCTGTCTCTCGCGGTGAGTGGAGACACGGGCGCTGATGATGCGGACGACACCCTCGCTCCTTTCAATGACACAGGTCAACAGCCTTTCGCGCGTCGTTGACCTGCCAATGACATACTCGCGCTTTTCCTTTTGCGAATGTTCGAGATCGTCAAGATAAAGTGCGTGACGGTCTTTGAAAATGGTGACGGCTTCATCAAAACTGACGCCATATTTCGCGTCATTCTTTTCCGCCTTGGCGGGGTCCCAATTAAATTTTGGTGGTTTTATTTTTGCCATGCGGGGAGTATAGCATATGGAATGCACACCTCAGATGCAGCTTCAATCCTTTTCCCAATCGTTCAACCACCGGACTTGGTCTTCCATTTCTTCGGCGGAGGATTCGTTGAGAAACCTATTGAGGGCCTTTAGGATGATGGACAATGGCTTTTGGGCTGATACAACGATCCCTTTATGCCGAGGTGTCCTTTTTGCGATACGAATAAAATCTTTTGCGTTAAACGAAAATATCGAGCGCCCTTGCTCGCTTGCTTTTTGTAGTTGTTCCACATCGCTGGCTTTCTTCTTGACCCATTCGTTTGGTGTGTGCGTAACGTCGTGTCCCTTGGAAACCAGGGCGTTGTAGATGTCAGGGTCTGACGCGTCCTCATCGAGATGCAGTTTTGGCTTTGACATGCTTCTTCGCCCTCGCCTTTTCGCGCTCTGCTTTATGTTGTTCTTCCAAATCCCGTTCCGCCTGAATATCTGCATCAATCTCAGCCTTGTGAGCCTCGTAAAATGCCTGTGCTTCGCGGACTTGTTTTATGTCCAGGTTATAGTTGGTGGCGACCTTCTCGGGCGATTCGCCATACTGCACCCATAACACAATGGCCTGCACGTGGAT
This sequence comes from Chloroflexota bacterium, assembly GCA_016191985.1. Lineage (GTDB taxonomy): Bacteria > Chloroflexota > Anaerolineae > Anaerolineales > Villigracilaceae > Villigracilis. The sequence continues at coordinate 779 of JACPVB010000213.1, read as the reverse complement.
CGCCGTTCCGCGAATGACGGGTCTTGGGATTCCCGAACCGCCGCGCCGATAGGTGATTTGCGGGAAATTCGGATCATCCAGTTGATTCCGCATCGAAACGACTTTTTCCGAAACCGCCCACATGATGAACTGGTTGAGCGAAACCCCTTGCTTCTTTGCCATCTCTTCGGCTTCGCGTTTCAAATCCACAGGTAGATTGAGGGCGTAGCGTGTCATTTTGACTGATCTCCTTTCTGTCGGCATTGTATCATATACGATGTCTTATATGATGTCGTTATTTAAGCGATTTTTCGCGTTCGCCTCCACTGAAAAAGCCTCCCAAGTTATCAAACTCGGAAGGCTTCCAATCTCCAATTACCAATTACCTTCTTATCGTCGCATCCCTCTCCGGCCCCACCCCAATCCATTTGACCGGGACTCCCGTCGCATCTTCGATCATCTCCACATACTTCTGCGCGTTGACGGGTAGTTCCTCGAAAGACCTGGCCTTGCTGATATCTTCCTTCCAGCCTGGGACGGTTTGGTAGATGGTCTCCACTTGATCGAGGCCATAGGCGTCCACATCGGCGTAGCGGACGGGGGCACGGCTTAATTCGTAATGTGTGCAGACTTTGATTTCTTCCAGTCCACTCAACACATCCAATTTCGTTAAACATAACTCCGTCACGCCGCTGAGTTGGACGGCGGTTTTTACGATCTCCAAGTCCAGCCAACCCACGCGGCGGACTCGTCCTGTGGTCGCGGCCACTTCTCCAAATTTTTTGTAAACTTCGCTATCG
>JACPVB010000065.1 GCA_016191985.1 Chloroflexota bacterium | reverse complement strand
GGTAAACGTAACCTGTTTTCTCTCCAGGTCGCCGGATACTTCCAGCCCGAGCTTTTTGCCTTCCGGCGTGAATTTAACGGCATTGCTGAGAAGGTTGACCAGGATCTGTTTCAGGCGTCTTTCGTCCCCCTGAATGTATTCCACTTTTTCATCCAGACGGAAGGATACATTCAGACTCTTTTTCTTGGCGAGTTCCTTGATGATTCGCAAACTGGACTGACAAGCCGCCTCTGCCGAAAACTGGGAGATGGTCAATTCCAAGCGGCCTGCTCCTATCTTTGACAGGTCGAGGATGTCGTTGATGAGTTCCAGCAGGTGGCGTCCGCTTTCGCTGATGATGCGCAGGTATTTTTTTTGTTTTTCGTTCACCTGCCCCGCCACCTGTTCTTCCAAACTTTCGGATATCCCCAAAATGGAGTTGAGCGGGGTGCGCAGTTCATGGCTCATATTGGCAAGGAATTCATCCTTCACACGCATGGCGCGTTCCAGTTCCAGGTTGGCGAGGCGCAGGGTTTCCTCCACCACCTTGTCCTGTGTCATATCCATCACCACACCAATGATATGTTCCGGCAGGTCTTGTCTATCGTACAGCACCGTTCCGTAGGCCTTGATGTGTCGTATCGAACGGTCCGAGTGAATGATGCGGTATTGCGTATGGTAATGGGTCTCCCCGTTTAATACCGATTGCGCAAGCGACATTAGACTGCCCGCATCCTCCGGGTGGACGATTTTCATGAACCCTTCAATCGTTCCATTGAAAGTCTTCGCCGAGGTTCCATAAATGACATGCATCTGCTCGTCGAATAGGAGCTGGTTGGTGTTTACATTCCAGTCCCAAATGCCCAGTTCCGCGGCTTTTGTGGCTACTTCCAATCGGCGCTGGATGCTTTTTATTTCATTGGTGCGGTCGATCACCCGCTGCTCCAATTCCTCTGCCAGGCTGCGGAATTTCTCTTCGCTCTCGCGCAAAGCGGATTCGATCTGCTTTTGCTCGGTCATATCCATGCTGATCGCGCCCAGCGCGTAGATGTCTCCATTTGAATCGCGGAGCGGGAACTTTGTGACAGAATATATGCGCAAAACGCCGCCCAAAAGAGCTTCTTCTTCACATTCAACGACCTGCCCGGAGGAAAGTACTTTTCGGTCGTTTTCCGCATACGAGGTCGCTTCCTCCGGCGGAAACAGGTCATAGACGGTGCGGCCAAGGATACGCTCACGCGGCCACCCCAATACGGCTTCGGCATATTTATTTACAGCAATAAAACGCCCCTCCAGGTCCTTGATCCAGACAATACTGCCCGCATTTTCAAAGAAGCTGGACAGGCGCTCCTCGCTGGCGCGTAATTCATCCTGGGCCTGTTTGCTTTGTGTGATGTCAATCGCGTTCAGCAAAAGACGGTCCACCGTGCCGTCGGGGTTTTGCAATGGCTGCATACTCACGCGAAACCACATCAAGTGATCTTTGATCGGGGTTTTTACATCGTCCAAAAGCCCGGTTTGGGTGGTGATCACCTTGTTGATCGCCTTGAAATATCGTTCGGCGTATTCCGGCGGGTACACATCAAATATGGTTTTGCCCACGATCTGCGAATCATTCCAAACCTGCATTCCCTTGGGGTTGGTATAGAGGATTTTTCCATCCTTGTTGATGACGGCAATGGCGCTTTCCGAGTTTTCCACCAGGGTGCGGTAATTTTGTTCGCTGGTGCGTAGTTCATCCTCTGCGTGTTTGCGTTCGCTGATATCCAGTGCCGCCACGAGGCGGGCATCTTTTCCCCGGTACTCCACGCTGTAAGAGATGATCTCAACAGGAAATATTTTTCCGCCCTTTTCTTTATGCCGCCAGGCTGCCGAGCGTTGGTAGATGTCCTTGTTTTCCCGAACATTTTGAACCAGGCGGTCTTTATCCTCTGCGGGGCGGATTTCGAGCAGGGTCATATTCAGGAATTCATCGCGCGAATATCCGTAGCGCAGGCAGGCGGCGTTGTTTATTTCCAGGAACCCCAGGGTTTCCACATCATAGATCCACATGGGCAGGGGGTTTCTCTTGAAGGCGATGTCGAACATTTCGTCCGCCTCCTCATTGCAGAGGCGGAATTCCAACTCGGCGATCCGCTGTTTGGCGGCCGCCAGTTCTTCTTCCAGTTCCGTTTTGGTCTTTTTGCCCATGTACTGCTCCGAAATCTTGGAAAGTATCTGAGGTCAGACCCTAAAGGTTTCCCTTGCATGCAATCACTATGTTCAAGCAGGGATTCTATGCAAATTTCGTGCTCGATTTGCCGAGAAAACCTTTAGGGTCTTTCTTAAATTAAAGTCAATAATGAATAACAGAATTATGTCATACTGAGGGGCGCTTTTCCCTGCGCCGAACGCAGGACGGTGTGCCTCGAAGCATCTCTACCACGGCTGTCCGAGACCCTCACCGCACTGCATCCGCACTGCGGTGCATGTGTCGGTCGCGAAGATTTTAAATAACTCACCTTACGCACTTCTGACCCTGTAGGGGTCAAATGATTATAGCTTTTGACATAGATGCCCATTCAACCCCGAAGGGGTGTCATAGCTCACAACAACTATGCCATCCCTACGGGATTTGGATTCCGTTCGCTCGTTTTTCTATAATCCTGCCATCCCTTCGGGATTAGGCTGCGTAACATCAGTTAAATAAGTTACGGCATTATTTTTTTAAAGACCATACCGTTGCGGTACGTAGACTGCGGTAACTGCTCCGGGGCAGGGAATGTTCCCGAAGCGGGGACCAGCCAAACGTTAGGCGGGAGGCGTTGTTCGTTTTTTGTCGATGTGTTTTAGGATGAGGTTTTCCAATTCCTTCATCTGAACGGGCTTGCTAAGGTAATCGTTCATGCCGGCTTGCAGGCATCTTTCGCGGTCGCCTTGCATCGCCAGCGCGGTGAGGGCAATGATCGGAATATCGCGCAGTTCCTCTTCAGCGCGGATGCGCTTTGTAGCTTCCACGCCGTCCATGACCGGCATCATCACATCCATGAGGATGAGGTCGGGTTTTTCCTTGAGCGCGAGCATCACGCCCTCCATGCCGTTACGTGCCGCCAGTATCTGATAGCCGCGATAACGTAAATACTCGCTGAGCAGCATGATGATCGGCTCAGTATCCTCCACGATGAGGATTTTCCCCCCACGCTTCTCGTCAGACGTTTTACCTGGTTCTGTTTCCTGCGGCATTTCCTTTATCGATGAGCCTCCCTGCATATCCACCCAGGGCAGGATGATGGAGAAGCGGCTGCCTTTGCCCTCCCTGCTTTCCACGCTGACGCTCCCGCCATGCAGGCGGATCATTTGCGCCACCAATACGAGGCCCAGCCCTGTGCCGGAGAATTCGCGCGCAAGCCCGGCATCCAATTGAACAAAGGGTTTAAAGATGTGGGTAAGTTCATCGGGCGCAATGCCAATGCCTTCATCCCAAACCGTGAAGGTGACCGTCTGATTGCGGACGTTGCCCTTCACCTCGATTCCCACCTGGCGGTCGTTGGACGTAAATTTAACGGCATTGCTCAGCAGGTTGACGAGCGACTGTTTGAGGCGGCGCTCATCTCCCATGATGACCTTTACTTCAGGGTCCACCACCAGGGAGATTTTCTGGTTTTTCTTTTGCGCCTGTTCCTTTACCATGCGCAGGCTCGCCTCGCACAGTGTGGACACGGAAACCTGTGAGATATTCAATTCCAATCTCCCTGCTTCGATCTTGGAAAGGTCGAGGATGTCGTTGATGAGGTCGAGCAGGTGTCTTCCGCTTTCTCGAATGGTGCCGATGTAGCGGAGTTGTTTTTCGTTAAGGGAACCCGCGATCTGCTCTTCGAGGCTTTCAGACATGCCCAGAATGGCGTTGAGCGGCGTTCTCAATTCGTGGCTCATGTTGGCAAGGAACTCATCCTTCATGCGCAGGGCGCGTTCCATCTCGGCGTTGGCAACGCGCAGGGATTCTTCGGCCTTTTTGTGAAGGGTGATATCGCGGCTGGTACTTAAAACCAATTGCCTGCCTTTCACCTCGATGGGATAGGAGCGCATTTCGAGGGTGTGCGTGCCTCCTCCGGGATTATAAAAGTCCAGCTCCACCGGGGCGGGGTTTTTGTCCTCGACAATCGCCATAATATAATTGTGCGCTTTTTCCAACTGCTCGGCGGGGAAAATGTTCAATTCTGAAATATGCTTATCGCGGACATCTTCGCGCCGTACTCGGTGCTGCTGCTCAAACAACCTATTTACCTCCAGCATGAATCCATCCACCGTGGCAACCGAGACGGGGTCCGGTGCGGCGTCGAACAGCAGGCGTGAATAGGCATCGCTTTCGCGCAGGTCCTGCTCGGCTTGTTTTTGTGGGGTGATGTCATCCACAATGCCGATGATGCGGTCCAGCAGGCCATGCTGGTCGAAGACCGCCACACCCTGCTCGAGGAGGGTGTGCGTATCCCCGTGATGATGGAGAATGCGGTGCTCGATCTTGAAATTGCTTTCCTTGTTTCCCATAATGGCTTGCACCGCCCCCAGCAGAATACCCTGATCTTCCGGGTGGATGAATTTCAACTGGGATTCGATCTTTCCATCAAAGGATTCCGGTGAGATGCCGTAGATATTGAACATTTGGCTGTCCCAGATCAAATTGCCGCTCGCAATATCCCATTCCCAAATGCCCAACCCGGCCGCATCGGTGGCAAGCGCCAGCCTTTTGCGGGTCACTTCGATCTCGGCGGTGCGTTCCTGCACGCGTTGCTCCAACCCCTCGTTCAACTGGAGCAATTCCTCGGTCTGTATTTGAAGCGCGGCCTCTGCCTGCTCCCGTTCGATGACGATCTTGGCCTGTTGGGTTGCCCGTTCGACCAGTTGGAAATCGGCCTGCGCTGGCGTATGGGGTTCGGGATGATAGATCGCGAATGTGCCCAGCACGCGGCCATGAGCGCCTTTGATGGGTGCGGACCAGCAGGCTTGCAGCCCGTGTTTCAAAGCCAGTTCCCGATAATCAGCCCAGAGCGGGTCGCTGGCGATATCAGACACAATGACCGTCTCTCCGCGCTGAGCCGCCGTGCCGCACGACCCGGCACCCTCTCCAATTTCCATGCCGTCGATTGCCAGGTTATATTCCATCGGCAGGCTGGAGCCTGCGCCATATTTCAGGTGAAGGCCATCCTCATCCAATAAGAGGATCGAACAAAAGCTATTGCGTAAAAGCGACTCGATATTCTTTGTAATCGCCTCCAGGGTTTCATGGAACGATAACGCCCCGCTGGCGATCAACTGCATGATCTGGTTATCCTTCTGTAACAGGAATTCCGCCTGTTTGCGATCCAGGATTTCACGCTGGGTCATCATGAACAGGTTTGCGTTTTCAATCGCAACAGCGGCCTGCCCCGCCAGGGTCACCAGCAGACGCTCGTCCTGCTCGGTGAAGGCATTTTCCACTTCACTTTCGACGGAAATGGAACCGATCACCCGCTCACCAACGACGAGCGGCACATACAGCCCGGAGAGGATTTCAGAGAATACATCCGCATATCGTTCGTCTGTTTTTACATTGCCCACCCGGGCGGGTTTTCCGTTCAGCGTCACCCAGCCGCTCAACCCCTGGCCGGGATTGGCAATGATCTGGTTCATTTTGACGATGAACTCCTCCGCCTCTTCCGCGCTGACGTCTGGTCGGTTGAACCCGATCAACGCCACGCTGTTGGTTTCAGACTGGTATTCACGAATGGCAATGTGATGCCAGTTCATGCGGCGGTCGAGCACCTCGATCACTTTTTGGGCGATCTCTCTGGGAGTGATCAGGCTGCTGATGGCAAGCCCGCTTTCATACAGCGTTTCCAACTCGGAAAGCTGACGGTCGATCTCCGCCTCGGCCCGTTTTCGTTCGGTGATGTCAATGATCGAGATAATCACTTTGGACAGGCTATTTTCATAGCCAGGCGCCACAGACCAGGTGAGATGGACATTTATGATCCCGCCGCTCAGGTCTCTGTTGATCGTCTCGCGTTCAAAACGGGTAATTCCCTTTGAAATCTGGATCAATTCATACTTAAACTGCTGGGCTGGGATCGTGATAAGCTCGCCCAGATTTGACAGAAGTTCGGCCTTTTCCTTTGCCTTGAACAACGTTATTGAAGCCTTGTTCACATCCAGGATTTTGACGAGCGACGCAAATTCAGAAACCACTTCCGGGTGTTCTGTAAAATATGCCTCAAAATCCGTGATGCCTTCGCTCCTCAATGTATCCATTTTTTGCTGGACTGCCGAGAAATCCTCCTCCCACAGGGAGATGGGAGAATTCTCGAACAGACTGCGGTAGCGTTGCTCGCTTTCCTTAAGGGTTTCATTTGCCCGCTTGGTTTCGGTGATATCGGTAATTGAAATAATAATCTTGGACAGGTCTTCCTCGTGCCCCGGCGCCACAGACCAGGTGAGTCTGAGGTTCATTAATTCACCGGTTAATTTCCTATTGAGTCCCTCCCATTCGAAGTGGGGCAGGCCCTTTGCAAAATTTATCAAGCCACGATAGCCAATCACCTCTGCATCCAGGAAGCGACTGGTATTTGCCAGCAATTCCTCCTTGTTTTTTGCATTAAATAATTTTACAGAGGCCTTGTTGGCATCCAGAATTTTGATGAGGGATGTACATTCAGCCGCAATTTCAGGATGCTTTTCGAAATAAGTTTCAAAATCTGTAACGCCTGCGCGCCTTAATTCATCTATTTTTTGTTTTACCGCGGAATAATCATCCTCCCACAGCGAGATGGGCGAATCCTCAAACAAACTGCGGTAGCGCTGCTCGCTTTCCTTTATTTTGTCATTTGCAAGTTTTCGTTCCGTGATGTCATACGTTGTGACGATAACCTTTGAATAGTCATGTTCATAGCCGGGGATCACAGACCAGCTCAGGCTGATTTCAAGCGGCTCGCCCGTGAGGGTTTTATCCGCTCCATCCCACCGATTGTTGATCCTGCCTTCGGCGATGGCGATAAAATCCTCATGGTTGTTGTCAAGCTCGCCCTGGTTTGGTTCCTGTATGTATTCGAGGAAAGATTCCAGGTCCTTTGCGCGATACATGTCCAGTGTGGCCTGGTTTACGCCCAATACGTTGATCATTTTATTTAATTCACGCACCATTTCAGGGTGCTCCCTAAAATAGGCGCGGAAATCTGTACCCCCCTGTTGTTTCAGAGAATCGAGATATTTTTTTACCTCTGAAAAATCCTCCTCCCAAAGCGGGATGGGCGACCCCTCGAACAGACTGCGATAGCGCTGCTCGCTCTCGTTTAGTTTGACCTCCGCTTGCTTGCGTTCGGTGATGTCGCGAAACGACCAGACCCTGCCCAGTCCCTTCGTACCTGCCAGCATCGGATGCGATAGCCGCTCGAATACCCTTCCATCTTTAAAATACAGCGTGTCGAAACTATCTTTATCCGACTGATACAATTCCTGAACCTGCTTGAGAAATTCTTCAGGATCGGCGAGTTGATCGAGAACATATTGAAGAAGAACCGAGTCATCGTTGCTGGCCAGGATGGATTGCGGAATCAACCACATCTCGACAAAACGTTCATTCGAATAAAGCACCTTGTTTTCAGAGTTGACAGCCAGAATGCCATCCGCAGTGGATTGTAGAATCGCCTGTAACGAAGCTTCCCTGTTTCGCAGCGCTTCTTCAGCCTGCTTGCGCTCAGAGATGTCTTGAACGGTCCCGATGCCGCGCAGGGCACTGCCGTCTGGGTCGGTTTCCAATTCGGCGCGCTCGCGCACCCATTTCACCTCCTGCCCCACAAGAATGCGGTGCTCAACATCATAAGGCGCGCCTTGTAAAGCGGCCTGCCAGGCACGATCCACAAATTCCACATCATCGGGATGAACGTGTGCAAGGAATGCTTCGAAGGTGAGCGATGACCCGGGGTCCATACCAAAGATGCGATAGGTTTCCGCGGACCAGGTAAGGATATTTCTCTTAACGTCCATATCCCAACTGCCAGTGTGGGCCACGGCCTGGGCGCGGTTCAGCCTGGCTTCGCTTTCACGCAGGGTCTCTTCAGCCAGCTTGCGGGATGAAATATTTTCAACGGTGCCTTCAAAGTAGAGCAGCGTGCCGTCGGCGTCCTGTATGGAATGCACGTTCTCCGAAACCCAGATCACCCTGCCATCCTTGCAACGCGCCTGGTATTCAAAACCGGTCAGGTTGCCGCCGTGTTCCTTTAATTGGCGGATGTGTTCGGCGCGAATCGCGGAGTCGCTGTATATTTGTTTTCCAATATCGGTGACACTGGCGATCAGGTCTTCCGGAGAGTCGTAGCCCAACATGCGGGCCAGGGCAGGGTTCACAGTGATGTAGCGACCGGCTGGCGTGCTTTGAAAAATTCCTTCCAGCGAGTTTTCAAAAATCGTGCGATATTTTTCCTCGGCGCGGCGTAATGCTTCCTCGGCCAATTTATGCCTGGTGATGTCGGTGGCAAAGGTAAGTACAGCCAGGTCTCCCTTCCAGGCGGTCCGAACCTCGCTGACGTTGACCCACAATTCCTCTCCTGATCGTAGCCTTACTTTATACTCATTTTGTGTCTTTTCTATGTTCCCACGCAGCAATCGCTGCTGGCTTCGGATGGCCGTCATACGGTCTTTCGGCGAGGGGATGAAATCCAGGATGTTCATACCGATCAATTCGGATTCAGGCACCTGCGCTATTTTTTCGAACATGGGGTTGGCAAACACAATGCGCCCATTTTGAACAACGTACAGGGCTTCGCTTGCATTTTCAATAAGCAGGCGGTATTTTTCCTCGCTTTCACGCAGCACATTCTCGATCCGTTTGCGTTCGGAAATATCGCGGATCGATGCACTGATCAGAGTCCCTGTTTCTGTTTGCAGCGGACTCAGGCTGATCTCCACAGGGAACTCACTCCCATCATGGCGCTGTCCGTAAAGATCAATGCCAACCCCCATGGGGCGGGTATTGGAATCAATGGCATATCCAGCGCGGTGTGAAAGGTGTTTCTCACGAAGGCGTTCCGGTATCAGGATTTCAATCGGCTGTCCGATGATTTCAGTGCGGTTATAGCCAAAAAGGTTTTCAGTTTGAGAATTGACCAAAACGATTTTCCCAAATTCATCCGCAACCACAACCGCATCCGGCGCGGACTCTAACAACCCACGGAATTTTTCATCCGCCCGTTTGCGCTCGGTAACATCCTGAATTTGCGAAATAAAATACAACGGCTCCCCGTTTTCATTGCGCACCAGAGAGACATTCAGCGATACCCAGACCATCTGCCCATTCTTATGGATATAGCGTTTCTCCATCTGGTAGGTCTGCCGCGTTCCCTCCAGTGTTTGCTGTAGAAGTTCCAGGTCGGCATTCAGATCATCCGGGTATGTTATTTCCTGAAATGACATACTCATTAATTCATTATCTGTGTAACCGACAATACTGCATAATGCCTGGTTCACTTTCAGCCAGCGGCCCCGTGGCGAAACCAGCGCCATGCCAATGGCCGCATTTTCAAACGCGCTCGAGAAGCGCTTTTCACTTTCGTGCAACCGTTCCTCAGCTTGTTTCCGCTCGACAGCAGAGGCAACCTGCCCTGAGATAGAGGCGAGGAAGGCCAGCTCCCTTTCGGAATACAGGTTTTCCGTTTCATAATCCTGAATCGCCATCACCCCAATGGTCTTCCCTGCGGTTTTCAACGGGACCCCGATCCACGATTTTGAATCCGTCCCGACCAGTTCCACCTCCCCCGCAGCGGACAATTCCTTGAATCTTTCCTCGCTTACAAGCAGGGGATTACCGGTGCGGAAAATATAAGCGGTCAACGTTCCTTCACGGCTGGATGGCTCCATCGGCTCGTCATATTCATCCACACAATAGACATCTTCAAATAATCCGGTGGACGTGTTGTGTAAAGTGACGAAGAGATTGTTTGCCCGAATCACACGGCCTATCGAAAAATGCACCAGGCCCAGAAACTCACTCAGGTTTTTGGATAAAGCCATCCCCTGCATGATCTCATACAAGGCCTGCTTTTCCAGTTCGGCGCGTTTCTGCTTTGTCACATCGCGGATGTTCAATACAATTCCGCGGATGGATGGATCGTCCAGTAGGTTAGTTCCCAGCGCCTCCAAATACCGCCAGGAACCATCCTTGTGAAGCCCGCGTACCTGAATGGTTTGAGGAGCGATGCCCGGCTGTTGTTTACGGCTTTGGAAAGCCGCCATGATTTCCGCCAGGTCGTCCGGATGCGCCCATTCCGTAAAGCGCTTGCCAAAAACCTCTTCCGGCTGATATCCCAAAATCCACTCCGAAGATGGGCTGGCAAATTTAATCCTGCCTTCTTCGTCTATGACAATGATGAGGTCGCCCGTGTTTGCGATCAACACTCGGAGGCGCGCCTCGCTTTCCGCTAGTTGCTGTTCCGCTTCCTTCCTCTCTGTAATATCCTCCCCAACCGATTGATACTCCACGATTTCGCCTTTGTCGTTGAACAACGCGCGGTCCGTCCACCGCTGCCAGCACACCCTGCCGTTCCCATCGGTGGTCTTGTATTCGTAGGTGATAAAAGGTTTTTCCTTGTTAAGCGAGAGATATTTTTCTCTCACCAATTCCTTCTCAGCTTCTGGAACAAGCAAGAAAAGATTGCTCCCCAAAAGTTCATCGTGCGGCATGTTGAAGTACTCGCAATAAAAGGAGTTGATGAACGTTAAGACCCCATCCGCCTTGAAGCGGCAAACCATGGCGGGCATGTCTTCCACAATGTTTCGGTATCTTTCTTCGCTCTCCTTCAAAGCCTCTTCCGCCGCTTTCCGTTCGGCAATATCCCGCACCACGCTTTGGATATGAAGCGGGTTCCCGTCGGCATCTTTTACTAATTCAACATTGATCTCAACGAGTATGTGGCTGCCATCTTTTTTAAGAAAAATGCGTTCATAGGATGGAATGTGCTCGCCTTTTAACAGCCGCTTCACCACATCCCTGCTTTTCTCCTGCTCTGCGGAAGTGTCGGAAACCGAAAGTCCCTGCAATTCCCCCGGCTTGTATCCCAGCATATCGGCGGCGCGCTGGTTTGCCTTCAGGTGATGTCCCTCCAAATCCAGGATGAATACGGCGTCGTGTGTTTGCTCGAAAAGCGAGTGATAATAAATTTCAGCCTTGTTCTGCACGCTCGCCGCAAGGTCCTGACCTTCCAGCGCGGCAATGCGTTTTTTCGCCTTTTCCAACTCCGCTTCCAATTGAATTTTTGTCATTTTGGGAACCATAAGAACACTCCATACAACTTGTGCGAACAATACAATTTTCACACGGTAAAGCGGTATTTTCCATTGGGGATTTCCCTACCCGCCTTGCTTGGATGCAAACCCCCGCGCCTCTCTCCCCGCCTTTGCCTGCCCGGTCCCCAAATTTCATTTTCCACCCTCAAAGTGGATTCTGCCACCCTCCCCGAAAAGAATCACAGATTCAATTTTTCACCGTGCACGCGCAGCCATTTTCTGCGTTCCTTGTAATCGGGCAAAATTTTTTCCACCTCCCGCCAAAACCTGCTGGAATGATCCTTCACCCGCAAATGCGCCAGTTCATGCACAACCACATAATCGACCACATCCAACGGAGCCATCACCAGCCGCCAGGTGAAATTTAATGTCCCATCCGGGCTGCATGATCCCCAACGCGTTTTGGCAGATGAAATCTTCACCTGCTTTGGCGTAAATCCATATTGCGCCGAGAATATCCTCACCCGCTCCGAAAGCACGGCAAAAGCCTGTTCCTTGTACCATTGCGAAAAGACCCGCTCGCCCTTCTTTTGCGCTGCGCTCCCCAGTGAAAAACCATTCTCGAATTGCAGCGCGGGCCGCTGCGAGCCGACCAGCCTCAATTCGTACTCGTTTCCCAAAAATAAAAACATCTCCCCATTTAGATACTCCCTCTTTGGCCTCTCCACCAACGAGAGGATTTTCTCCCGCGTACGCAGGATCCAATCCTGCTTTTCCTGAATAAAGGCTTCTATGACGGCAGTCCCTGCCCGCCTCGGCGCACGGACCGTGAGACTACCATCCCTCTCGACGATGAGCGCAATCGTCCGTCGTTTACTGCGGATCAGTTTGTTGATTTGAGTGTGCATGAGATGGATTTATGGACTGAAATGGATCACCCGCACAGCCAATTGATCGCTGGTAATTTCACCTTTTGTGAATGCCAGGACGTCCTGCCAGCGAATCCCAAGAGAACCGATTTGTGTCATATGGTCGAATGCGTCAACCTGAATAAATTCAATGGTTGTTGGAATCTGCTCAACCACCTTTTTGCGAACGCCTTCCTTCTCGAAAGCATGGATCAGGACTACAAAGGCCCGTTCTGGTGTACAGGCTGGCCTGATTACCCATTCGCATTCAACATGCACTCGCAATGTGATTAAGAGGGGCGGGTTGCCATTGGCATCGAAACCCACATCGGCCACATGGAATTTTGCATCAAGCGCGTCCCGCAGGGGATCACTGCCTCTCAACGCGCCATTGAGCGCATCTACAATTACGGCTTGATTTGGCAAAGTCGTGGGAGATGGTGTAATGGGTGTGGCCGTCCACATGGCTGCTGTTTGTGTCAACCCCACCGCAGTGCCTGTGTCCGGCGACACCGTTGAGCTTTCCACACCACAAGAACTAAAGAAGATTAAAACGAAAACAGGTAATACAGGCAAAAAACGTTTCACGGCAGCCTCCCTATCAATGGATGTTTCTATGATAGTACAGGTTGCGCATCCTTGCAAACCCGTAGTTTGTCACTTTGCAGGCTGCTCAAACCTGCCCGCAAAGCGCTCATATGAGTCAATTGTAGCAGTGGAATCGATTTGGCGTTGGCTGCTTTTATTGAGGGATCGAAAAAGAAAAGACCGCCAGTGGCGGCAATCCATTGAGTGCCGAGGGAGGGATTTGTTGAGCCTGCGAAATGTCGACCAAAAGAAAAGACCGCCAGTGGCGGCGGTCCATTGAGTGCCGAGGGAGGGATTTGTTGAGCCTGCGAAATGTCGACCAAAAGAAAAGACCGCCAGTGGCGGCGGTCCATTGAGTGCCGAGGGAGAGATTTGAACTCTCGACCAAG
>JACPVB010000064.1 GCA_016191985.1 Chloroflexota bacterium | reverse complement strand
GAACAGTACAAACGAAAACGATACAGGTATCGTCTTTCGAAAAACTCTCGGACATTACACCGTCCACACCAACGGACAGGAGCTCGACTGCGAACTCTCGTCCCTGGTACGTAAACAATTGATCTACCCCACCTCTGCATCGCTGCGGCATAAAGTGCAAGCCGTGCAGGAACTTGACCACGCCGACCCAGTCGCCATCGGCGACCAGGTCCGCTTTGTGGATGCGGGGCCGAACCGCGGCATCATCACCGAGATCCTGCCTCGCCGCTCCAAGCTTTCGCGTCCGCTATCAGGTCAACGTATCTTTGAGCAGGTCATCGTCTCGAATGCGGATCAAGTCCTGCCCGTCTTCGCCGCCGCCAGCCCCACCCCAAAGTGGGGACTGCTCGACCGCTACCTCGTCACTGCCGAAGCAGCTGGCCTGCCATCGCGCATCATCATCACCAAGATGGACTTGGCTCACAAGAACGAGTCTCTTGAAAAAGACCTCGATGTCTATCGCCGCATCGGCTACACCATTCATTTGGTCTGTTCCGAAACAGGCGAGGGACTCGCTGAACTCAAGCAAGCCTTGCACGGACGCATGTCTGTGCTGATCGGTAAATCTGGTGTCGGTAAGACCTCCCTGATGAACGCGCTGCAACCTGAACTCGGTCTGCGCGTCAAAGCAGTCAGTGCGGGACATATCGGCAAGGGCCGCCACACCACCAGCCACCTACAGATGTTTGAACTGGACTTCGGCGGCAGGCTGGTGGATACGCCCGGCATGCGCGAGTTTGGTTTGCCGAATATTGCGGATGAAGAACTCGCCTCTTTCTTCCCCGAGCTTGCTCCGTTTATCGGACAGTGTCGCTTCGGCCTCAGCTGCCAGCACGACCGCGAGCCAGGCTGCGCCATCCGTAGGGCCGTCATGGCAGAACAGGTCAGCCCATATCGCTATCAAAGTTATCTGAATCTACGAGGGGAGCTATGAAAAACAATCACATGGCTTCCTTTGGAGATTTCAGGTGCGGTAATTGCGGCGCGCTCGTCTCCAGCATGCACATGCTCTCGGCGGTTAACAACCGCAATCATTGTCCATATTGCTTATGGTCATGTCATTTGGATTTGTACTCCGCAGGCGACCGTCTCTCAGCTTGCAAGGCGAAGATGAAACCTGTCGGGTTGACCATGAAGAAGAGCAGGAACAAGTATCAGTTAAATCCGCGAGGCGAGTTGATGTTGGTTCACATCTGCACAGACTGCAATTCCGTCTCGATCAACCGCATCGCCGCAGACGATGATCCTGAATCGGTTCTCGCCGTGTACCATTCTTCGCTCGAAATCAGTCATCTCTTTTTTGAAGCGCTCGGCATCAAAATGCTGAATGCCAAAGACATGCAGGCCGTGTACACCCAACTCTACGGCCAAACTGTGAAGGCATCGACGGTATAAAAATCAGGCCCCATCCCGGTGGACAGGGCCTGGTCTCACCCAAATTACCTATTTCTTGCCGTAATTTTCCCCTCCTTTAATTTGACTTTCATTTTCAAAGGTTAAAAAGAAAGGACAGGGCGGCAATTCACATAACGTCGGTTCTGTTTAAGAAAGGAGAAAACATGAGCCAGATCAATGACACAGACCGTATGCGGACAATCACAGGCCGCACATCTGCAATACGCGTGTTCACCATTAGCCAAGAGACCCTCCGCCGCCTCACTGGGTTGATTCAGCTGGCCTTTGGCGTATTGAACGGCACCATCGGGCTGCGTTTCCTGCTTAAGTTGATGGCGGCCAACCCAGCGAATCCATTCGCGAGCATCATCTACTTCATCACATCGCCGTTCATCTGGATGTTTCGTGACCTGACCCGTACCCCCAGTTTTGAGGGCATCGAGATCGAGTTCTTTTCGCTGATCGCCATTGTGGTGTACGCGTTGATCGGCTGGATCATCGTCCAGTTGATGTGGATTCTGTTCGCGCGAATGAAATAAGCAGACATAGATGAAACCCCGCTGTGAAGCGGGGTTTTTCTTTAGTGGCGAAAAGACTGTTTTTTAAGTACACGGAATGGACGGACGCTTCGCGCACGGTCAAATACGGATTTTTAAAAAGGTTTTCCGTGAAAATCTGTAAAACTCGTACTGAGCCTGCCGAAGTATCCGTGAAGTCCGTGTCCTAAAAAGGCAGTTAAGAAACACTTTCCAAAAGAAGAATCACTAAACCTGCTTACCACGAAGCTCACAAAGATTTTTAGAGTCTTTCTCTTCTTGACAAACAAAACATCTGTTCTATAATGAGAGCCTCGCAGAAAGGCTCCCATGTTCACACGGCTTAACAAACTTTATCATGAGTTCCCTCCCCGCTTCTGGATCATCGTCCTGACCTTCTTCATTGACAGTGTCGGCGGGACGCTGCTCTTTCCCTTTTTCTCGCTGTACATCACGGGTAAATTCAACGTCGGTATGACGCAGGCGGGCATGGTGTTGGCGATGTTCTCCATCTTCGGCATCGTTGGCAACATGGTCGGCGGCGCGTTGACGGACAAATTCGGACGACGCAAGTTGATTCTCTTCGGGCTGGTCTTCAGCGCACTCAGCACGCTCACGCTTGGCATGGTCAACTCGCTGGCGGTGCTTTTCCCGCTCGCCGCCTTCATCGGCCTGCTCTCGGATGTCTCCGGTCCCGCCCACCAGGCCATGATGGCAGACATCCTCACCGAAAAACAGCGGCAGGAAGGTTTTGGACTCATGCGCGTCGTCCGCAACCTGGCGTGGATCATTGGTCCGAGCATCGGCGGTTTCCTCGCCAACCGCTCCTTCATGCTCCTCTTCATCATCGATGCCGTCGTCAGTTGCATCGTCGCGGTCATTTTTTATAACTTCATGCCAGAGACCAAACCCCAGCATCACGACGAAGAACATCCACAGCAGCACGAATCCATTTTGCAAACCATCGCCGGGTATGGCATCGTGCTCAAAGACTTTGCCTTCATGGCCTTCATTGTCGCCGCCATTCTCATGGGCGCAGTCTACCAGCAGATGTACAACTCGCTTTCGGTATTCCTCAGAGACAATCACAACATCGACCCGCAGGGCTATGGCTTCCTGATGACCACCAGCGCCATCACGGTCATCCTCTTTCAATTCAGCGTTTCGCGCAACATCAAACACCGTCCGCCTTTTCTCATCATGGCGCTTGGCACACTCTTTTACATGCTCGGTTTCAGCATGTTCGGCTTCGTCTCGGCATACTGGTTGTTCATGTCCGCCATCGTGGTTATCACCATCGGCGAGATGCTCATCATGCCCACCAGCCAGACCCTGGCCGCCAACTTCGCCCCCGTTGAAATGCGCGGCCGCTACATGGCTGTCTTCGGGTTGACATGGCTGCTCCCCTCCACCTTCGCGCCCATGCTGGCAGGTCTCATCCTCGACAACCTCAACCCCAACCTGCTCTGGTACATCGGCGGAATTTTGTGCGCCGTCTCTGCACTCGGTTATTGGACTCTTCACCTGCGCCTCGGCAGACAGGAGCGCTTCGTCCCCGCTTCGCCCCCGACCGAAGAACCTGCTCCTGCTTCGTAAACATTCGCCACTCCCTGAAAGACTCCGCTCCCACATAGCGGAGTCTTTTTATTTGCGCCAGAGCAAAGACCAAACTTCAGCCTATGCAGTATAAATACTTCAACTTCTGGAAAACAAAATTCGCGCTGAGCGGAGAGCGGATGTTCGTCCTGCTCGCAGCGTCGCACTGAGCTTGTCGAAGTGTCGAAGCGCAGGTGTACAAGGTCACAAAAAAACATTATCATCGTTTTCGTTCTGGAGAAAATCATGAAAAGGCTGGCATTACTTCTTGGGGTCATTCTTATTTCCATCGTAATCATGGTTTTCGGTTATCGATCTTTTAGCTCACACAAATTTAGCGGAGAAGTTTTGCAACAGCCGATGAAAATCCCGCCCATCGTTCTGCGTTCAGATGCAGGCCCTGTCCGTTTGGAGGATTTTCACGGCAAGCTCATCCTGCTTTACTTCGGGTACACCTCCTGCCCCGATATCTGCCCGACCTCATTAGCAAATATAAAAATGGCGCTCAGCGGATTAACGCCCGAAGAAGCTGCCCAGGTACAGGTCGTTTTCGTTTCTGTAGACCCAGCCCGCGATACGCCCGAAGCGCTTGGGAAATATGTCAAACTATTTCAAGATGAATTCATCGGCGCAACAGGCACACGCGAAGAGATCGACCTGATGACCTCCGCCTTCGGCGCGAAGTACAAACTCAACGAGCATGATGCCAACGGCAATTACTCCGTCGATCATACCTCCTTCACCATTCTCATTGACCGCAATGGGTACTACATCCTCAAGTTTCCCCATGAAACCACGTCTACGAAAATGAGCGAAGACCTACGCTACCTCATCAAAAACGAGATGCCGATCAGCGCGCAAATTTTGGCAGGGCCAACCTACACGCCTGTGGTATGCGCTGTCACACTGATCCCATCTCATGTGGATGGCGGCGAATGGCTGTATCAGCATCATTGCGCGCAATGTCACGGCGCAGACATGGCTGGCAACCCCGCCTGGCAGACCGAATTGCAGGATGGTTCGCACTTCCCTCCCCCGTTGAATCAAACAGGCAGCGCCTGGCAATATTCCGAACAGGATTTAATCAACATCATCAAAGAGGGACGCAATCTCGATAAACCGATCCACATGCCTGCTTTTAAATCAACACTTGCAAATTGGGAGGTGAAGTTCATCATCACCTATATGAAAAGCAAATGGGATATCAACCAGCTAAATTATCAACACGGATTCATGACCCTCACCCCGCAAGCAACATCCACACCAGCGCCTGCCATACCGTCCCCGTAAATTATCCGCCCCTTGGCAGATGTGCGCCTAAAAGGATAACGAGGATTTACTTTGTTAAGGGCTGATAAAATACCATTTATGACATCCTCAACCCCATCCACCAAAATAATTGCAACCATTGCATACTACATGTCCTTCATTATCCTGGGAGCCACCTCCGCTGCAAGTGGACCCAGCCTGCCCGCACTCGCAGAACACACCTCCAGCGGATTGGGACGCATCAGCCTGATCTTCGTATTTGGTTCCATTGGCTACCTCATCGGCTCCTACTTCGGAGGCCGCGCCTATGACCGTATCCCTGGGCACAAATTAATGTCTTCTGTGCTGATCGTTGTGGGGATCGTCTCTGCGTTGATACCGATTGCAAACACCCTGCCTGCCCTTCTATTATTTATGTTCATCAGCGGGCTGGCCTCTGGCGTCCTTGATGTGGGCTGCAACACACTCCTTCTATGGACGCACGGCGATAAATCCGGGCCGCTCATGAATGGGCTTCATTTCTTTTTCGGCGTAGGTTCTTTTGGTGCGCCGCTCCTGCTCGCGAGAATCCTTTTGATCACAAGCAATATCCACTGGCTGTATTGGTCGATTGCAATTGCCTGTTCGCCAATTGCAATCTGGCTTTGGCTTTTACCAGAACCGTCCGTGCACACGCACAGCGAAGAAAGGAAGAACGCCCCCATCCCTTTTGTTCCTGTCATGTTCTGTATGCTGCTGTTTTTACTTTATGTTGGGCTTGAGCTTGGATTCGGGAACTGGGTCTACACCTATGCCTTAACCCTCGGACTCGGCACAACCATTACCGCGGCTTATCTAACGTCCGCATTTTGGGGCTCGTTCACGCTTGGCAGGTTGTTAGGTGTTTGGATCTCCACACGCGCACGCTCGCAAACCATCCTCGTTGTGGACTTGCTCGGCTGCGCGCTCAGCACAGTCATTATCATGCTCTGGAAAGACTCCAACCTTGCCATGTGGGTCGGCACAATTGGGTTGGGAATATCCATGGCTTCTATTTTTCCAACCATCCTCGTGCTGGCGGGCGAGCGGATGCAGATCACAGGAGCGATCACTGGCTGGTTCCTGGTCGGGTCTGGTGCAGGCAGTATGTTCCTCTCATGGTTGATCGGTCAGATCTTTGCACAGACTGGCCCAGGCACGATGACCACCATCCTTCTAGCCGATACCCTTGGGATCATGCTTGTCCTGTTTTTATTCGTCACCCGTCCCATTTCCCTGCCAGAACCCGCCGTCAAAGCGGAATAATCTCTGCCTTTTGTAAACACCTCATTGTGCAGGCTCGTCAAAAGATTTACCCACGGAGTATTCATGAAGGGGTTCACCCCGAAGGCTTGTCCTGAGCTGGTAGGTTGAGCCGCTGGGTCGAGCCTGCCGAGACCTTGTCGAAACCCTGTCGAAACGATGAAAAACGTAGGTCACGTTTACAACGTGACAATTTCTCCTCATGAGAGCGTCATGCTACAAGTATGACCTATGAAATGGTTTTTTAAATCAGATCACAAAGAGCACGGAGAAACAACTCAACAAACTCCGTGCTCTTTGTGGTAAAAGTTTTTAGCCCATTTTTTAGATACTCTACCTTTTTCCAAATACCAACCCTGGAATCAACATCGGTGTCTTGCGCTTGTACTCTGCATACGCTTCGCCAAAATCATGCAGCAGTTTGCGCTCTTCAAAATAGGCGCCGATCAACGTATAAAGCGTTGCGCCAATGTAAACCGTCAACGAATTTTGTGAAACGCCCGGGGAAAGCCAGACGAGCAACAACCCAAACGTGTATAACGGATGCCGCACCACGCGATACAACCCGCGTGTGACAAGCGCGCCCGTTTTCTCTTTTTCAAACAATTGACGCAAGCCCACAAAAGACAGCGAATCTGTTTGCAAAAATGCTGTGAGCAACATCAACGCCGCAAACGCCTGTCCGCCCAGCAGGAGATAACTCCACGGCGCGGAAACTTGATACACAGGTTGATCTGGCAGGGTCGCCATCAGATAAATAATGGGAAGAAAGCTGATGCCTGCAAAAATATTATACGCAAGGCGGTAAAAATCCATATTCCCTGCCTTTAGACGAAACAAATCCTTGGCGAGATGCGAAGCGAGAAAAGAATGTACAACTCCCCAAATGGCGAGAGCGAATAGAAGAATGAAAATGCTCATGGTGATTTTGTCCTTTAAAGCGTAGTGACGACTCGAAGTCGTCACTATATTACGGCGTAGGGGCACAGCGGCGCTGTGCCCCTACAAATTATTCAGCACCAAACGCGGGCAGTTCCATCGTCTCACCCCCAGACTCGACAACGTAATACGGCTTCCATGCCACGCCGAAGAGATTGACATAAATATCCGTCTTCTTCGGGTTGATGGTCACTTCGCTGGTTTCATTGACCACACGTCCCCAACGGTCATTGATCTCGGCGGCAACGTCATCGCGTTCGCGGATGAGATTAGCCAGATCCTTTTTATATTGCGCGATTGTGTCCAGAGATTCCTGCACATCCTCTTTGGCATTTTCCGTCTGGCGGCGTTTGGATAAAGACGACGACAGCCTGCGGGTACTACGGCTGCCCGTAAATAAGCCCAGCACATTTTCCGCGTGGGTTCCCATCTCTTCCATTTTGCGATGCTGGAGATCGGTTTCATCTTCGCGGAGTTCGCGTTCTTCGCGCGCGAGTTTATCTTCCAGCGTTTTGATTTTCTTTTCGATGGCGGATGTTTTCTTGGTGATTTCCGCATCGCGCCCCGCCCGGGCCTGCTCGGCGCACGCCGTCATAAATTCGGCTTGGCTGATGTCTGGTCCGCCGTAGACTTTGAGCGCCAGGTTGGCGCGCGCCGTGACGGACGAATTGCGGAAGACCCAATCGGTGAAGTCCTTTTGCAAGGCGGTCATTTGCTTTGAGTCGTTGAGCGGCGAGTCAATGCCGCCGTAGCGAGCCGATGGCACGGGCATGGTCTCCACTTTATCGAGCGAGGGACCGGCATAAGCAAACTCATCCCAACGGACGATGCCGCGACGATCCAATGTGTCCACGAGGGCGGCTTTGGTGACTTCGCTGTCCACGCCATATTTGCGATCCATAATGCGGATTTGGGCAGCGGCCAGTAATGAAGGACGATACATCACTCCCTGGATCATGGCCTGGGCCGGCATGGCGCGTCCCGCGGACTGAAAGGCTTCGGGCAGGCTGAAGTTTTGTGGCAGATAATATTCACGAATGCCCGCGGGGAGCGGCGGTTTGGTGAGGCTGCCATCCGATTTTGGATTTACGATGCTTCGACCAGGCTCAGCACGAGTTGACGATTTACGATTGCTTGCGGGTTGCGGGTTGGAAGGTTGGAAGGTTGCAGGTTGACTGATTACTGACGACTGATCACTGGTCACTGACGACGGAACACTGACAGGTTGAAACGCTTCAACAGAAGGCTGGGGCTTGGAAACTTTCCTCGAAACAGGAGCAGTTGTCGGCGGGGTTGGAAGCGATGCGCCAGCGTCCGCAAGTTCGTTAAGAGCGGGAATCTGGTTGCGTGTGAGAGGGCCAGCGAGGAAGTTCATCACCCAACGGGTTTGCATTAAGACGGGCGCTTTTTCGTGGACGTTGTGCATGACGAAGACGCGCTTGCCTAACGATGAAATAAGTTTGTCCATTGCGGCGCGAGGGAGACCAGCGCCTGCCGCGCTTTCGAGGCCGTCGAGCAGACGATTTTTATCGCGCTCGGTTTGCAGTTTGCCGATGAACCATGTGCCCGTGTTGGAGAGGGCTTTGTAATCAATGTCTACGGGGTTTTGGGTGGCGAGCAAAAGGCCGAGGCCGAAGGCGCGGGCTTGTTTTAACATGCGCAGGAGTGGGCCTTTTGACGGCGGGACGGCGGTGGGCGGAAGATAGCCGTAAATTTCATCCATGTAAAGGAGGGCGCGCAGGGAGGTGGAGCCGCTTTGGGTGCGCATCCATGTTTCGACGGCGGAGAGCAGAAGGGTGACGAAGAACATGCGCTCGCCATCCGAAAGGTGCGCGAGATAAAAAATGCTATGACGCGGGCGGCCATCTTCGGTGAAGAGCAGGGATTGAACGTCAAGTGATTGGCCTTCGCGCCAGGTTTCAAAGGCGGGCGCGGCGAGGATGTTGTTGAGGATCATCGCTAGTTCCATGCGGTCTTTTTGCGGGAAGAAGGTATCCACGGGAAATGCGCCGAGTTTATCGAAAGGCGGCGTTTGGGTTTGTAAAATTAATTCAGTCAGGTCAATATCGCGGCCTTCGCTCCAATGGGTTTCAAAAATGTTGGAAAGCAGGATGTGTTCCCGCGAGCGGATGGGGTCGAGGTCGGTGAGACCGACCAAACCAAGCAGCGCTGTAACGGTGCTGGAAATGCGCTCCCGTAGGACCTCGCGATTGGTTTCCCAATCCAAGTCTGGTGCGGCAAGCGAAGAAAGCACGCTGACGGGAATTCCCGCATCCGAGCCTGGGGTGAAGATGGCGAATTGTGCGGCGTTCTTCAACGCCTGCAATCGGTCTGGACCGATGCCCCATTCTTTGAGTCCGCTGCGCCAGGCAGAGGAGGCTTCGTCTGCGGCCTGGTCTAAAGTTTTGCTAGCGCGGCGCGCCATTTCGGGGTCGATCCATGGCTGAAAATCCTGCGGGGCAAGGCTGGGGAAATGTAATAATAAATTGGTAAGGTCGCCTTTGGGGTCGATGATGATGGCGGGCACACCCTGCAGAGCCGCTTCTTCGAGCAGGGAAATGCACAAACCTGTTTTGCCTGAACCTGTCATACCTGTGACGACGGCGTGCGTGGTCAGGTCGGCGGGATCGTATTCAATGGGGGTGGTGGTTGGTTTTGCGGTTTTTGAATCGAGCAGGCGGCCAAGATAGAAATTAGATTCGGGCATGATGTCTCTCTCCTAAAATTTCCTGGTATAGACCCTAAAGGTTTGACAAATCTCTAGGATTTCCGTGGAATAGAACGTACGTGCTAGACTGTTAATTTAATCGATTTTATGTCAAAAGGCAAATTAAATTTGAGGGAAATAAAAACTGCGAGGGGTCGCATCGCAGTTTTTATTATCAATCATTGTCATTGTCGTTGCTGTCGTTGTCATTGCCATCATCATCGTCGTCGTTCTCGTTTTCCTTCTCATTTTCATTTTTGTTTTCGTTCTCATTTTCATTGCCATTTTCGTTCTCATTTTCGTTGCCGTTTTCATTTTCTTTCGGTTCCGGGCTGCCATTTGTGTTCGAGTTTGTATTGGAATTGGCATTTCCATTGCCTTCGTCATTGGAACAGGCGCCTTTCGCCTTTATTTCTGTAATGACAAACTTACCGTCTTCGGCAGTATAGCCAATAGCTTCAACCTCGATCCCGGGGCACAACTCCCCTTCAACGGAAGTCTCATCCAGATGCACCGTAAGGCCGTTGATGACAAGAGTGGAAGTAGTAATGGTTTGAAGGGTTCCTTCTATTTCGTAATAACGCACATTCGTTTCAGGCGACTCGTTCCCAGACGCCGATTCATTTTCCAACTCCACTTCGATGGGGGTTCCCATCGGCACAATCGAACCTTCCGGTAATTGGTCGAGACTCACGATCTCAACAAATCCATCGGCATTGGTCTGCCCACTGATAATGACCGGGGAGCCATGGGCGGGTATCTGCGAGCTGGACGGGAGGATGACCCGTACCCCTGAAATATAGTCAACGCCGTTTACCTGCATATAAATGCCCGCAAATTCAATCGTTTCATGGCGGCCCTCGGTGAGCAGTTCGTTCACTTCATGCAGGCGTTCATCCTCGAACTCATCCTCCAGAACCTTCCGCGCTTCTTCGTTGAATATCAGAAGCAGTCGCAGTCCCTCCCACGTGCGCTTGACGGGGTACAGGCTTTCGCCCGGCAATGCCGAAGCGGATGCGTTAAGTAATCCGGTCCCACTCATGAGAAGCAGGGCGGCTAATGAGAATGAAAGGGCCAGCCGTTGGAATGCAGGGATGACCCGTTTGCGCGGCGCGACCCTGGACTCGCGCATTTCCGCGGCGCGCTGCATAAGGCGTGCACGTCCGCGGCGAATGGCATCTTCTGAAGGCTCGGCGGCAGACAGGCTGCGCGCTTTTTCAGAGGCTTTTAAAATTGGGCGTAATTCACCGGCAAGGTCGGGGAAGCGTGCGAGCACGGCTTCCATGTCCGTTCCATTCTCAAGTTCTTGCAGGCAAATTTCGAGGGCATCAAATATATTATTCATAAATCCACCTCGCCAATCTCGCGCTGGAGAGCAGCCAGCGCGCGGAACTGGAGAGCTTTTACCGCATTGACATTCTTATTCATAAAGGTTGCGGTTTCTTCAAGAGAATATCCCTGCCCAAATCGCAGGGCCAGTACGTGTTGCTGTTCGGAGGTCAACTGGGCGTACGCGCTTTGAACGGTGCGGTTCTGTTCGCGTTGATCCACTTCGGAAGCGGGGCCAGGTGTCAGGTCGGGCAGTGAATCGGAAATCTCTTCCTCGGGACGGCGGTATTTTTTCCGCATATGGTCCGCTACAACGTGGGAGGCGGTCCCGATCAACCATCCCTTGAGGTTGGTTTGCGGGGAGCGCCCATTCTGCACGGCCTCCAGCAGACGGATGAACACATCGCTGGCAATATCTTCCGCGAGAGTCTGATCGCCAATGCGATACAGCACGTAACGATAGACCTCGGAGAAATACTGGTCGTAGATTGCGCCAATCGCTTTTGAGTCCAACCCGCGCAAATTCTTCAGTTCTTGTTGCCCTTCCGCTACAGACATTGTTTTTATCGACATCCACATCTCAAGATTTGTCATTCACGCTTCAACAATATTATATTATCACGGTTTCAAAACTTCAAAAATGACTGCCTGCTCGTCGCGATAGACTTCGACCAGGCCGGGGTCATCGGCGGCTTTGCGCAGGAAATTCCCGTGGTT
>JACPVB010000201.1 GCA_016191985.1 Chloroflexota bacterium | reverse complement strand
CAGGTTTTATCGGAGCCATCGCGCTCTGGCTGTGGTTCACCGTTTTATTTGCAAATTTTTCCGAGGCCGTCGCCGAAGGACGCGGCAAGGCGCAGGCCGAGTCGCTTCGCAAGGCCAGGCAGGATACGCCCGCCAAACGTTTAAAAGGCGCGGCAAAAGATGTTCAATCCGCTCTTTCCAGGACGGAGGTGGTTTCCTCCACTTCGCTGCGCAAGCATGACCTGTATCTCGTTGAAGCAGGTGACATTCTCCCCGCCGATGGCGAGATCGTAGTCGGAATTGCGTCAGTGGATGAAAGCGCCGTGACGGGCGAATCAGCTCCGGTCGTGCGTGAGGCGGGCGGGGATCGCTCCGCAGTCACCGGCGGCACCCGCCTCCTTTCCGACTGGCTCATCATCCGCGTCAGCGCCGACCCTGGGCAGGGATTCCTCGACCGCATGATCAGCATGGTCGAAGGCGCAAAACGCCAGAAGACCCCGAACGAGATCGCGCTTAATATTTTGCTGGCTGGCTTCACGATCATCTTTTTAGTGGTTTGTACAACACTCCTGCCGTACTCACTTTATAGCGTGAGCGCTGCTGGGAAAGGCACGGCCATCACCATCACAGTATTGGTTGCTTTGCTGGTCTGTTTGATCCCGACCACCATCGGTGGTTTGCTTTCGGCTATCGGCATCGCCGGCATGGATCGCATGATCCAGCGTAACGTGATCGCCATGTCTGGCCGTGCTGTGGAAGCCGCTGGCGATGTGGATGTGCTGTTGCTCGATAAGACCGGCACCATCACACTCGGCAATCGCCAGGCAGTGGATTTCATTCCCGTGAATGGCGTGAGCATCAATGAATTGGCTGAGGCATCTCAACTGGCTTCACTTGCCGATGAGACTCCCGAGGGCCGTTCCATCGTTGTGCTTGCAAAGGAAAAATATGGCCTGCGTGGGCAGACCATGGGCACGAGCGACAAGGCGCCGAGCGGAATGCACTTCGTCCCGTTCACCGCGCAAACCCGCATGAGCGGCGTAAATTTCAATGGAACGGAGATTCGCAAGGGCGCGCCCGACACGATGATGGAGATGATCCAATTCAGCGGAAATGCAATCGCCTCCGATCTTAAGCCGACAGTTGATTCGATTGCCCGAACGGGCGGCACGCCGCTGGTAGTGACTCGCAACAACCATGCCCTGGGCGTCATTCATTTGAAGGACATTGTCAAAGGCGGTATCAAGGAACGCTTCGCGCAACTCCGCAAGATGGGCATCAAGACCGTCATGATCACAGGTGACAACCCGCTGACCGCCACCGCAATCGCCGCCGAGGCGGGCGTGGATGATTTCCTCGCGCAGGCTACACCGGAAGCGAAGCTGAAATTGATCCGCGAACATCAAATAGGTGGCAAGCTGGTGGCAATGACAGGTGACGGAACGAACGACGCTCCCGCCCTCGCGCAAGCCGATGTGGCCGTTGCCATGAATACCGGCACACAACCCGCGCGCGAAGCGGCCAATATGATCGATTTGGACAGCAACCCGACGAAGTTAATTGAAATCGTTGAGATCGGCAAACAACTCTTGATGACGCGCGGTGCGTTGACTACATTCAGTGTGGCTAACGATGTGGCAAAGTACTTTGCTATTATCCCTGCCGCGTTTGCTTCCACGTATCCAGTTCTGACCACGTTGAATTTCATGCGGCTGGCAACACCCGAGAGCGCAATTCTTTCCGCGGTCATCTTCAACGCGCTCATCATCATCGCATTGATTCCGCTGGCATTGCGCGGTGTGCCGTATCGTGCCGTTGGCGCGGCGCAGTTATTGCGCGACAACTTATTGATCTATGGCGTCGGTGGACTCATCGCTCCCTTCGTCGGCATCAAATTAATTGACATGCTGCTGGTTGCGCTTCATCTGGTGTGAATCGGTGACCAACAGGATGATTGGAGAAAAATGTCATCTCAGGATGCTCGCCCAAAATGGTGGCAGGTATATCTCACCTTTCCTCTGCTCATCGGATTGTTTATGCTTGATTTCCGCCTCAAACTTTCTGAGCGAGGACATCAGGCAGTGCAGATCGGAATCCTTCTGTTCGTCTATGGGCTTGTCCACTTATGGTTGAAAGCCAATTCAGCCGCCTTGTCGAAGATGGATGGGAGGCAATCTCGTGGAACGGTCAGGGTAATTCAAATCCCTCCGCACCCACTGCCTGAGATGGACAGGGATAAACGCCCAATGTTTCAGCTTCCCAATTCGGAAGTAAAAGGTGTGTTGAGCGATACATTTGACATGGACTATATTGACGCAGAATCATTTCCCGTTGATGAGGTCCCACAGGAATTGAAAAAGGAATAAAAATGATTTCACAATTACGCCCCGCGTTTTTTATGTTGTTGATCTTTACCGTCATTACTGGTGTGATCTATCCCCTGGCTGTGACAGGGATCGCGCAGGTTGTGTTTCCCCATCAAGCTAACGGCAGTCTCATAATGGTGGATGGGAAAGCTCTCGGCTCGGAATTGATCGGCCAGCAGTTCGATGATCCCAAATATTTCTGGGGACGCCCATCTGCCGCTGGTTACAATGCCGCCGCCTCTTCTGGTTCAAACTACGGCCCATTGAATCCCGCTCTTACAGATATGGTTCAGGCGCGGATCGACGCCCTCAAAGCCGCCGACCCCGACAATACACTTCCCATTCCCGTTGACCTGGTCACTGCCTCTGCCAGCGGACTCGACCCTCACATCAGCGTCGCCGCAGCGTTGTACCAGGTTTCTCGTGTGGCATCAGCCCGCGGGTTGAATGAAGCGGAGGTCACATCCCTTGTGGAAGAATATACCAAAGGTCGTCAGTTCGGCTTCCTGGGCGAACCAACTGTTAATGTCCTCTTATTGAATTTAGCTCTGGATGGGCTACAATAACATGTATGGAAAATTCCAGCGAAGATACAGATACCCATGACGGTATTTTGAATAGACATCAAGTGGAACAAAATCCCAAAAAATTAACATGGCGCACCTGGCTCATCGGGCGCCCTCTGCCCACGGCCGCCGCCCCTGAGCAAACGATTATTAAGCTGGTGGGGCTGGCGGTCTTCGGTGCGGATGCGTTATCGTCCATTGCATATGCCCCGCAAGAGACGCTTGTGATCCTGGCAGCGGCAGGGTCGCAGGCGTTTGGTTATGCCTTTCCCATTTCGCTGGTTATTACCGTGCTGCTGGCCGTCGTCACGATTTCGTATCAACAAACGATTCATGCCTATCCAAGTGGCGGCGGGGCGTATACGGTGGTGAAGGAGAATTTGGGAGTGACAGCCGCGTTAATCGCTGGTGCGGCATTGCTCATGGATTACATCCTGCTGGCGGCAGTGGCGATTTCATCGGGCGTGGCGCAGATCGTTTCCGCTGTTCCTGCTTTGTATCCGTATCGTGTGGCGTTGGCGGTGGGAGTGTTGACGCTGATCGCGATTGCCAATTTGCGCGGCGTAAAGGAATCTGGAAATGTCTTTGCCGCGCCAACGTACTTTTTCCTCAGCATGATCGTGCTTACGGTGGCGGTCGGATTCATCCGCTATTTCAGCGGGACACTCGGCATGGTGATCGACCCGCCTCAGATGGAATCGCTTCATACGGAACCTTTGACTTTGTTCCTGTTGCTTCGCGCCTTCTCCAACGGGACGACTGCTCTGACAGGCGTCGAGTGCATTTCAAACGGCGTGAGGTCTTTTAAAGAACCGCGTTCTCACAACGCCGCGGTGACGATGGTCTGGATGTCCACCATTCTGGGTGTGCTCTTCGTGGGTATCGTTTATCTGCTGGGTGTGATCGGGGCGGTTCCTTCCGAATCCGAAACGGTCATATCGCAGCTCGCCCGCACCGCTTTTGGCGGTCGTGGCTTGTTGTATTTGGGAACCATTCTGGCCACCACCATTATTCTTGTCCTGGCAACAAACACCGCTTTTGCTGGTTTCCCCAGTTTGAGCGCGATCATCGCTGAGGATGGATTTATGCCCCGCCAACTGGCATATCGCGGAAGCAGACTGGTCTTTTCGCGTGGAATTGTCACCCTGGCCGTGATTGCCGCACTGCTCATCGTCATTTTCAACGCCAGCGTAACGGCTCTTGTCCCGCTGTGGGCTGTGGGTGTGTTTTTGTCATTTACCTTGTCCCAGGCAGGGATGTTCCGCCATTGGTGGCGGGCAGGCATCCACAAAGATCAGAAATTACTGGAACAGGGGAACAAAGGCTGGCGGTGGAAACTGGTCATCAATGGTTTCGGTGCGTTTTGTACTGCGGTTGTCACTTTGATCTTTGCCGTCACAAAATTTACAGACGGCGCCTGGATCATCGTCCTGCTCCTGCCAACCGTGGTATTTAGTTTCTTCGCCGTCCATCGGCATTACCAGTCGCTGGCCCGTGACCTTTCACTGGACCATTTTGGGGAGCCGCCTCCGTACATTCGCCATCGCGTCATTGTGCCTGTGGCGGGGATTCATCGCGGCACACTGGAAGCATTACAGTACGCCCGTTCGCTTTCCGACGATATTACCGCCGTTCATATCCTGCTTGACCCCGAACAAAGGGAAATTGTGGAAAATAAGTGGCGTTCGTGGGGGAAAGGTGTGCGGCTGGTTATCATCGATTCTCCGTACCGCACTTTCCTCGAACCGTTCCTTGGATATGTAGACGAGCTTTGCAAAGTCACCCAGCCTAATGAGCGCTTGACCATCGTTGTTCCACAATTCAACGCAAAACGTTGGTGGCACAATATTTTGCACACACAGACTGCGTTCTGGCTGCGTTTTGCGCTTTTGAGCAAAAAAGGAATTGTCATTACGGAAGTTCCCTATCAGGTGCATTAATGGATGAGGTTTATGCAATCCAATCGTCCTGACCCCGATGAATTGCTAAAAAATCTTCAGTCAGAAGAACGCAGCCGCGGGAAACTAAAAATTTTCCTCGGCTATGCGGCTGGCGTAGGTAAGACCTATGCCATGCTCGAAGCCGCGCATCAACGCAAGATACAGGGCGTGGATGTGGTTGTGGGGTACATCGAGACTCACAAACGCGCCGAGACCGAGGAGTTGGTGGAAGGGCTGGAAGTTTTGCCGCGCAAGCAGGTGGAATACCATAATGTGAGCCTGCCCGAAATGAATGTGGACGCGATCATCAAACGCCGTCCCGCGCTGGCTCTGGTGGATGAGTTTGCTCACACCAACGCGCCCGGGTCGCGCCACCCCAAACGCTATCAGGATGTGCAGGAAATTCTTGCGGCGGGGATTGATGTATATACCACGTTGAACATTCAACACCTTGAGAGCCTGAACGACGTGGTGGCACAGGTGACGGGCGTCGTCGTCCGTGAGACCATTCCCGACCGTGTCATTGATGAAGCCTCCGAGATCGAGGTGATCGACCTGCCTCCCGATGAATTGCTGGTGCGCTTGAATGAAGGCAAGGTCTATGTTCCCGAGCAGGCGGCGCGCGCCATTCAGAAATTCTTCCGCAAGGGGAATCTGACGGCTTTGCGGGAGATGTCGTTGCGGCGTGCCGCTGACCGTGTGGATGATCAGATGCGGGCATATATGCAAACCCGCGCCATTCAAGGGATTTGGGCGGCGGGCGAAAGACTGCTGGTGTGTATCAGTCCCAGCCCATTGAGTGAAAGGCTTGTCCGTACCACAAGGCGGCTGGCGGATGAACTCAATGCGGAATGGCTTGCATTGTTTGTGGAAACATCCCGGTCCGCTTCCATGTCTCAAGAGATGCGGGATCGTGTAGCGAATATTCTCCAGCTTGCAGAGGATTTGGGCGCGCGTTCCTACACCCTTTCCGCAGGCGGTTCGATTGAATCCGTTTCACAGGTTGTGATCGATTTTGCCCACAAAAATAACGTCACTAAAATTATCGTTGGCAAACCACTGCGTCCGCGCTGGCAGGAATACCTGCGCGGCTCGCTGGTGGATAAGCTGATTCACAAAAGCGGGGATATCGATGTGTACGTTGTAACCAGTTCAGACCAACCCGCCTTTCCCACTGATGAAAGCCCGCTGCAAATGCACAGTTCCATCCCCCGCTACCTCTGGAGTATTCTGCTTGTGGCGGTCACCACCGCATTCGGCTTCCTGATCGGTGGACGGATCTCACCAACCAATCTTGTGATGGTGTATTTATTGACAGTGGTCATCGCGGCCATTTATCTTGGGCGGGGGCCTGCGGTGCTTGCCTCCCTGCTGGGTGTGCTTGCCTTCGATTTTCTTTTCGTCACACCTTATTTCACCTTTGCAGTTTCAGATACGCAATACATCATCACATTCATTGCCTTGTTTTTGGTGGGAATGGTTATCAGCCAATTAACTGCCCGGGCCAGCGAGCAGGCTGAGGCGGCGCGTCAGCGTGAGGCGGAAACGGCAGAGTTGTATGATCTGAGCCGCGATCTGGCATCGTCCGCCGATATCGAGGCCATCCTGCGTGTACTTCAAAAACATCTTGAGCAAACCTTTAGCCGAACGATTGCAGTTTTACTGCCAGGTGGAAGTTATCTTGTCACACGGATCATCAGCGTGGACTTGGAATTGGATGAAGAAGAACTGGCGGTGGCAGACTGGGTTTATCGTCATGCCGAGCCAGCGGGGCGCAATACCAATACCCTGCCCGCCGCGCAGTTAAGATATTTACCGCTCAAAACATCGCGCGGAGTCGTGGGAGTGCTTGGCGTTGGAAAGCCTCATACTGCCAACCGCGACCTGACCCCCGCACAACGCCGATTGATGGAGGCGTTTGCAAACCAGGGAGCGCAAGCCATCGAGCGCGCCTTGCTGGAGGAACAGAACCGCCAAATTGCGCTGCTGCAATCCGCAGAGAAATTACAAAACGCGCTGCTCAATTCGATCTCGCATGATCTTCGCACGCCGCTGGTTGCCATCACGGGCGCATTGACCGCCCTGGATGAAAATTATGTTGGCCTGGGTGAACCTGCGCGAAATGCACTCATTGAAAATGCCCGCAGCGAGGCGGATCGTCTTAACCGCCTCGTGGGCAACCTGCTCAACATGACCCGCATCGAAAGCGGCACGATCAAACTTCATCTCGAACCTGGCGATGTTCAGGATTTAGTTGGCACCGCTCTTGAGCAACTCGGTCCGCGCACAAATAAGAATCTCGTCAAAGTGGATATCCCATCGAATTTTCCTCTCGTGCCGATGGATTTTGCCTTGATGGTGCAGGTGGTTGTAAATCTTCTGGAAAATGCCGTAAAGTATTCCCCGAACGATTCGCTGATCGAAATCTCCGCTGTGCTGAGCGATTCCACTGCCCGCCTCCAAATCGCGGACCGTGGGGTTGGCATCCCGACCGACGACCTTTCCCGCATCTTTGACAAATTCTACCGAGTCCAACGCCCGGAAAGTGTCAGTGGAACGGGGCTGGGGCTATCCATCAGCAAAGGCATTGTGGATGCGCACGGCGGCCAGATCCACGCCTTTAACCGTGAACGAGGCGGTACGGTTATTGAAGTTGAATTACCATTGAACCAATGATGCCCTTAAACCAACGAATCCTTGTTGTGGACGATGAAGCGCCGATCCGAAGATACCTGCGTGCCGCTCTGGGTGCACAGGGATTGACGGTCTACGAAGCTGCCAATGGGGAGGAAGCGATTCATGCGGTTTTGAATCATCGCCCCGATATTATCATCCTCGATCTTGGCCTTCCCGATTTCGATGGCGTTGAAGTGACACGCCGTCTGCGTGAATGGTCGCAAACGCCCATCATCATCCTCTCCGTCCGTGAGGCGGAGCAGGATAAAGTGGCAGCGCTCGATGCCGGCGCAGATGACTACCTCACCAAGCCATTCAGCACGGGGGAATTGCTGGCGCGCATCCGTGTGGCGTTTCGCAAACTTGGCAACGAGCCGAATGCTCCCATCCTGCAGGTGGATGCCCTGCGCATGGATCTTTCGCGCCGCCTGGTCACTGCGGACGAACGCGAGATTTCATTAACACCCACCGAATATGACCTGCTTCGTATCTTGATGCAAAATACAGGCAAGGTGCTTACTCACCAGCAATTGTTAAGGAATATTTGGGGAACCGCGTATGAAAGCGAAATGCATTTACTGCGTGTCAATATCAGCAACCTGCGCCGCAAGATCGAGCCTGACCCAACCCGTCCGCATTATTTGCTGACGGAGCCAGGCGTTGGATATCGGTTGAGGGGGTAGGCTGATTCTCATCGTGTGCACGCAAAACATGTCAGGCAATTTTTTGCTCCCTGCGCCGTCCTCGGCGCAGGATTTCCTCGGAAAACGCCGCCGGGACGGCTGCTTGAGCGTTAGCTGCTGACAGCCTTTGCGTGCACACTTCTCATCATTGACATAATAAATAGGCTGCGTATAATCCCACCTAATACAGACCAGCGCGAAGACAAGTAATCATGCACCTGTTCAGTGAGTCGTCGGTGAGTGCGAGACGATCAGCCAGATGATGAAATCCCCTTCGCTCGTGTCATTCTCGCAGGGGTGTAGTGCAAGATAATATCTTGCGCCACCGTAAGAGAATCGGGAAACGCCCGTTATCGCGTACTCCGAGGCCCCCTCCCGGCCTCCCCCATCTTTTCAAAATGGGGGAGGTGTTCCAAAGGAGTGGTGGGGGCAAAAGCAGGTGGCACCACGAAACGCCCCTTCGTCCTGCAAATGGACTGGGGCGTATTTTATTGTGGAGTTCGGCAGCAAGCTGCCTGAGTCCAAAGGAGTTGAAGATGTTGGATATCAATCTCATTCGTGAAAAACCTGAAATTGTCCGCAAGGCGCTGATGGACCGCCAGATGGATGCATCCCCTGTGGATTCGATTCTACAGTTGGATGAAAAACGCCGCGCCTTGCTCGGGCAGGTGGAGACGCTCAAAGCTGAGCGGAACACTGTCTCAAAGGAGATCGGGCAAATGAAAGACGCAGCAGCCCGACAGTCCAGGATCGAGGCGATGCGTGTCGTGGGTGACAAGATCGCAGAGTTGGATAAGCTGGTTGCGGAAGTCGAATCCGAATTAAATGGAATCACGTCCACGCTTCCAAATATTCCAGATGAGCGCACTCCCTACGGAAAAAGTGAAGATGAAAATGTGGTGCTGCGCACGATTGGCGAACCACGAAAATTTGATTTCAAACCGCTTCCGCACTGGGACCTCGGGCCTGCTCTTGGAATCATCGACTTTGAGCGTGGCACGAAGTTGACCGGTTCACGATTCTACGTGCTTCAGAAATCAGGCGCGCGTTTACAGCGTGCGTTGATCGCGTGGATGCTCGACCTGCATACCAGGCAAAATTATCAGGAAGAATATTTGCCGTTCATGGTGCGGACGGCCACCGTCTATGGCGCGGGTCAATTGCCCAAGTTTGCAGACAATTTGTACAAAGACCATGAAGAGGATTTGTATTTTGTGCCGACTGCCGAAATCCCATTGACAGGTCTGCACATGGATGAAATCCTCGATGAAGCGACTTTGCCAAAGTTATACACCGCATACACACCCTGCTTCCGCCGCGAAAAGATGAGCGCAGGACGCGACGTGCGCGGCATCAAACGCGGACATCAATTCGATAAAGTGGAAATGTATATTTACAGCAAACCCGAAGACTCGGAAGCCTTGCATCAAAAAATGTTGAAGGATGCGGAAGAGACCTGTGCCTTGCTCGGCATTCCTTACCGTGTAAAACAGCTTTGCACCGGTGACATTGGCTTCGGCGCAACGATGACCTATGATTTGGAATTATGGGCGCCCGGTTGTGACGAGTGGCTCGAGGTCTCATCGGTTTCAAATGATACCGATTTTCAGGCGCGACGCGCGAACATCAAATATCGTCCCACGGATGGCGGCAAGACGAAATTCCTGCACACGTTGAACGGTTCAGGGCTGGGACTGCCGCGCACCTTAATTGCGGTGATGGAAAACTATCAGCAAGCCGACGGCTCGATAATTGTCCCTGAAGTTTTGCGCCCGTGGATGGGCGGCACCGACGTTATCAAGCCATAACTTGAAAAACCGTTGAGGGTTGTATCCCGTATATGACATCGGAAGTTATACTTGCTTTCGATGTCATTTTTCAATTAATAAGGAGACCGGATAACAATGGACCCCGCCTTTTGGGAATTTGCAGGACAGGTAGTTTTAGAGTCGCTTACGCTGTTCGTTTTGCTGGCAGGCTTATTCGGGTTGTTGATCCCAATCTTCCCCGGCCTGACAATCATGTGGATCGGCACATTGGTCTATGCACTTGTGCAGGCGGCCAATGACAGTATGACCTGGGTGGATTGGACGCTTTTCACTCTCATCACCCTGCTGATGATCGGCGGCAACGTCATGGACAATATCATCATCGCCAAACATGTGCGGGATAAGAATGTGCCGTGGGGTTCCATCCTCTGGGCGTTCGCGGCAGGCATTGTTATCAGTTTGTTTTTAACGCCAATCGCTGGCATGATCGCCTCTCCGGTTGGGCTGTTCCTGGCTGAGTGGCGGAGGTTGAAAGATAGACAGTCCGCTCTCGGCAATACGAAAGCCTGGATGACAGGCTGGGGTTGGGCAATCGCCGCTCGTTTGGGGATCGGTGTTATCATGATCGTGTTCTGGATGCTTTGGGCCTGGTTATAATAATAAAAAAGGAGTTCAAATGGACACATTTATGGAAGTTCTCTTGGTGATCGGTTTTTTCATCCGCGCCCTGGGCTTTGCAGTGCTGGGATTTGGCGTTGGGCGCTTCACGATGGATGCCTATAAAAAAGCTGCCTGGCAAGTGCAGGTTGCACTGGCGGTCGGCTTCTTCGGCCTGCTTGTGGGACTCACTAAATACTCCAGCCCCGCTTCCATGGGCATGTTTGCCATCGGCGCAGGCGCGGCTTTGCTGATGTCTTTTACGGCGAAGAAGGAAGAGGATGGGGAAGAGTTGAAGAAAAAGTAAAATGTCATGCTGAGCGGAGCGAAGCACCTCTTTCAAAAGTATTAAAATGCGTAAGGTGAGTTAATCAAAAAGGTTTGACATTTTTCTGTCAAACCTTTTTGATTCCTATTTTTTACTTCTTCGCATCCTGTGCAGACCTGATTAGTGTTTCCTTGAATTTCTCTCCTGCCGCATCTTTTCCAAGCGGCAGAAAGATCGTGCCTTGTTCGCTTGCATCCGTAAATCTGCCTGTGATGTTCATACCTGTGTCGGGGATTTTTGAGTAAAAGAGGCTCTTCTCGTAATCCTCCACCACAATATCCCTCAACTGCATCGACTTGATATAAATCGCATTCTGATCAACGCGGTCTGCCAGGATTAGCCAGCGGTTTGTGAGGATGACTGTCTCAACCAGTAACTTCGGGCCTCCGCCGCTAAACAGTCCCTTCTTGATCTTTTCAGACGTAGAGATAATACAAATCGAAGCGTCAGCCAGAATATCCCCAAGGTTGTGTAGCTCGATGTATTTGTTGATGGATTGTGTCACATCGGGGGAAATTTGCTCGAAAGCGATTTCTTTTGTGGAACGGTTGTAATCACCCATATACTCCTCGTAATAGACCCTAAAGGTCTTTAAGACCTTTAGGGTCTAAACTTATTTTTAGAAAGAAACAGCCTTGCTCAACATGGCTGTGAGCAGTTTTACTGAATTTTTTAAATCGTTGAAATCCACCATCTCCGAAGCGGAGTGGACATAGCGGCATGGAATGGACAACGCCCCCGCCATCACTCCCGCTCGTGAAATTTGAATCTCGCGCGCATCTGTGCTTCCCACCAATAACACCTCACGCTGATACGGAATCTTCGCCTTCTCAGCCGTTGAGATCATCCAATCCACCACGCGGGGGTCGGCCAACATGCCCGGGTCACGGAATTTTACACATGGACCTTTGCCAAGTTCCATCACCATTTTCATCGAAGCGGGCGTATCCCCTGTGGCAGTCACGTCAACTGCAATGCCGATCTCAGGGTCAACACCGTAAGCTGCCGCGCCTGCGCCACGCACGCCGACTTCCTCCTGTGTGGTGAAGACAAAATACAAGTCGTTCGGTGTAGACTTTATCCCGCGCAATGTTTCGATTAACACGATCACCCCCGTGCGATCATCCATCGATTTGGCGACCAGGCGATCCCCCATTTCCATGTATGATCTTTCAAACGCGGCGAAGTCGCCGACTTTAATAGGGCAATCTTCTTTACTGGATGCGCCCACATCGATATACATTTTGTTGATCGGCAGCGCATTATCCACCTGCTCCAAGCGATCATACCCAACCACGCCGGTTACCCCGTTCATAAAACGGACTCGCGCTCCAAGGGTATATTTTCCAAACGTCCCACCGACATTGGTGAAACGCACAAAGCCTTTTTTATCGATATGGCTGGCGATGACACCGATCTCATCCATGTGCGCGGCCAGCATAATGCGCTTTGGATTTTTAGAACCCTGCGCTGGTTTCTTACGCACGATCAAACTGCCGAGCGCATCCACGCGCACTTCATCGGCGAGCGGTTTTACTTCCTTCAAAATCACCTTGCGGACTTCATCTTCATAGCCCGATGGCCCAAATGTTTCAGTGAGCGTCTTGAGTAACTTTTTCATGAATGCCTACTTGATTTCAAATTTTTCGCCAATGCCATAGCTCCTGCTCCCATCTTTCGTAAACACATGCGCCTGCGCTTTCCCCATCACAGTCCACGCTTCGTTCAACTTCCCGATAATGGCAGTATTTTCATCCACGCCGATCATGATCTCGCCCGCCTTCAATCGGCGGCGCAGGATTGCAATAAAGGGTTTCCAAATGCCAGGGATTGCATCAAAATGTGGGATGACAAATGCAACGGGCAATACTTCAAATGCGGAAATGGAACGCAAACCCATCGCGCGAAAATCGGGGATTTCCCTTCCAAGGATCATTGCGCCCGCCGAACAGCCCGCATATACCCCGCCGCGCTCCCAAACTTTTTGAGCAGACTTCCATACCAAACTGTCCTTCATGGTTTGATGGAGATACGTTGGATCGCCGCCTGAAAAATAGACGACATCCGCTTCTTCCACCGCCGACGCATGACTCTGCTCATTGGCAGATTCTGCGTCTGTAACAGGAACAGCCCGAACGTCCGCCCCGAGGCGGGTGAAATGCTCCACCCCCATTTTTGACCAGCGAGTCACGCTTGCATCCCCTTCCTGTCCCGCCGCCGTCGGCATACAGACCACGCGCGGCTTGCGTCCGTCCGCACCACTGTTTGTGAGCAGATACGCGTCCACCTCATCCATCACGGGCAAATATTCACCAGAACCGAGTAAAGCGATTAATCCGTTCATTTTTACCTTTTTACCAAATCATGCGACATACTTTTAAGAGTGGTATACAATAAATTCAACGTATTCTTCCAATCATCCACGCGTGAGATGCTGATGGGGGAGTGCGTGTAACGGTGCGGCACAGAGACCGAGACCACCGGCACCCCCGCGCGGGATTTTTGAATTGCGCCCGCGTTCGTCCCCCCGCCGCCTGGCTGACGGAATTGATATGGAATTTTATTTTTGAGCGCTGTCTCTTCCAAAAATTTTACAAGCCGCGGATTGTCAATCGTGGAGGAGTTCGCCATGTAAATGGCAGGGCCTAGACCAAGCTTTGTATTGTAGGTGTAGTTTTCATGTCCATCGAAATCAGGCAGGTCGCGCGCGGGCGTGGAATCAACGGCAATTGCCAGGTCGGGGTTGAAATAATGGCCTGCTACTTTTGCGCCACGCAATCCAATTTCCTCCTGCACAGAGAAGGACAGGCATAATTCAATATTTTTTGGCGCGTTCTTCAACAACTCGATTAAGATCGCCACGCCGATGCGGTCGTCTATGGATTTGGATAGGATGGACGGACCCGCAATTTTGAACTTTGTCGCAAAAGTGGCGCGGTCTCCGACGTTTGCTTTTCCTTCGGGGCCGAGGTCAATTCGCATGGCATCCACTTCGATGGTGTGCGTGCGCTCTTCCGCAGTCGTCAAATGGATGGGCTTCGCGCCGATCACGCCGACCGTATGTTCCTTGCCGACGATAACCTGTTTGCCGACAAGATGCCGCGGGTCAATGCCGCCGACGGTTTCAAATTGAAAAAAGCCTTCGCCGTCATCGGCTACGATCATGAACCCAACTTCATCCATGTGGGCATCAAGAAGGACTCGTAATGGCTTTTTGCCCTTCTTGCTGAGCGAAGTCGAAGCATTCTTTTTCACAAGCACACTTCCAAGCGCATCCACCTTCACTTCGTCGGCATAGGGTTTTACTTCTTCGAGCACAATGCGCCGCACCTCGCCCTCATCCCCAGAGACAGACATGGCGT
>JACPVB010000205.1 GCA_016191985.1 Chloroflexota bacterium | reverse complement strand
CACCAATTATTCAAAGTCAATTGCAATTCACTGCGGCGGCGATTCCAGACCAGGTCACCATCATTAGCGCGCCGTTTCAAAACGATCCACGCCAACGATTGTTGGATATCCGTTTTTTCATGCGGCTTAGCCCAATTCTGCCGCTTGTATTCCTGTTGGGATTAACGATCTTTGCGGTCAGGTCACTTAAGAGTTGGTTGAGTTGGTGGGGAATTCCATTTCTCATCACTGGTTCCATTGCCTTTGTGATAAGCCTGATCGGCGCGCCTGTCTTTGGGGCGGTTCTTCAACGCATGCTCACCAACCGAATGCCCACCTTCCTCCCCACTATTTTTCTGAGCCAGGCCAACGACCTCGCCTCCGCCATGTTGAAGGCATTGCTCACCCCCATTCTATGGCAGGGGATACTCCTCGCTTTGCTTGGGTTGGGGATGGCTATCGCAGGGTATTTTGTAAAAACACAAAATTCCCCTGCCCATCGATAAGTGCAACCTCTTGACAAATAGACGTTTATCTATATAATAACCAACAGAAATTTATCGCTATGAAATTTAACCCCGTCCTCTTTGCCAAAGCCATCTCTGATGAAACCCGTCAGAAGATCATGAACATCTGCTGTTGCTGTTCGCTCTCCGTCAACGAGATCGTCGAGCAATTGGATGTTTCCCAACCCACTGTTTCTCATCATCTCGCAATTTTGCGTGAGGCGGAACTGGTCACTGTGCGCGAGGAAGGCAAGCAAACTTTCTACAGCCTCAACCAGGAACGCGTCGCATTTTGCTGCGGCCAGCTCATGGTCAAATTTGCACCTGAGTCTGTTGCAACCGAAAATCTGTTGAAAACCATCAAGGCCTGATCGGGACATGTCTTCGGCCAAGGCATCGTCCCGTTTTTTTGGCAAGTATCATAGACAAACTTCTATATGAAAGGAATACACCTCATGAACGAATTACCTGTCGTCAACAACGAATGTTGTGAAGGGGAATGCTGCGGCGGCAACTGCGGTTCTGGTTGTTGCTAAGTTAGTACGATCTCTGTTTGCCACTCGGTAAACAGAGCGAATTTATTAGTTGAAAATTTTTTAAGAAGACCCATAGACAAACATCTATATAAAACAAAGGAGACTAAAAATGACCAAATCCCCCACACCCATCCATGAGACTGTCCGCGAGCATTATGCGGAACGAATTAAAAGCAGCGCTTCGTGCTGCGGCGACAGTTGCTGTGGTCCCGAAAGCAATCTCTATCCTGCTGATTTGCTCACTACCGTCCCAGGCGACGTGGCCAGCACCAGCTATGGCTGCGGTGACCCGATCACACTGGCTTCACTCCAACCCGGTCAAACCGTGCTCGATCTCGGCTCCGGCGCAGGACTCGATTGTTTGTTGGCCGCCCAGAAAGTCGGTCCCGAAGGACGCGTCATCGGCGTGGATATGACTCCCGAAATGATCGAACGTGCCCAAGCCAACGCGAAGAAAGTCAACGCAACGAATGTCGAATTCCGCCAAGGTTATCTCGAAGACCTTCCCGTCGAAAGCAACACGGTGGACGTTATCATCTCAAACTGTGTCATCAACCTCTCACCGGACAAGGAAAAGGTATTCAATGAAGCCTTCCGCGTACTGGCACCCGGCGGTAAACTCGCCGTATCTGATATTGTCACAGACGGTCCGCTTCCTGAACCTGTCAAACAGAGCCTGAGTGCGTGGGCAGGCTGCGTGGCTGGCGCTGTGGAAGCAGAGGATTACATCCGTATGATGGAGTCCGTTGGCT
Organism: Chloroflexota bacterium; assembly: GCA_016191985.1. Taxonomy (GTDB): domain Bacteria; phylum Chloroflexota; class Anaerolineae; order Anaerolineales; family Villigracilaceae; genus Villigracilis. The sequence continues at coordinate 8,477 of JACPVB010000205.1, read as the reverse complement.
TCACAGATATTTCCATCAAACCCGTTTTCTTCGACAAGGAAACTGTGGACAGCGCATTGGATGAAATGAAACTGGATGTGACGGAATATCCAAAAGAGGCTGTTTACAAAGCTGTGTACAGCGCAAAGATTACAGCATATAAGCCTGCATAATAAAAAAACAGATGACAGTCACTTTTTAGAAGTGACTGTCATCTGTTACGGAGAAAAGTAGATGAACACCGCAGATTTGGAGTTCGATAAAATCTACACTACATTTCAGCCAAAGATACTTCGCTATCTAACATACATGGTCGGCGAGGCAGATGCTGAAGACTTGACGCAGGATGTCTTCGTAAAAGTCAACAAGTCGTTGGAAAACTTTCGAGGCGAGTCGCAATTATCCACATGGATTTATCGAATCGCAACGAATACCGCTTTGGATAAATTGCGTAATCCATCTTTTCAGCAAGTTGAACCATTTTTAGAATTAAACGAATCTCAATTTGGCGGCAGAGTTTTTCCCGAAGGACAAAGACCGCCCATTGAGAAAGAATTGATTCGGGAAGAGATGAACGATTGTATTCGTGGTTATATCGAAAAACTCCCGGCAGATTATCGAGTCGTGTTGGTTTTGAGCGAATGGGAGGAATTAAAAAACATTGAGATCGCGGAAATCCTTGGAACTACGCTCGGTACTGTCAAGATCAGGTTACATCGGGCGAAGGCAAAACTAAAGGAAGAATTGGAAAACCATTGCGAGTTCTATTGGGTCGAGGAAATGCCTTGCCGTGTGAAGTAACTGCGTTCAAATAAGGAGTGTATCCTTTTTTGAAGGATTGCGTCTATAAGGGTGAAAAGGAGACGACATACCATGAAAATTGACAATCGAACTGGAGAATTAATCGCGGTTGGAGCATCTGTCGCCGCGAACTGCCAGCCATGCTTGCAGTATCACTTAAAGGCGGCTTTGGAAAGCGGAGCCGACAAAGAGGAAATTGCAGATGCCATTGAAATCGCCAGAAGGGTCAGGAAAGGCGCACCATCCAATATGGATAAATTCATCGCAAGTCTGGATTCATCAGTACCGGTCGCTGAAGGCGTCGTGAGCACAGGGTGTGGTTGCTCTTCATAACAAAGGATAGAAAATGGAAAAGAAACTATCTTCGATGAACTGCAAGTTCGAAACGATTACCTGGGGTTTGCTGTTGATCTGGTGGGGCCTGACAGATTCGGATTTCGGATTGTTTCCGTCTCTACCTCCAGGCTCAGGCTGGATCGGCATCGGCTTGATACTGCTCGGCCTGAATGCGGCGCGGACCTTGAACCGAATCCCCGCAAATGGATTCACAACCACGCTTGGCGTTTTCGCGCTCGCACTGGGGATCCTGAAACTGACACGTTCAACCCTTGGCCTGCCGCCGATTGAAATTTCACTCTTCCCAATTCTGCTGGTCGCGCTGGGAATATTCCTGCTTGTCCGCGAACTCCTGCAAATTCGCAGGGCAAAGTTTGAGTCTTGAATCATCAATTGCAAGGAGAAACCATCATGTATCTTGAAAATTGCAGAGACTTATTTCGGGGAATTATGATCTTGATTGCGGCAGCCATTGCCTATTGGGTAAATCTCACCACCGGCCTTGCGCTCGCGGTCTTCGTGGGAGTAATGACATTGCAAAGCGTATTCACCGACTGGTGCGCAGTGGATCTGATCCTGCGGCCAATGGGACTGAAAAAGAAGCTGGACCACATCAATTAAAGCGCCAAGAGTTGCGTGATAAATATTTCTTCAAATGGAGTTTCAGCTCAGGTGGTTGACTTAAGTAGCTGTTATCTGTCCAAACTATATACGACGCGCTCCACAAGTTGTGGAGCGCGTCGTATATAAACAAAGTCTCTTCTAATTTCATTGTAGCATACCTTGTCAAGTAATAAATCAGTCGAAAGGGTGGTTTATTTTGCATCCATGTTTGATAGACTGTTCCCAGCAAGCATCCCTACTTCAACACTGAAACACAAGGGATTGCGTTGCTAATCTGTAAATTCGAATCAGGAGGCAATATGTTCAAACGACGTTTAGGACGCAGTAATCTCGAAGTAAGCGCAACGGGCTTGGGTTGTTGGGCAATGGGCGGGAAATGGACTTATGATAACGAACCACATGGCTGGGGTCAGGTGGACGATGCCGAATCAATCCGTGCCATTCACTATGCCTTTGATGCAGGAATAAACTTCTTTGACACGGCGGCTAACTATGGATGCGGGCATAGCGAGCAAATACTCAGTCAGGCCATTGCGGATCGTCGCGACAAGGTCATCCTGGCAACGAAGTTCGGCTACGTTGTGAACGAAGAAAAACGCACTGTCTCGAAAACTGATGATATTGTCCCTCGCATCCGTCAGGAATGTGAAGATAGCCTGCGCCGCTTGAAGACGAACTACATCGACCTCTACCAGTTTCATAAGGATGATTATGATCCGGGGAAGGCTGCGGAAGTGCGCGATGTATTGGAAAGGCTGGTTGAAGAAGGCAAGATACGCTGGTACGGTTGGAGCACAGACAACCCTGAGGCTGCAAAGGTGTTTGTACAAGGTGTCCATTGCACGGCCATCCAGCATTATCTGAATATAGGCTACGCCGACCCACAAATGCTGGCGGTTTGTGAGGAATACGATCAGGCCAGTATCAACCGGTCTCCCCTCGGTATGGGCATTATGACAGGCAAGTTCAACAGTGATACTACATTCCAGGAAGACGATGTCCGGCACTGGTTGGGCTGGAACTTGCGGTCTGAGCGGTCAACGCAGCGCTTCCAGCACATTGAGGCGATACGAAAGTTTTTCGCCGACGCTGGCGAAACGCGGACGCAGGCCCAGATTGCCCTGGCCTGGATCTGGACTCGTAGCGAGCGCGCCATCCCCATTCCTGGCTTCAAGACCGTTGCACAGGTGAAGGAAAACATTCAGGCAATGGAGTTCGGTCTATTGAGTAATGAACAAATGAATAAAATTGATGAAATATATGAGCGTTCATCCGTCATCCTATAGTGTGATGATCAAAGCGTAATAAGTGCCTCAATTTGGTCGAGGATGTTATTATCATCCTCGACTCATTTAATGGATTGTTATGTTCTTCATCTTGACAGTGCAATCTTTCGGGAGTAAAAACATACCGACTGGTCGGTTTTTATTATGCAACAACGAAGCGAAGAAACCCGTTCAAACATTATCGCATCGGCGATCAAATTATTTTCCACACGCGGGTTCAATGCCGCGAGCGTGGATGATATTTGCAGGGAAGCGGGCATCAGCAAGGGTGCGTTTTATCATCACTTTGAAAGCAAACAGGCGCTTTTCCTTGCCCTGCTGGATGGATGGCTGCAAACGATTGATACCGCCATTGAAGCATCAAAAGACAAAACGGTTCCCGAAACTTTTATACAAATCACGGAGGCTTTCCCATACATCTTTGCCAGCGCCGGGGAAGGCCTGCCTATGTTCCTTGAGTTCTGGCTGCAAGCCAGCCGCGATGAAAAGATATGGCAGGCCAGCATTATTCCTTATCGCCGTTATCACAAGCATTTCACCTCACTCATCAAAAAAGGCGTGGACGAAGGCTCTTTCGTGGCAGTTGACCCTGAGTTGACCGCGCGCATGATCGTCTCGATGGCGATGGGGTTGCTGCTGCAAAGTTTGCTCGACCCGAAAGGGGCGAAGTGGGAAAAGACCGCCCGCGAGATCACGACGATGATGATGGACACATTACTTCTCAAGAACGAGGCCTAAGCGATGTGGTTGGTAACGGGCGCAACCGGGCATATTGGAAATGTCCTTGTGCGGAAACTTTTGGAACGCGGTGAAAAAGTTCGGGCGTTGATTCTGCCTGGCGAAAGCCGCGAATCAATTTCGGGATTAAGAGTCGAAGCGTTTGAGGGTGACATCCTCAACATGGATTCGGTATTCGAGTCTATGCAGGGCATTAAAGGTATCTTCCATCTTGCGGGCGTGATTTCGATCATGCCTGGGCCAAATCCATTTGTGCGAAAAGTGAATGTGGATGGCACGAAAAATATTTTACGCGCTGCAAGTGAAAAGAAAATCGAGAAGCTGATCTACACATCGTCCATTCATGCGATTCAACGCGTGGAGGATGGCGTGATCGATGAGAGCGTGCCATACGACATGAACAACCCCTACGGCGCATATGACCGCTCGAAGGCAGAGGCAACGCTGGAAGTGTTGAACGCGGCTCGTTCTGGACTGGAAGCTGTTGTGACCTGCCCCACCGGCGTGATCGGTCCCTATGATTTTCGCGGTTCGATGATGGGCGCGGTAATTCACGATGCGGCGACCGCGAAACCAACATTGTACGTGGACGGCGCGTATGACTTCGTGGATGTGCGCGATGTGGCCGATGGGTTGATTTCGGCGGCGGAAAACGGCAAACGCAGTGAGAGTTACATTCTTTCAGGGCAAAAGATTTCGGTGCGGTATTTGCTGGAGACCGTGCGCGAAATTACGGGGAAGCATTTCTTTCAGATGAAGATCCCATTTGACCTTGCGAAGTTCGCGGCAATGTTCACGCCAATGTATTATCAATTTGCAAATGCGACTCCGCGTTTTACGCCCTATTCACTGGAGGTGTTGCAAAGTAATTCAAATATCAGCCATGCGAAGGCAACACGTGAGCTGGGGTACAAACCACGCCCGATCTTTGAAAGTATTCGCGATGCGGTGAAGTGGTTTTTGGAAAGTAGAAAGTGACAAGTGATGAGTAATAAGTAACGAGTAAAAAACGCTGGTCGAGTAGCCTTGAGCGTTCTTCCCTGCACCGAACGCAGGACGGTGCGCGAAAGGCATATCGAGACCAGCAGTTATGCAGAAAACACAGTATTTGATTCAAACGTGTGGTCTCGACACCGCACTGGCGTACGGTGCCAGTGTACGCTCCGACGAGTGCGGAGCTACTCGACCACCAGATGTACACAAATCAAAGAGGAGATTAACATGAAAATCGTAACGGATTGCGCGGCGGATATGCCGAATGAAGAACTTGAGAAGTTGGGAATTGTGCAAGCCCCCCTTTTCATCCAATTCCCGGAGGGCGAGGTAAATGCTATCGATATTTCAGCAGACGATTTCTACAATCGTCTCGAAGCCATGCGGCCACAAATCCCGACCACGGCACAGCCATCCAGCGGGATTTTCGCTGAGTTGTACCGCAAGCTCGCACAGACGGAAAAAAATATTTTTTCTGTACACATTTCATCGGGCTTGAGCGGAACGATCAATTCGGCGCGCGATGGCGGGGAGCAGGTGAAGGATGAGGCAAATGTCAATTTTTGGGACACCCTCACCCTCTCTGGCGGGGAGCGTTTTCAGGTGATGGCGGCAGCGCTGGCAAACAAGGCGGGCTGGGCGATGAATGCCATTCAGGAAAGGTTGACGAAAATTCGCGAGAAGACCGAAGTGATCTACACGCTTGACACGCTGGAATATCTCGCGCGTGGCGGTCGCATTGGACGGGTGAAGGCACTGGCTGGCGCATTGCTCAACCTCAAGCCTGTCATCCGCGTGGATACGGATGGCAAGTACAGCACGGTCAAAACCGAGCGGACAATCAACAAGTCCATTGCGACGATTGCGGATCACTTGCTTGAGAAATATGGAAATACTCCCTTGTGGGTGACGGTGCTGCATGGCCGCTTTGCCGAGAAAGCGGAGTTGATCTCAAAGGAATTTCAAACCAAGCTCAATATTGCAAAACTCGAAATCCAGCGCATCTCGCCTGTTTTAGGCGTGCACACGGGCCCGGGCATTGTCGGTGCGGCGGTGGTGCCGATGGAGTTGATGAGCGATTTGGTGTAGGGAGTGGAACGAGAAAAGAGTAACGAGAAACGAGTTACAAGGAAAGAAAAACGGACTTGGTGAGGGGCAAGTCCGTTTTTGATTTATGCGGAAAATCGTTTTGCTTTCTCGATCCGTTCGCCCAATGGCGGATGGGAATAGAACATGAAGACGACCCATTTTTCGGGGTCAATTTCGCCGAGGTTTTGATTCGCCAATCTTGTGAAAGCGGAGGCGAAGGCTTCCCCTTTTTTTGTGGAACTCAAAGCGTAATCATCTGCCATGTTCTCGCGCCAGCGGGAGATGGCGTTGTCTATGGGTGAGGTCAACAGGCCGTAGGCGCTGAGGATGAGCATGAGCGCGGGAAAGGCGGCAACGTCGGCGGGGGAGGTGAAGGAGAAAAAGCTCACAGCGGAGTCTAATGCCAGGGATGCAATGAACAGGCTGAGGGTAATGCTGAGCGTGCCGAAGGCAATCAAAAAGGGAATGTCTTTGTGGACGTGATGTCCCAATTCATGCGCGAGGACGGTTTCAATTTCATCTGAAGTGAATTCATTGATGAGCGTATCGCCGAGGATGATGCGGCGGGTGTTGCCCAGCCCCGTCAGCGCGGCGTTGGCGGCCTTGGTGCGTTTGGACATGTCGAACTTGAAGACGCCTTTTACTCTGGTGTTCGCGCGCTTTGCAAGATTTAATAAACGTTCTTCCAATTCCTTGTGCTCGTCGCCGAGCGGGACATATTTGTTGAAAAGCGGCATGATGAGAATCGGCGCGAGGTTTGAAATGAGAACGTTGAAAAGCAGCAAGCCGCCCGCCACCCACAACCACCACGCATTGCCTGTGAGACGCAATGCAAGATAAAGCAGTTCAAGCATGAGCAGGCCGAGCGGCGCGCCAATGGCGAGACCTTTGAGCTGGTCCACGACCCAGTCTTTGAGCGACTGGTTGGATTGACCAAAACGATGCGGGAGGATAAATCCGCTGTAATAGCCGAGAGGGAGATTGATGATGGCGTATGCGCTGCCGAAGATGACGATGTAAAGTGCGATGATGAGCCAGTCGGAGCCAGGGATCAGTGACCAGTTTTCAGTGATCAGGGTTGAGAGCCATGTGCGGATTGAAATGCTCCAGCCGAGGAAGAGCCACGCGAGGGCGTAGGCTGCGCTTAAAAGTGTATCCACCAGCCAGAGTCGGCGGCGGATGCGGGCGTATTGTTTGGCTTGTTTTTGTTTTTCAGGGTCGAGGGTGGTTTCCATAAAAAGATTATAGCATGGGGATATAATCGTCCCTGCAAAACTCCAATTTGGGAAGGGAAAACAGCATGAAACTTTCAATACGTCCGTATCAAGCCGAGGAGGATTTCTGGCGCGTGCGCCAGTTCCTGCGGGATATTTTTTTACTCAACCATCGCCGAGAGATCAATTGGCAGATGTATCGCTGGGAGTATTGGCGTTGGCACGGGATCGAAAATCTTGGACATGGCCCGTTGGAAAAGACGGTTTTTCTCTGGGAAACTGCGGAGGGAAATATTGCGGCGATGCTCAGCCCTGAGAATATCGGCGTTGCCTTTATGCAAATTCATCCAGATTTTGTTACCCCTGCGCTCGAAGAAGAAATGCTCCTGCTTGCAGAAGAACACCTCTCGAAAACACTGCCGAATGGAAAGAAAAGGTTGTGGGTCATCGCACATGACGCAAACCAGGTCCGTCAGGGGCTTTTGAAACAGCATGAGTATGAACTTCAGGAATCCACCAGCAACCATCATTCGCGTTTGATGAGCGATGTCATTCCAGATGTCCAGATCGGGGAGGAATACACGATCCGCTCCCTCGGCGATCTGGAAGAACACCCCGCGCGAAGCTGGGTTTCGTGGAAAGCTTTCCACCCAAATGAGCCTGATGAAAAATATGATGGCTGGGCCTGGTACCAAAATATTCAGCGCTGTCCGCTGTACAGACGCGACCTGGACATCGTGGCGGCATTGCCAGGCGGGGAAATTGCTGCGTTTTGCACCCTCTGGTTTGACGATGTGACCCGCACCGCATCCTTCGAGCCTGTGGGTGTTCACCCCGACCATCAGCGCAAGGGACTCGGACGCGCCGTTATGTATGAAGGATTACGCCGCGTGAAGAAACTTGGCGCAACGCTGGCTACAGTCGGCTCGGAAGAGCAACGAACACTGGAGTTCTATTCGCACATCGGTTTTTCCAACATTGGGTTTTCGCGCGAATGGAAAAAGGAATTTTAGCAGCGCATTTCAAATAAGTTGATACAAGAAACGTCCCGAAGGTTTTACGGGGAAATTTCGTTCGTTTTCGCCAACCTTCGGGACGGTTTAAACTGAAGTAAAACACACCCAAATGAACTCGCATCTCTCCCCGCCGACAGTTGATCCTGCTTAACCAGCCTTTGCCTGCTCTGCGGCCAATTGCGCAATCACCTGCTCAGATGGCATCACCTGGCCGTAGGATTTCAATGCCGCCAAAAACGCCTTGTGGACATGTTCTGCGGGGATGGTGGTCTCGCCGTATTTCAAATCACGGGTGGCGCAGGCATCCTCGGCGATGATGACTTTGAATCCGAAGTCGGCGGCGGCGCGGGCGGTGGCGTCCACGCACATGTGGGTCATCATGCCGGTAATGACGACGCGCT
>JACPVB010000220.1 GCA_016191985.1 Chloroflexota bacterium | reverse complement strand
TCTCGAAAAACTCCTGCTTGGAATCGACCAACCTCAGACCGGCCAGCCCATTGTGCATCACCGAAAAGGGGATATGTGTCCGCAGTGTAACCAAAAGTTGCTGGATTACAATTGCCTGCTTCAATTGGAATGTTCCGCCTGTGGATTTAAAGAAGGCAGAGAAGGTGTGGGCTGTACTTGATGATACAAATACCATCCCGTGTGGATAAAAAAATTTGGAATAAATGTGATGATAGCTATTAAACCCTCGCGCGCACGGTTCTATGCCTTGATGAGCATTGGTCTGGGATTCCTGACCGTGGGCGTCATGTTCTTCATGCTGTTGAATCAACAAAACGCCTCTTCCCAGGACTTTTCAGCTGTTCCAGTAAAAGTGAATTTTCCCGCCCCGCAACTGGTTCTCAAAGACCTTTCCGACAGGCAGGTTTCTTTCGATGATTATCGCGGCAGTGTTATTCTTGTCAATCTTTGGGCAACCTGGTGTCCGCCTTGCAGGGAGGAAATGCCCACCCTGCAAGCGTTCTATCAAAAATACAAGGAGAGCGGCTTTGTATTAATCGCCATTGACCAGGAGGAAACCCTGGAAGTTGTGCAGCCATTTGTGGATGAATTCGGCCTGACTTTCCCGGTCTGGCTGGATCCGGACTATGAAGCCCAGCGCAAATTCAATACGATGAACCTGCCAAGCTCGTATGTGATTGACCGCACGGGCATGGTGCGGCTGACATGGATTGGGGGAATCTCAAAAAAGAATCTCGAAAAATATGTGCCTGATGTAATCCTGGAGTGAATATGGATGTGCAATTGAATTGGAAGGGAAAGATGGCTTTTGAAGGGGCGGGAGATTCAGACTTTGTCCAAAAGATGGATGCGGGGGCCGCCGTTGGCGGGGAAAATAACGCGGCCCGTCCGATGGAATTTATTGCGCTGGGATTGGCAGGTTGTACCGCGATGGATGTTATTTCAATCCTGCAAAAGAAGAAACAGCCTGTTGTGGATTTTCAAGTCAATTTTCAAGCCAAACGAGCGAAGGAGCATCCCAAGGTTTTTACGCGGGCAGTCATCGAATATGTGGTGACAGGCCGGGGTGTCGATGAAACCGCACTGCTGCGGGCGATTGAGCTTTCAGTGGAGACCTATTGTCCAGCCCATGCCATGTTGAGCAAGGCATTCCCCATGCAGTTGGCCTATAAAATTTTGGATGAAGATACAAGGGGAATTTTGAAGGAAGGCGAATATATTGAAAAACAGACAGACGTGTAGCCTGTCTGTTTTTCAATTATGGATAACTCCCGCTAATGGCTGTGAAAGTGTCGCCGCAATCACAGGCTATGACTACCGCGCTGCCTTTTGTGAGCGTCCCCAGGTATTCGCGGCTTCCGTTGTGTGCGGTCCAACCGTTCATGGTGAAGGGGACAACGCTGTCGGCCAGCATCCATTCGCCGTTGTATTTTCGCGCAATGTGAACGTGAGTCCCTGTAGCATGTCCGCCGGCGCAGGATGGATAGCCGATCTTGTCGCCAGCTTTTAATTCTGTGCCAAGAGTGGCGCGTTCTTCCACGGCGAGGTGGAGGTAAAAAATAACCCAGCCGGTCCGCTCGTTTCCATCTTTGTCAAGGTCAAGCACAACACCGTCCGCGCTGGAGCGCACCACCAGACCGTCCGCCATGGCGGTGGCATAATTCTCAGGCTTTGCCTTCACGCATCCCGATTTCTCGCTCGGCGGGGCGAAGTCGACAGCGGCAAGCGGTTCGCCTGTGCCCCAGCCTGTATGCGGTCCGCCGGTGTATGACCAAACCTGGTTATGTTGGAACGGGAGCATAAAATCCGGTTGTTGTAAACTGCCAGGGATGTGGATAAATGAGTTTGCCCATGGATTGCCAAACAAAGTTGCATAGGTCTGGAACAGGCCCTCAGGTCCAGTGGCGAGCGCGTATTTATCTCCCGAAAAAATGTTTGAGTAATAATATTGAACAGCGACGGAACCAGCGTTTTGCCAGGGATCCGGACGGACAAGAATATTATCCGTGTCTTCAAATTCAAGAAGGTTGCCGATCCGCCAGCCGTAATATCCATTATTGAGAATGTTGGCAGCAAGGACAAGTTGAAGGTAGGGTGTTTCCCAAAACTTGCGGGAAAGCCCAAGCCATTGATCTGTTTCCGGTGGGTCGGGTTGAGTCAGTGCGCCGGTCTGATATTCGAGAATGGCCAGCAGCAGGCGGGGGTTGATGCTGTAGTTGAGCGCAACATAATCCACCATCTCTGCGCCAGTGCGCCATTTGCCGCCGGCGTAGACGCGAAAATCCTTTAGCCATCCGGGCTGCGATTTAACAAAAGCGGCTGTATTAAAGCCTGTGCCTGTCGGCCCATCCACAAAGGCATAGTCGGGGATGATCTGGAAAGGGTTTGCCCACAGTGCAAGATAATATATTGGGATTTTCATGGGCATGCCAGGCGGCATGGTGGTGGCATCACGTGGGATTTGCGGGTTGGCTGTCAGGATTTCGTCCACAGATGTGTTAAACCGCAGAGCCAATGCTGGCAGTGAGTCGCCGGCCTGTGCTGTGTAGTCCACCAATTCGCCGGGGACAAAGGTGGTGCGAGTGGGTAATGGGGTCGGGTCGGAAGCGAAACTAAACGCATTCTTTAATGGATCTGCTGTAGGGGTGGTATTGGCGCTTATCGCAGGCGCAGACAGATTGCAAGATACGATCAACAGCACAGAACTTGAGAGAATTGTTAATACTTGTCTAATTTTTTTTCTGGTTTTATTCATCTTTATCACGAATGATGCTGGACCAGCTTTGCCCAAGCAGGTCTGCAATCACAACTTCATCGCCGCGGACGAGTTTGCCTTTGTATGCCGCTTCACCGGCCACAACGCGCCACCCGTCCATGATGAAGGGGATAGGTCCATCGGCTGTGACCCATTCGCCGTTGTATTTTCTTGCAAAATGCAAATGTGTACCGGTGGAAACGCCGCCTTCGCAGGAGGCATGTCCAATGCGGTCATTTAACTCAAGCCAGGTGCCGGCAGAGACACGGTCTTTTTTTGCAATGTGCATGTAGAGAAGATTCCAGCCGGTTTGCTCGTACCCGTCACCATCCAGGTCAACCATCACTGCGCCGTTCTCCGAACGCACAACCAGGCCGGGGGCCGCGGCCACTACCCAGGTATCGGTTGCGTCACAGCCGCCGTTTTTGGTTGGGGGGGCAAAGTCGATGGCTGAATTTACGGTGTGCGATTGGCCGTAAATATTCGGGTTGATCTGTCCCCAGCCGTTGTGCGGACCGCCGGTGAGATTCCATTGGACATTGGGTTCAAACGGAAGCGTGAGTGGCGGCTGGGTTAAGGCAGGTGGAAATAATGGGTTCGCCCCATCCGCAAGCGACCACGGATCGCCGAACATTTTTGTGTACAGGGCGGGGAAACCGGAATCGGGATTGATGATTTGCGCCCATTGCGCCTGATTGTGAAGACGTGAGAACAGGTATTGAATGGCAACCGTGCCGGCGTTCAGGCGGGGGTCGAGGCGGAGTTTTGAACCATCCGGGAATTCCAGGTGGGTGATTGTGCCCGCGCGCCAGCCGTAATATGCAATGGACATGTTGTTGATGGCCCATACCATTTGAACCGACATGCCTTTGTAGTGATAGTCGTTGAAACCCATGGGAAAGTCAGTGTGGAGCAGGTCTATCGGCTGACCGCTAACCCAGCGGCTTTCGTATTCCAGCAGGCCAAGGATCATGCGCGGGTTGATGGAATTTTCCACCGCCAGGCGTTTGATGGCTTCGTGCCCCGCTATCCAGCCGGTGGAGCCGAGGTAGTCTCTAAAGCTGGCAAGGTAGCCGCCTTGTTCTTTTACAAATTTTTCGATATCAAAATCAGCGGCAGTGACTGAGAACACGATCTCCGCATCCGGCATGATCTGGATGTTGGGTGAGGTTGGCTCGTTGATTTTATTTGGGATGACGAGCAGTGTGCCGGGGTCTATCAGGGTGGTTTTGGTCAGATCGGCATCCGAGGTGATTTCGGATTCTTCCACGCCGAAGCGTTTTGCAATGGCGGAGAGCATATCACCACTTTGGGCATAATAAAGGAATGGCGGGGCGTCCAGCGAGGGAGTGTAGGTCGGTTGAATCAGCGGGGGTGCGCCGTCTGGTGTGGGGGTGGGGATATTCGCTTCGATCACCGCGGGAGGGGTTGAGGTGGGGAAAAAGACCGGGTCGTCCTGAACAGCAAACGGGTCGACAAGATGCGATGTTGAATTGGAAAGACCAGGCGTGGGAGTTTGGGCAATTCCCCAAATCGAAGGAGAGGATCCGCAGGCTGATAATGTCAACGAAAATATTGTGAGAAACGCGAAGACACGATGCATATGATTGAAAGGATTATATCCGCTAAGATTAAGGATGGATGAATTGAATTAACGCGAGACCAGGTTGAAATCGTTGGCGCTGTCCCAGGCTTCGATGCTTTGGGAGCCGCGGGTGAGAAAGCCGTTGTATTCAATCCCGTCGCCGCTGGAAACCCAGCCGTTCATGCTGAATGGGATGGGGCCGTCTGCTGCAATCCATTCGCCGTTAAATCTGCGGGCAAGGTGCACGTGGGCGGCATTTGAAACACCGCCCTCGCAGGAGGGGTGCCCGATG
>JACPVB010000219.1 GCA_016191985.1 Chloroflexota bacterium | reverse complement strand
TCCGTCATAATTCCTTCTCCATCAACATGGCATCTTCGCCATCGTTGTAATATCCCTTCCACAGGTCAATGGATGCGTAGCCTTCCCTTTCATACATTGATATCGCGCCATGGTTGGAGGGCCTCACGGTGAGACGTGAGCGCGGCACGCCAAGTTTCGCTTCACAGGCGTGCAGTAAGGCGCGCCCGATGCCACGTCGCTGGTAGCGTGGATCAACCGCGATGGTGGCAACCCAGCCCCACCCGTCGCGCGGATGCGGGTCCCCGGCAATGAATCCCACCATTTTCTGATCCTCCATTGCTTTTAAACGGATCACATCAGGGAATGTCAAAACGGCAACTAGATCGAATAAGGGCCAGGCGTCTTTCGCAAATGCTTCGTTCTCCAGTTTGCGAAGTGCCTTCAAGTCGAAGATGGATGCTTTGGTAATTTCCATAAAAAAAATAAGGCCTCCCGCTTGGGGAGACCTTATTGTATTACAAAATTACGGGTTACTTCTTGCTTTCCTTGCCGAGGAAGCTATCCAGCATACTGGTGAATTCCATTGGGAAAATATATTTTGTAGACGGACTGGCGCCAATGGATTTGAGCGTTTCAAAATATTGAAGCGTCATGGTCTTCTGGTCGATGCCTTTCGCGGCATTGAATATCTGTTCAAGCGCTTTGGCAAAACCTTCAGCGCGCAGGAGTTGGGCGGTCTTTTCACCTTCCGCGGCCAGGATGGCAGATTGCTTCTGACCTTCGGCGCGCAAGATGTTGGACTGTTTTTCACCTTCGGCCACATTGACGGCGGCTTCACGCGTACCAGTGGACTCGGTCACCACAGCGCGGCGGATGCGCTCTGCAGACATCTGGCGGTTCATCGCATCCTGCACATCACGCGGCGGGATGATCTCGCGGATTTCCACGTTGGTGACTTTTACACCCCAGCGTTCGGTCACTTCATCGAGACGGGTGCGGAGCATGTTATTGATGTGTTCGCGTTCGGAGAGCACATCGTCCAACGGAATACCGCCGATCACGGCGCGCAGCGTGGTTGCAGCGATACCCGCTGCGGCGGATTCAAAATTACCCACTTGCAGCACGGATTCGGAGGGATCGAGCACTTTGTAATACCAAAGGAAATCAATGGAGATTGGCGCATTATCTTTTGTGATCGAAGTCTGGTGAGGCACCTCGCGCACCTGTTCGCGCAGGTCAACTTTTACAGCACGGTCAATGACGGGGATCAGGAATATGATGCCGGGGCCGCGCGCCCCCACACAACGACCGAGACGAAACACAACCAAACGCTGATACTCAGGCACGATGCGGATGGCATTGGCGACAAAAATAAAACCAACGACAACGATTGCGCCCACCAAACAAGTTACTAGACCAACTGTTTCCATGAAATTTCTCCTTCCGTTATGAATTGATTTTTTCTACGACGAGGATAAATCCCTCGCGACGCACCACACGAATTGGACTTCCAGCAGGAATGGAATCACTACTTTTAGCCGACCACATTTCGCCTGCCACAAAAACACTGCCTTCTTCCAGGATTTTTGTGCGCGCTTCACCGGTCCTGCCGATCAAGGCCTCGATATCATGAGCGGGCCGTTCACCGACAGCCTGCACAGATTTACGGACCGCGATCCACAGAAAAGCCGCAAGCGTGCCTGAAGCGATCAATGCAATAAATGGGTTGACCACAGGTTTCCAGCCATCTTCCACGAAAACAAATATGGACCCGATCACCAACAGCAAAATGGACAGGCCCAGGAATAATTCTCGTTTCGGTTTACGAATGGCATAAACGAATGGCACAATACTTAAAGCAAGGATAATCAGCGCCCACCAGTTAAAAGCCAGGTTATAAACTGCATAGCCCGCCAGCGCAAAACAAAAGAACGCGCCCACCTCAAACAAACCCGTACCTGGTGAAACGAGCGCCATCAAACCTAATAAAATTCCACCCAGCAAGATCAAATATGCTATGTTCGGTTCGAGTAAAAATTCCATTGTTCCTCCATTTGATTATACAACAAGAAGCCATGCGTTAATCAAATATACGTGTGAAAAGGTTGAAAAGTCGTTTTATGGAAACGGGTGGGCAGGTTGTATAATAATCGGGCTAAACTAACTTTCCGGAGTCCCTGTGAAATTTCAAAAAATCTGCGTGATCGGGCTTGGCTACATTGGCCTGCCTACAGCATCCACCTTCGCCGCGAACGGGGTCAACGTTCTCGGCATGGACATCAACCCCCACATCATTGAAACCCTCAACAAGGGTGAAATACACATCCACGAGCCTGGCTTGCGCGATGCGGTCACAAAGGCCATCGGGTCTGGTAATTTCAAAGCCGCAACACAACCCGAAGAAGCCGACGCATTCATCATCGCCGTTCCAACCCCATTTCAGGAAAACCAATTCGGCGAATACAACGGCGTGAAATACAAGCTGGCAGATATGCGCGCCGTCATCTCTGCTGCCGAGTCCATTCTGCCATTTTTGAGGAAGGGAAACTTGGTGGTGCTCGAGTCGACCTCTCCCCCGCGCACCACCGTGGATTTGATAACTCCTATCCTCGCTCGTTCCGGACTGGTAGCTGGGCGCGATTTCCATTTGGCATATTCTCCCGAACGGGTTTTGCCCGGACAGATCCTGCGCGAACTGATCGAAAATGCTCGCGTCATCGGTGGTGTGACTCCCGAATCCGCCCAGGCAGGCAGGGATTTGTATTCCATCTTCGTCAAAGGCCAGATCATCGAAACCGACGCGACTACCGCGGAAATGGTCAAGCTGATGGAAAACACCTACCGCGATGTCAACATTGCGATTGCCAACGAGTTCTCCCGCCTGGCCGATAAATTCGGCGTAGACGTGTGGGAAGCGATTTCCATCGCCAATTTGCATCCGCGTGTAAAAATCCTCAGCCCCGGCCCCGGCGTCGGCGGACATTGCATCAGCGTGGACCCTTGGTTCTTCGTGGAAGCCGCACCCGAACTCACGCCGCTCATTTATCATACGCGGCAGGTTAACGATTCCCAGCCGCATTTTGTTGTGGAAAATGTCAAACGCGCGCTCGGTTCATTAAGTGGAAAAAAAATCGCCGCACTTGGCCTTGCCTACAAGCCTGATGTAGACGACCTGCGCGAAAGCCCCGCCAATGAAGTGATACATCTTCTTCAAGAGCAGGGCGCGCAAGTAAAAGCATGGGAACCATTCAAACCAGACGCAAAGATGCGGGGAATCAGTATGGCCGATTCGCTTGAGTCCGCTTTGAAAGACGCCGACGCGATTGTGTTGCTGGTTAAACATACTGAATTCACAAATTTGGTTCCGCAGGAAATTGCAAAAATAACAAATGCACGGATCATCGTGGACACAGTCAACGGTTTGAACAGCGAGGCGTGGAAAAATCATGGCTTCGTGTTCCATCGCATTGGCGACAGCAAATCTGAAATCCAAAATCGTAAATCGTAAATCGGAATCGCACCTTGAAAATTCTCTCCGTTTTTGGCACACGCCCGGAAGCCGTGAAAATGGCGCCGATTGTCCGCCTGCTGGCTCAAACACCGGGCGTGGAATCGCGAGTCTGCGTCACCGCCCAACACCGCCAAATGCTTGACCAGGTTTTGAATTTATTCGAGATCAAACCTGATTACGACCTGGACCTGATGCGCGACGATCAATCCCTCGCGCAGCTCAGCGCGAACATCTTCACACATCTTGACCCCGTCCTGGCAGATTTCAAGCCGGACTGGGTGCTGGCAGTTGGCGATACGACCACAGTCGTCACCACTTCCCTACTCGCCTTCTACCGGCGGATCAAATTCGGCCATGTCGAAGCCGGTTTGCGGACTCATAACAAATGGCATCCCTTCCCCGAAGAAATCAACCGCCGCCTGGCAACCGTCACTGCCGATCTGCACTTTGCGCCCACTGCATGGTCGCAGGGAAATTTATTGCGTGAAGGCGTTGACGAAAAGGCCATTGTCGTCACGGGCAATACCGTCATTGACGCGCTGCAATTCGTGGCAAAACAGTCAGAGCCGGGGGAAGTCAAAGAACTGCTTGAGAGATTAGGCGTGAATAACAAGAAACAAGTAACAAGCAAAGACTCGTTGCTCGTTTCCCGCCGCCTGGTTTTGGTAACTGCTCATCGTCGTGAGAATTTTGGTCAACCCATCGAGAGTATTTGCCACGCGCTCATCGAATTAGCGGGGCGTGGGGGCGTGGAAATTGTATATCCCGTGCATTTGAACCCCAATGTGCAGGAACCCGTCAACCGCCTGCTCAAAGGCGTGGAGCATATCACTTTGCTGCCGCCGCTGGATTACCTGCCGCTCGTCCATTTGATGAAACATGCCTCATTGATCCTGACGGATTCCGGCGGGATTCAGGAGGAAGCGCCCGCTTTTGGCATCCCAACCCTCGTCCTGCGAGAGGTGACCGAACGCCCGGAGGGAGTCGAAGCGGGGACGCTTAAGCTGGTAGGAACAGGAACCAGGCAAATCGTCGAAGAAGCGAGGCGGCTTTTGGAGGATGAATCCGCCTATGCCGAGATGTCCCGGGCAGTCAATCCCTATGGCGATGGACACTCCGCCGAAAAAATCATCCAGGCTCTGTTGACCCGCACAATGTAGTATTTTCCCCCATTGTCAAATGAAGGCAAAAATGTTATCAAGAGGGTGAATTTATACCTCTGATGAAGATAGCTGTTTGTAATGTCGGGCATTTTTTTTCTTAGTATAATTAAACGAGTGAGTTATGTTACGTCGATCCTTTGCTTTCATTGTCGCGATTTGCCTGCTCAGCGTAAGTTGGGGACCTGTCCGCGCACAAACTCAGGAATCGAAGTACTTTAGCGAAACCGGACATAACGTGAAAGGGGAATTTTTTAAATTTTACAGCGCCAACCCCAACGCCACGTTTTTATATGGATACCCGATTACCGAGGAATTTACGGGCAAAGACGGGAAAACCGTGCAATATTTTCAGCGCGCGCGGTTCGAATACCAGAGCGGCCAACCTGAAGGCCAGCGTGTTCAACTCACTCTCCTCGGGCAGCTCACTTACGTTTCAACGGGCCCATTAAATGTCACCAACTCATTCGCCTGCCGGGCGTATGCTGAAACGGGTTTTTCAGTTTGTTTTGCGTTTCTGGAATTTTTCGATCAATATGGCGGCGTGGGGCAATTCGGCTACCCGATCTCTGGGTTTGAATATCACGAAAACAAGATCGTGCAGTATTTTGAAAAAGCGCGGCTCGAATGGCAGCCCTGGATGGCCGAAGGCCAGCGGGTTGTCGTCTCTGACCTGGGGCGCATTTATTTTGACAAATTGGGCGAAGACCCCGGCCTGCTTGCTCCGGTCAAACCCATCGATAATTCGCCGCAGGTTACGACCAATTTACAAGTCCGCGCTTTTGCGTGGAAAGCCGTCACGCTGGCAACCGATACGCAATTGATCTTTGTGATCGTGCAGGATCAAAACCTGCAGCCGGTTGCCAATTCGGGCTGCACGGCCATCGTCCACTGGCCGGATGGCCGCACAGAGTCGACCAACATCACAACCAATTCCAACGGCGTGGGCATCATCTCGCTCTCTTTCACCAACCAGCCTTACGGCAGCCTGATTTACACAGACGTTACCTGCAGCTCCAACGGGTTGAGCGCAACCACCACCACATCGTTTAGAATCTGGTATTAAATTCAAATTCCCTTTTGTACCGCTCGAAAGTACTGCAATATAAATATTGCAGTACTTTTTTATAACAATTCCTTCCAATCAAAAACGGGGCCATCTTTGCAAGCCATCTTCCATTGCTGCCCAACCATCACCGCACAGATGCCGCATTCGGCGAGCGCGCCACAAGGCATTTGCGTGCGAATTAAGACCTGCGCTTCCCCCTGC
>JACPVB010000202.1 GCA_016191985.1 Chloroflexota bacterium | reverse complement strand
CGCGGTTTTTGCCTATGCTTCAGAATCCAGAATCGACCGCCTTGAAATTCTATATGGCATGATTGAATCCACCTATACCGGATATAAAGATCGACTGCAAGCCATGAGCCGTCGCATCACCTGTACCTGTGCGGCTTGCCGGAATGTATCCTCTCTCGACCTCAAGTTCATGGTGCATCATGGCGAATATCTATTCTCCGAAATCCGGGGGAAGCGCACGATTTTGGGAATGGCTCCGAATTTTGTTCGTAAACGTTTATGGAAAGAGTCCTCGGCAAACATCCCTGACTGGCGTGGTTATGTCTTGATCACCGATGCGACTCTGCAACACCTCGATCAATCTGCGGAGGTGTTTCAAGGCCAGGAGTTCGTGTCTCACGAGACCAAACTATATGGCTTGAATCTTGAACAGCGCTATCAAGCAATGTTGCAAGCCCGCCGCGTGGTTGTTTCGTTGGAAGAGGCAGATGGAAAGTTTACACTTGAGCTGCCCATTTCACCTCCCTTTGTTTGGGAGTGGTTAAACGATCCAGCGAAACGGAATCAATGGTATCCAGCTCTCTTGAAGTGGAGCGCCCATTCCCGCCCTGGCGGTCTGCTGGGTTCCGGCGCGGTCAATCACTGCGACCACGGTGTCGGGATGGTTGTTGAAACCGTTCTTGACTGGCGTCCTTTTGAATATTTTACGGTTGAGATGCGCGTTACCCCAGGTAACCTGAAAGTTCTTGAAACCATTCACCTGGAAACCATGTCCAATGATCGAACGCGTGTATCAGCATATCTCCGTTTGCAAAACATACGCTTGCTGGCGAAAATGTTGGGACCTTTAACTGCACGATTTCTTGAAGCCAGAATCAGGCGTATAGATCGTCTGGTAAGCAATGAAAGGCTGAACAAGGATAGGTAAGAAATCTTCGCTCGGCCTAACTCAGATAGGAAACTTAGTAAATAAAAATCGAACTCCTCTATTTTGAGGGCTGTCCATTCTGGCAGGCTGGATTGAAAAAACTGAATTTTGCTTTACAGATATTTTGTTCAGGTAATATGATTGTAACTACTGGTTTTTGAAAAACTAATTTCCGCTTAAAAACCTAAATTTCCCTCGTAAAATCGCCTTTTGGAGCGGAAGTTAATTATTCAAACATCAGTAAGTGGTGAATCGTTCTACAAAAAGGACACAAGCTGCCCGGAAATCTGTTGTTCAGGTTGGCAAAACCTCACAAGAAAACATTCGCTAAATACCCGCTCGGGTATTTAGCGAATGTTTTTATGGTTATGAATATTCATACATCCAGAGCCGATTGGAAAACTCCAGGTTTTGACCCGTTAACTCCTTCCAAACCAGGGATAACTCCAAGTCAAATAGATAGCCTCCATTCAAGACAGATAATTCATGAACGTTCACACCCTTGGGTAGAAACAATAAAGGATTATGACCCGCGAACTGTGACAAACGGTTTTGTTTGCCATTCTTAATTCGGCGAAGGTCGGCTGGCGAAAGAGACGAAAAGGCAACTTTTACACTGCCGTCACCAGATGCGCAGATCAACGACTGTGGTTCTTCAAACATTTCGAGAACCTGCAATTTCAGGTCATAACCGCAAATTTTTGATGCGGCCTTGTTGAGCCAGCCCAAGGGATCAGTGACCTGCACAGTCCGTACCAGGTGTTCGCGCTTGATTTTCAGATCTTGCACCGCCCAAAGGATAACCTGCTCTCGCAGACCATCAATTGCCTTCCTTTGTCGTTCATTCCCAATACTGATCAAAGCCCCAAAGAAGATCACGGCGGATGCCACTACAATAGCAAGAATTATTTCCATGTTCTATATCCTTTTCTGTACTTTATTTTTGTTTATCTTCGAACAAGTTATCTTTTGATAGAGCAGACATCATCTCAAATGTCTCGCTCAGTCGGTCCAAAGCCTTGGGACGTGGATCCACCACACTGGCCGACGCGATCACTATAAACAATCCAACTAAACCAAGGATCTGCCAGAGTGGGATTGAGGGCTGAAAAGGTTCAGGTGCCTTTTCCGGTGGTGGCGTTATAAAAACTGATGTTGGTGTCAGTGGTATTTGCGTTGCGATAGATGTTGCGGTAGGCAACAAAGTGGATGTCGCAGTTGGGTAGGTTGTCGGGGTAGCGGTCGATGTTGCCATCACTGGGATCACGATCCTGCCTGTATCCCATCCGCACAACCCATTCACGTCACAAGCAACCGCCGAAACAGGATATTCCCCAGAGGGAGCTAGGATTCCATCCGTAAAGCGCCGATCCCATTTAACAAGAGAAGAAGCCTTCCTGGGATCAAAATTCATGACCACTGCCTGCCAACGATTCTGCGGATCGCGGATCGTTACCTGTACATTGGCAATTGGGAAGTGATTGGGAGACACCTTCAATTGACCCGACTCCCAAATCCACCAGCGTTCGGTAATCGACACAGCCGGCGGTCCGTTATCCACGGTCAGTGAGACGGAAACCGCATCACCCACATTGCCGGCTCGGTCCATTCCACGCATTTGCGGGGTGTATCCTCCATTCGGCACTTCATTGGAGTGCCATAGATAAGACCAGACATTCCCTGTATCCATTGACACTGCCTGCCAGGTAGCTCCATCATCAATGGAAATTTCACCGCTGGCTGGGCCTGACATTTCATCTTCCAACGTTCCTGCCAGGCGCACCTCTCCTTGCACCAACTCTCCATTTGAATGCGAGGTAATTTGAGCGCTTGGGGGAATGGTGTCCACGCGGATTACTTTGGATTCCGTCACTTCATTTCCAGCCACATCCTTTGCGTGAATCAAGACTGGGTGAATGCCTTCTGCGAAGTGAATGGGAAGTGGTAACCAGGATATGCCTTCATCTGTGCTTGCAGACAGGGATGCAAGTCCTGAAATCGCATCCGATGCAGACACCGACAAGTCCACTTCCAAGACATACCAACCATTCCTTCC
Source organism: Chloroflexota bacterium (assembly GCA_016191985.1). Taxonomy (GTDB): domain Bacteria; phylum Chloroflexota; class Anaerolineae; order Anaerolineales; family Villigracilaceae; genus Villigracilis. Next base: position 6,316 of record JACPVB010000202.1, on the reverse strand, counting down.
ATCAACTGGAGGCAGGCTGATATCGAGATCGGGAGGAGTACCATCCCGCTGCCATGTGGATACCCCACTGGCTGTGCGACCACTGGTGGAGGTGACAATGTAATTGGCTGTGCCCATCCCCTCCGGAAGAGGCAAATTGCAGGAACTTCCACACGTAAATGGGACACCATTCAAGTCTCCATTGATGGTCACATCAAAGCCCTGCGGATCATTGGCAGTCAATTCCAGTGTCTCATCCCCTCTGCACCAGCCGGCATCCCCCCACAGATCGCAGACCACCAATCCAATGATCTGGGGCGGCAAAGGGGTTGGCGTGGGGGATGGTGTATTGGTATAGGTAGCCGTTGGAGTAAAGGTCAGGGTCGGCGTAAACGTCAATGTAGGTGTAAGGCTTGGCGTGAAAGTCGCAGTTGGAGTGCGAGTTACCGTAGGGGTAAGGGTGGGTGTCCGCGAGGGAGTGGGTGTAGCTGTGGATGGAGGACCAATATAGTTCACATCGATGGAACGAAAATCCACATACCCGCCTGAGGCAGTCAATGACCAGGTACGGCATCCGGCAGGAACCGAAATAATCATGCTGACGAAGCCCGGAAGCCCCGAGCCAGTGCGTAAATACCATGTATCCACAGAAGAACAAGCCCGCAGAATTGCACTTCCCACGTTTGAGTCGGGGGTAAAACCAACCATGACCTCAAAATAGGAAACATCCCGATCAAAGGAACCACTCGCCACCCCTCCATTGCCGAGCCGCGTGACCCACTCCGAACAATTGGAACCACAAAACGTTCCACCCTCCTCTGGCGGCAGGGAAGAACCATCCCGGTGGGTAATGTATACATACTGCGCAGAACCGCTCCAATCGATATAACCTGTATCATGTGCCTGGTCATACGTGCGGCCTTCCTGCATTACAATGGCGGCCAGTGGAGCTGCATGTGTGGAACCTGTCATCCACAGCAGGAGGACAGGGAGAAAAAGGGAAATCAAACCAATTCGCAATCGTTGCATACCAAACTCCTGCATGATTAATATTCCTGAAAATCACGCAACCCAAGATGAAACAAAAAGAACAACAAAACTGCCAGTGCGAGGGAGCGCCAAACAGGTCATCAAGAAGAACTTGACCGGAATCACAAGTCCCAGAAGATAACCCGCAAACACACCAGCCAAAAACCCGATGAAAAGTTTGAACATCTCACTTCCCTGCTTCAGACCTCAAGATCATGGCCAGCCTGCGAGGATCGAGATCGCGCCACCAGGCAATTTCATTCAGGATGATGTGATATTCCCAAAGCAAACCCTGCATGGGCAGGGATTCAAGCCAGGGTCTCAAACCATTTTTGAGACATTCATCCATCCTTCCATCACTTTGGAACTCGATCCGTTTACCAGGTTGTCCATCAGATTTGGTAATGGTTTTAATCTTGCTGCCATGAGCGCTCAACCAATTTAGGAACAGGCGCAAACGAAGATCATCCAACCGTATTGCCTGGCCGGAAATATCCGAGGTCATTTGTTCAATCAGAACATGCATATCATTCATCGGTTCCATCCATTGTCCCTGCGGGACATAATCCATGCTGTATAAACGACACCAATACCGGCGAGCAAAAAAACAAGCGAGCCGCCACAAAATACCAAGAAGAAACGCAGAAGGATCGCAATCATCAGAAACCCAGCCTCCGTTCATCATCCTGAGCTGCAGGCTGTGAAATCTTTGTATTGTGTTGTTCTTCCATCCTCACTGCCAGGAATTCATCTAAAAGTTTGGATAAGGCCGGGGGAAGCATTTCCTCCAATACCCGTGAGGCTTTCTCCTGCCAGCCGTCCGCAGGTAGATAATCGGCTGGATGCTCCGCAATCACTTCCTCGATCAATGCCTTCACCCGATTCCCATCGGCGCGCGGTAAGGGCTTGATCTGAGTCAATGTGGGAGGCTGCCAACGGCCACCAATACGAGCACGCAACCAGCATTGCAAGGAAGGCAGGTCCAGGGTCATATTGCCATAGCGCACTGTGGAACTGAGTGTGGCGCGGATCAGGTCGGCATCCTCTGGATCGGGCGAGAAGAACATCTGCGTGGAGGTGTTGGCAAGCATGGCTTGCACGACCGGCTCCATGCCTTCGACTTTGCGCATCATCGATAAGGATTGCGCCAGCACGAACATACGCGCCCCGAACTTGGCGCCCTCCGCCAGCATGGACTCGAGTCTCATTCCTGACCCAATCTCCTGCGCTTCATCGACAATGAAATAAAAGGGAACTGGCTTTTCCAAGGTGGCACGGCGATAGGCGGCATCGAAGACGTTGTACAAGACACCTGCCGTCAGGCGTGCTCCTTCCCGACCCATTTCACCGGAGGGCAGGCGCAGCACGATCCATGCACGCTCATTAATCCATTTGTTCATATCGACAAAGCGTTCCTGGTGCATGGCGGAGAACAACCAGGGAGAGAGTTCCAATGCCATAACCTTCGATAGCACCGGACTGATCACCTCCGTGACCCAGCCTTGGCTCCACTTGTCGCCTTCGCCTGTTTGCCCAAGCAAGGCGTCCAAAGCTAATGCGCCCATGCGTTCACCGGGAGGCAACAAAGCCATTGCCTTGTGTCTCCATGTTTTATTGAATGCCATGAAGACCACATGCAGGAGTCCAAGACCTGCTTCCGGATGATGCTGGTTCCAGACGTGCGCCAGGCGGAATAATCCCAGCAAAGCCGCCTGCATACGCGGCCCCCAGTAATCGTCCCAGATGCGCCGACCAATTTGAACAATTGCATTGCCAGCCCAGGTAAATTCAGGCACAGCCAGCAGATTCAACGGAATTACCTGCGGCTGGTCCGGGGTGATGATGCGTAGTCTCTTAACTGCCTTCTGACGTTTTTCCTCCGGCAGTTGGGCAATCGCGTCGAGGAAGGCATCCGCCAGGGACACGTGGGGATCGGTCAGGAAGATGCCGGGCGCGTCATCGCCTTTTGCAATCAACTGCTCCAACATGGAATAAACAAAGGATGATTTTCCTGAACGACTGCCGCCGGTGGCCAGCCCATGTCCATCCGGATCAACGCCCACCAGTTCGCCTGTGGCAACGCTTTGACCGATCTTGAACCCGGCCTCCAGTAAGGGTTGTGATGGAGGCGGCGCCGGCACTTCCTGCCAGACCGCTCGATCCAATAACCCACTGCCTTCGCCCATTTGAAGAGGAGCCATGAGTCCGGCAAGTTCACCAGCCGGTAGGGGAAAGCCATGTTTTTGGATTTCAGGCCAACCATTGGGAATATCTTTCCAGGATTGTTCACCTGCCAGAAGCGGCAAATTGATGGGGGATGATATGGAAAACGCGACCTTCAATAACGGTTCTTGAATCCGTTTTTCAAGAACTTCCTTTGGGATCGAGCGCCATTCCAGCCAGTTGCGAATGCCCCAGGCAGAGGCAAGACAGATCACACAGCCGGCGATTACGATCAGGCTGACAGGCAATGGATTGAACCAGCCGGCAAACAAGATGCCGCCACTGATGCCAGCCGTCAGGATGCCAAGGAAGAGCCCGGCGCGCAGGAAATCCAAATGCAACCCCCACGAATTCGGGGTATTATTTCCCACGCCGCCTTCTGTGCCATAGGAATAGGCGGAAAGACTTCGCAGCCGTTCCTGCAACTGATCTTCGTTTCCCAACAACCATAATTTCAAGCTGGCTTCTTTTCCCTCCCGCACCGCGCTGATCAAGCGGCTCCCAACGGCCAGTAATGGGTCACTGTCTTTTGCGGAGGCAATCAAAGATGGCAGGCGGTTGGAGGATTGCAGTACATATCCAGTTCCCTGGATATTCACCGTTCCCAATGTTCGCCAGCGTGAATGTTGCCCTGTCATAGCCGCCCAAGCCTGCACGACTCCTTCCGCCACATGCGGCGGAAGATACAAACGCACACGCAATCCCTTTGGAGATGCGACCCATTCCACCACGGCTGGGAAAGGCAACTGTCCGATCCAACTCATGACCTGCGCACGCAGATCATCAAGGGCATGCGGCGCAAAGAGCAGTTCCCAGCCCTGCCATTGTTCATTGCAAAGCGGACAATTGTCTGGATCAGAAGCAAATTCGTAGCCACATTTGATGCACATGTACCCGTTCTTTGGGTGGATCATCGCACGACTCCTGTTGCGCCCAACTGCTTCCAGAATTGAATCCAGACGGGCGGGATCGAGACCAGCACAGGGAATAACGCGCCGCGACCTGCCGACGGAGCAGCAAGGAAAACACGTGGCGGCAATCGGGATGTGGTTTCCGCATTCTTGCGTGCTTCACTTTCTGGAACACCGAGCGAACGATAGAAGGCAAAGGCTTCATCAGGTCCCAGCCTTCCGATGAATGCCGTGGATGCCAGACTCAACGAAGTGGGATTCTTCATCAGGTCAGACGGCAGATGGGTGATGAGAGTTACACCCACGCCGCGCTTGCGTGCCCGTCTGCCCAATTCATCCAGCAAATCTGTGAACGGACCACTACGCAACAAACGCCAACCTTCATCAATAAAAATATCCATTGGTTGTTTGCCAATCGTGACTGCGTGATATAGGAACCAGGCCAGGACCGAATGCACAATAGCGCGGTTTTCTTCACGCAAAGAAGATAGATCGAAGTTCCACCATTGACCGGCAGGGAAATGAGGCGACAACAAAGCCTTGGGTCTATCGAAAAAACCTTCAAACAATCCGCCGCGCATAAAGGGACGCAACAACGCCAAGGGCATGGCGGCTTCCGGAGCATTGACCGTTCCAAGGGTTTCTACAAATTCCGCAATGGACATCGCGCCGGGTCTACGTTCCCAGCGCCGCTTCACGGCTTCATGCAATGCCGCCTGAACACCGGGAGATAGAACTGACTCACCGGCGAGCGCCGCGATCAGGAAGCGCACAGCCAGCAAAAGTTCAGCAGGGTTCTCGCCTTGCAATGGGTGAATAAGACAAGTTTCCTTTTCTTCCGGGATGCCTGCCGGCACAACCCTGCCGCCAACCGCTTCACAGAGTTTGTTGTTTTCCCCTTCGGGATCAATGGAGATGACCGTGCGTCCCTGTAATAAGCGTTGCAACATGATCCAACGTAACAAGCTGGTCTTGCCTGCGCCCGGTTCGCCAAGAATAAGAGTCGTGGCATGAGGTGGAGGCGGAACGGCTGGATCGAGTCCCTTGGTGAAGGAGAAATGTACATCCCGTCCATCGCGTGCATGTGTCCCGATCCAGACTGAATCATCCACAGGCAATACCTGCCTGGAGGGCGCGGGTAACATGGGAAGAGTCTCTTCGAGAAATAGGGTCGGCTCATCCAATCCAGGAAATAATTTTCCGCCCGGTTGGAAATGATGCAGAGCGCGTTCAGCAATATAGAAAAGTCTTTGCGCGGTTAATCCACGTGCGCGCAAATTGGCTTCGATGACTCTGCGTGCGGCTTCCGCTTCCTCGAAGCGATTGCGTTCCACAAATAAGGCGCTCATCAAGGCGATCTTGAAAGCCGGCTTGCCGAAAGTCAATTCCGACTCGGCGGCATCCATCGCATGATCGGCGGAACGTTCTGCCATTGATGGTCTGCGACCGGTCTTTTCCGCCAACGCCATCATGAAGCCTTCGAAGAGTGTTCGGCGCGCACGTAATGAACCACGCAAAACATCCGGCGGTTCACGGCGCATTGCTAATGAGTACACTACGGGTAGATTTGGATAGAAGACATCCGATGTCAGGCGTGACCAGGGGCGATCTGCCATACCAGGCACACCACTGCCGCGTGCGGAGAGAGGTAACAGGTAGCCGCCTGGAAAGAGCAGATGGTCTTCCAAAACTTCAACAGCTTCGGATGCAATGGATGCGGCAAAATGATCTTGAGGTTCGGGCATGGGCTGCATGATACAAAAAGACACGGATGGGTGTTCCATCCGTGTCGGTAATACAAAAATGCCTGAATGTGGACTGATCCCCGATTGAGATTTCTCCCAATCCCAACTAAAGTTGATAAAAACCTGAGTTACAATAATGGCAAGCCATCCAGTTCGAACGAATCGCCAATTTTTAGTAGAGGATATTGCTAAGGAATGGGAGATATAAAATGGATAAATCAAAAAGCGGGGCTGCCACCTTTCTAAGTGACAACGAAACCAAAGTTGATCTCCTTAACAACGAAGCCATTGCTTTGACAATCAAGAACATTCTTCTTGAAGCGCCGGAAAAACCAGTGACAATCGGTGTTCATGGCGATTGGGGGGCAGGAAAATCCAGCATTCTTGAAATGATTGAAGCTGGTCTCGAAGATCAAAAAAACATTTTAT